>WQYG01000094.1 GCA_009781395.1 Candidatus Bathycorpusculum sp. | reverse complement strand
CTGGGCCCACTACAAAAAAACAGGCACCCTACAAACAAACTATACCAACTGCGGTCGAAAACCAAAAATAAACAACACCAAAATAACCCAAATTAAAACAGAAATAGAAAAAACCCCCGACATAACCATCCCCGAATTAATAGAAAAACTCGATCTACCCATAACAGAATCAGGCCTTAGCAAACTGTTCAAAAAAATAGGCTTAACATATAAAAAAAGACGCTCCATGCTAATGGCCAAAAACGAGACGATATTGTCAAACAACGAGATGACTGGCGTGAACTGCAAAAAACCCTAGAGATTGATAAACTTGTTTTCCTTGATGAAGCTAGCATTAATTGTGCTATGACTCGTCTGCGGGGTTGGGGTGACAAGCACGCTAGGGTGGTGGATTATGTGTCTGATGCTCGTTTTGAGCGTACTTCTATACTTGCTACTGTGCGTTTATCAGGTGTGAATGCGTCTGTAACGTTTAAGGGTACTTTGAATGGGGAGGTTTTTGCTTTGTATGTAAGGTATGTGTTGGCTCCTGCTTTGGGTGTGGGGGGTGTGGTGTTTTTGGATAATTTGTCTTCGCATAAGGTGGCTGGGGTTCTTGATCCTATTTTTGAGCGGGGGGCGTTTGTTTGGTTTTTGCCTGCTTATTCGCCTGATCTAAATCCTACTTTTGCTTGTGTGGTCTAAGGTGAAGGCTGTTCTTAGGAAGTTGAAGGCTCGGACTTTTGAAGAGTTACAATTTGCTCTAAAGATGGCGTTAGCTGCTATCACTCTTGGTGATATTAAAAACTGGTTCAAACACGACGGATACATAGTAAAACTTTAGTCATGTTGCTATAAGTAATGTGGATACAACTTTTAAAAAGGCCTAAAACAGCCCTAATTACAAAAACAACTAAAAAACAAGACTTATCAACGAAAGATGTTACTTACTTTTGGGAAATTAGGGTTTTATTCAATCGCGTTTTATGGAGGGGGGGCTAAAAGATTTTTCGCCCCAAAACATTTGGCGAATGAAGCAATTCTATGAACCTATGTCGGAAAAGAAAAACTCTCGCCACTGGTGAGAGAAACAAACTGGACAAACAACGTCTTAATAATGATGGCTGCAAAAACAGGTGAAGAAAGAGAATTTTACCTGTTACTCTTTGCAAAGAATAGCCTCTCTAAACGTGAACTGGAGCGACAAATCAACAGCAGCCTATATGAACGGTCAATGATTTCTGCTGAAAAATCGGTTGTTTCTTACACGAAATGTTGAACTAACGGCATTGTGGTTTTGGCGGTTGATTATTTGTGTTGATCTGTCAAGAAAACGGAAAAATCCTGCCTAACATAAGTAACAATCCTACTTTACGCCTTTACCCTATCAATACCTCGCAAACAAACACTAAAAATCAGAGACGACGTAGACTTCTTCCTAGCAGTAAAAACAGCCCTTATCAAAAACACTGAAACAAAACACAACAAACCCCAAAACTAGAAATTAAAACATCAACCCCGATAGCTTGATTAGCCTTGCAGACCAAACTCTATAAACCCCAATCAAACTCACCCAAATTTACAAACACAATTCAAACACAACACTGCAGCAACATAACAATCTCAAATCACACTAACTAACACAAAAATATTGTATATAACAAATATTAAAACCAACACTCGCACAATATAAAAATAAACAAATTTACCCAAACTTTCTGAATCTTCGCATTTTTCGCATTTTTTTAAAACACGGAAAGTATCACATTTTGTAATATACACTTTCCACATTTTTTGAAATACGAAAAACAAGTCTTAACCAAAACAAACAGATAAAACCAAATAAGATCTGTTATGACATAACAACAGTCGTAGAACATACAAAGAAATCTTTAGTTCAAAAAAATGCCAAAAACACCAACTAAAATGCAAAAAACATAAAAAAGTATGTTTGTTGTTACGCTTTATCTAGGCTGAATTCTTCATGTATGGCTTTGATGACTTCTATGCCGTCTTTTTCTTTAACAACAAAACTTATGTTTAACTCTGAGCTGCCTTGAGCTATCATGTGAATGTTTATACCTTTTTTAGCTACAATAGCAAAAACTTTTGATGCTAAACCCAAGTTGCCTTTCATGTAAGCACCAATAACTGCAACTACCGCAACATCCTCTTCAACGGTTACTTCACTTACAAGCCCACCTAGCCCTGAGAGGGCAATTTCAATGTTACTTATTGCCCTGCTAACCATATCACGTTTAATTATCATTGAAATGTTTGCCTCAGAAGCCGCTGCAGATATCATCATAATGTTAATGTTATTTCTACCAAGTATCTCAAAGACTTTTGTATAACTTCCTGGCGCACCAACCATTGCTGCACCATTAACGTTTAGCATCGCTACATTTTTTATCATAGCTACCGCTTTAACAACTTGCTTTGCATCTGCAACAGGCTCTTTAGTAATAAGGGTACCTACATTTTCTGGATGGAAAGTGTTACGAATTCTAACAGGAATAGTTTCTTTACTTACAGGTCCTAAAGCACGTGGATGCATAGCTTTAGCTCCAAAAATTGCCATCTCAGCGGCTTCTTGATAACTGAGCTGTGGCAACAATTTTGCTGTGGTAACAAGTTTGGGATCTGTTGTCATAATTCCGTCAACATCTGTCCATATCCAAACCTCATCAACTTCTAATGCAACACCTAAAATGGTTGCAGTGTAATCACTACCTCCCCTTCCAACAGTAGTTACTATGCCATCTTGATTTGCTGCAATAAACCCTGTAACTACCGGAATTACCCCTTTCTCTAAAAGTGGTTCAAGTCTTTCACGTACAAGGTGTACAGTGAAATCCATTAAAGGATCTGCTTCACCAAAATTGGAATCCGTTACAATGCCTGCTTCTTTGCCTGTAAAACATTGAGTTTCAAGATTATTATTCTGTATTGCTCCCCACACAATAGGAGCTGATAAGCGCTCACCAAAGGAAACAACATAATCTTTTGATTTAGGTGTCAATTCACCTACATAGCAGATGCCTGTTAAAATCTTTCCAAGCTCAGCTATTATCTCCTCTATTCTCTGGTTAACTTTTTTCTGTAAGGGTTTACTAACAATTGCAGATTCAACGGCTTCTTTGTGTTTCTGCAATAACTCGTTAGTGAAGTCCTTGACCAGTTTTTCATCGCCTTTCTTTGCTTGACAGGCAATTTCTAAAAGCTTGTTTGTAACTCCTGCCAAAGCTGAAACTACAACAGTGATCTTGTACTCTTTTGAGTACTGTGTTACTATACTGGCAACTTGGCGTATGTTTTCACCTGTGCCAACACTGGTTCCACCGAACTTCATTACTACTTTTTTCATGCTATTTCCCAGCTCTTTTAAGATAGTAGTTTTGAGGCTAACTTATGTCTTATGTCTAAGAGATCTCTTAAAACAGCATTTGCTGTCTCAATTCCGCCTGCTCCACGACCAATTAAAGTTTGATCTGCTGCATATTCAGTTTGGAAAGTAACTGCGTTAAGAACTCCACTAACACATAAGGGGTTTGCCCACGGAACTTCTACCGGTTTAACTGAAACTTCTTTATCCTCTACAGTCCCAATGAGTTTTATGGTGCTGTATCTTTTTGCTGCATCCTGAAGCAACTCTAAGGTGACCTCTCGTATGCCTGTAATGTTTACGTCTTTTAAGGTTACTTTTTTGCCCATAACCCAGTTAGACAATATAACAACTTTACACGCCGTATCAAAACCATCAATATCCATAGACGGCTCTCTTTCCGCATAACCTAACTTCTGCGCATTTGCCAATACATCCTGAAATGAAATACAATTTTGACCCATCTCAGATAAAATATAGTTAGTAGTACCATTCAAAATGCCCTTTATTGCAAGAATCTTATCCCCTGCAAGACAACGTTTAGCAAATTCTAACATAGGCGTTCCCCCTCCAACAGTGCCACTAAATCGCAAAAACACATTATTATGTGCCGCAAGCTCCGTCAGAGCCGGCATGGCCAATGCAAGAGGTCCCTTATTTGTTGTAACAACATGTTTACCTGTTTTGAAAGCTTTGGTGATGTATGAAAGCGCGGGCTCAGCATTTTTAATATTAACAGGCGTTACCTCAACAACAACTTCAGCTTCTACACTCTCAATAACCTCAAGAGCAGACATACCTTGATGACCAAAATCGGGGTCAGCAGAAAGGGGATACCCTTTTTGTTTAAACTTTTCAAGCTTTTCAGCACTAAACCCCCGCGCATTAATAACCGCTCCATCAACATCAGCGATGGCAACAACCTTGGGATTAAATCCATAATTTGCAATCTTTTCCATATACCTTCTGGCAAGAATTGTCGTTACACCCTTACCGACAACACCATAGCCAACTAAAATAATTCTCATATCAAATTCACCTTACACTACTGCGTTGCTGTTACTCCTTGCCCTTTAATACCTAACGCGTTTTCGATAGCTGATATTTCCGCATCAACCTCAACAGGTTTTTCACACATTTTAATAGCCGTATCCGGATCCTTTAAACCATGACCAGTAGTAACACAGACAACACGCTCATCTTTGTTAATCATACCATTACGCACAAGCTTCTTAAGTCCCGCAATCGAAGCGGCACTTGCAGGCTCTACAAATATACCTTCAACCTGAGCAAGTATCCTTTGCGCATCAAGAATCTCTTCATCTGTAACAGTTTCAGCTGTACCATGTGACTCGTTAATAGCATTGATAGCTTTCTTCCAACTAACTGGTGCCCCAATACGAATGGCTGTGGCAACCGTTTCAGGTTCTGCAATTGGCACAATTTTACTACTATGACTTTTGACGGCTTTAACAATAGGCGCTGAACCCACCGCTTGAATGCCCGTCATCTTGGGCAACTTACCTATCAATCCAAGATTATAAAACTCACTAAACCCCTTCCATATGGCACTAATGTTTCCAGCATTACCCACAGGCACTATCAAACGATCTGGAGCACTATAATCTAACTGATCACAAATTTCATAACCCAAAGATTTCTGGCCCTCAATACGAAACGGATTAATTGAATTAAGCAGGTAAATACTCCTATGCTTCTCAGCAAGTTTTAACACAAACTCTAAGGCTTCATCAAAATTACCTCGAACCTGCAAAACTTTGGCGCCATGAATCATCGCTTGGGATAATTTACCATAAGCAATTTTACCTGAAGGAATTAAAACAGTACAACGTATACCTGCCCTAGCAGCATACGCAGCTAAACTAGCACTTGTATTACCTGTAGACGCACATATCACATGTTTTGCACCCAACTCAACAGCTTTAGTTACCCCAACAGTCATACCTCTATCTTTGAAACTACCCGTTGGATTCTCTCCCTCATTTTTAATCCACAAATCAGAAAGCCCTAAAACTTCACCCAACCGCTTAGAATGGTGTAAACCTGTTCCTCCTTCCCCTAAAGTAACCACATTTGTTGCTTCATAAATCGGCATAAAATCACGATAACGCCAAACGGACAATGGCGCTTTCTTTTTGTAGTCTCCAGTTTTAACGACTGCCGCAACCTTTTCTAGGTCCATTTTTATTTCAAGGATGTCTCCACATTTCTTACAGAAATAAACTATTTCATCTATGCCATACTTTGTATGACAATTTATACATTCTTGATAACTCATTGTTTCATCTCCACTACATAACTGCCTTTACCAGGTCTTGTTGCAAAAACATTAGCATCATAACCTGATGACAAAAAACCTTCACGCATTGCCGCCGCAACTTTAGCTGCATCACACGTTTTCCTATTTACAACAGCTATCATGGACGGTCCAGCACCACTTATAGTCACACCTAACGCACCGGCATTTAACGCGTTTTCTCTAACACTATCATAACCTGGAACTAATGCTGCTCTCGATGGCTCCACAATATCATCTAACATGGATTGACCAATAACATCCACATCACCAATGGCAAAACCCACTGCCATAGCAGCGGCTTTACCCAAATTGTAAACATGTTTCTCTAAAGACACAAGTTTAGGAACAACGGCCCTAGCTTTCTCGGTCTTATTCGGCGGAGTGATAATTTTAGGCATAGCTACAGCTAACTCCATATCTTTGGGGCACTCTAAATTAATTATTTCTAATGGATTACATGACCGAATAAGCACAAAATTCCCACACACCGCCGCTGACACGTTATCTGCATGTTCAGAACCCGCAGAGGCCACTTCACCTTTTGCTGCAAACTCAATTAACTGTTTATTACTTAACCCCAAATCAAACATGGCATTAATACCAACAGCTACTGCAGCCGCGGAAGCCGCACTACTCCCTAACCCCTTTCCGGGAAAAATACCTTTTTCCACATGAATTTGCAAACCCTCTTTTAATTTAAAATCCCTAACCATTATTTCTGCTACACGCCCAGCCGTATTCTTTTCTGGCGTAAGCGAAATCGTTTTTGCTCCCATACCGCTAACTTGAATTTTTACTCCATCATCATTATTGATAGCTGTTAGTGTTACTTTATCATTTGGCTGCTCAAGCGCTATACCAAAAACATCAAAACCTGGACCAAGGTTAGCACTTGTTGCCGGCGCTTTTACCGTTACTTGTTTTATCGACATCCGTATTCCACTCTGATTAGAAACTTAACGTTTGTGAATATTATTAATTTTATTGCTCACAAATACAAACTAACCAACAATGTTTGAGAGAACTTCATATGTTTTTAAACTATCCTTCTTTTCTACCACGATAATTGTTTCAGTCCAGCATGAAATAAACTCAATCATGTTAACATTCTGCTCTGCCAATAAAGCCGTAAGAAACGCAACAACACCTGGAGTTGCTTCTAACTCTTTTGGTGAATGGATAACAATCATTGTACAATTTTCATGTTTAACAAGAGTACTTATTTGTTCAGGCAAGTCTGCTTTATCTAACAAGTACACATATTTCCCAGGTAAATCCACTTTCATACTGTCTTTGGCCTGAATTTCTTTAGAAGTTATCATGACACTTTTTCGATCATAAACTGCCACATTACTATGTTTAAGCAAAGCAAGAACTTTTTCTTCTCTTTTCTGCTTATGCTTCTGCAATTCTTCTGAAAAACGACGCAACGCAGCTTTTACAGCACTCGTATTCTCCGTTTTTAGCTCACTTTGAATTTGTCGTGACAACTCACTTAAATTTACAATGTTCTTCTCTAATGCTTCAAGCAAATATGGTTTATTACGTAAATAGTTACGCACATTTTGAGCAATTGTCATGATAAACTACAAGTGTATCAAATAGCACATTTAAAGATTTTTACGACTACTCTACCCCTCATTTACCTTAGCTTGACCCACAATTTTTTGATAAACTAAAAAGGGTGTTTGTGGTTAGTAGTATTGTGGTTGCTGTTTGTCTTGAATGGGGATGTTAATAGTTGGGTAGAGAAAGAGTTCCAAACAATT
>WQYG01000093.1 GCA_009781395.1 Candidatus Bathycorpusculum sp. | reverse complement strand
CTAGAACTTTTGAAGAGCTGCAAAAAGCACTAAAGATTGCCTTTAGTGAAATTACTCTTAGCGATATTAAAAACTGGTACAAACACGACGGATACAAGACAATGTCAATTTAAGTTGCTATATTTTAAGTGATGAAAAAACTATTGAACGAGAATTTACTTCGTTGTTACATGTGAAAGATAATTATCCTAAGGTAGTGTTGTATAAAGAAAGTTTGTTTAAAGGCAATTATGAAGGAATTTTGGTGATGAATGTTGAAAAATGGTTGCTTGAGAAGCAACATAGTTGTTATTAAAGTGTAAAGTCAAACATTTCGTGAAAGATCGGTAAATTGAGTTTACGAGAAATAATGTATAATAACTTTTACCTGCAATATTTTTCATTATTGTTAGGCGTAGCGTATGTTGTTTGAGTTAGTTTCACCGTTTAAGATTTCTTCTGGTCAGGAAGAGGCCGTTGATAAGTTGATAGAGAATTATCAGCGAAAAGAGAAGCAGACTCTTTTGGGTATTACGGGGAGCGGTAAAACGTTTGTTATGGCTAATGTAATTAGTCGTCTTCAGAAACCTACACTTATTATTGCGCATAACAAGATTTTGGCGGCGCAGTTGTATGCTGAGTTGAAAGAGTTTTTTCCGAATAATCGTGTGGAGTATTTTATTAGTTTTTATGATTATTATCAGCCTGAGTCGTATTTGCCTGCGCGGGATATGTATATTGAGAAGGATTCGACGGTAAATGATCAGATAGAAAAGATGCGTATGCATGCGGTTTCTAGTTTGGTGAGTCGTAATGACACTATTGTTGTTGCAAGTATTAGCTGTATTTACAGTTTAGGTAATCCTGAGGATTTTAAAAGTTTAGCGGTGGATTTGCAGCTTGGTAAGGAGTTGAGTCGTCAGGGGTTGATTGGTAGTCTTGTTGATATGCAGTATGAGCGGGATGATACCTTTTTGGAGGCGGGGCGTTTTCGTGTTCGGGGGGATGTTGTGGATATTGTGCCGGCTTATGAAAAGGATATTGTTCGTGTTGAGTTTGAGGGTAATAAAGTAAAAAAGATTAAGGAAGTTGATGTTGTAACGGGGGATGTTAAGGTTTCAATTGACTGTATTACTATTTATCCTGCTAGGCAGTATGTGGTGCCTCAGGAGAAGCATGAGCGGGCGTTGGTGCAGATTCGTCAGGAGCTGGAAGAGCGTTTGCAGGTTTTGCCTCCTTTGGAAGCGCAGCGGCTTAAGCAGCGGGTTAATTATGATTTGGAAATGATTAATGAGTTGGGGTTTTGTACGGGTATTGAGAATTATAGTCGGCATTTTGATGGGCGAAATGTGGGGGAGCCTCCTTTTACTTTGATGGATTATTTTCCAAAAGACTATTTGTTAATTATTGATGAGAGTCATCAGACTATTCCTCAAGCGCATGCTATGTATAATGGTGATTATTCGCGTAAGAAGAATCTTGTGGATTTTGGTTTTCGTCTTCCAAGTGCGTTGGATAATCGTCCGTTAAAGTTTGAAGAGTTTGAGCAAAAGATGCGTCGGACGTTATTTGTGTCGGCTACGCCTGCGGCGTATGAGTTGCAAAAAAGTAGTTCAGTTGCGGTGGAGTTAATTACAAGGCCTACGGGGCTTCTTGATCCGGAAGTTGAAGTGCATCCCATTGAGGGACAAATGGGGCATTTAATGCAGGAAGCTAAAAAGACCATTGTTCAGGGTAATCGTGTTTTAGTGACCACGTTAACAAAGCGTATGGCGGAGGATCTTGCGGATTATCTGGTTAAAGAGGGTTTTCGAGTGCGGTATATGCACAGTGAAATTGACAGTTTAGATCGTATTGAACTTGTAAGGCAATTGCGTATAGGGGATTTTGATATTTTGGTGGGTATAAACTTGTTGCGTGAAGGTTTAGATATTCCTGAAGTTGCAACTATATTTATTTTAGATGCAGATAAAGAGGGTTTTTTGCGGGATGAGCGGAGTTTAATTCAAACAATTGGTCGAGCAGCTAGAAATCAAAATGGTAGAGTTATTCTTTATGCGGATGTTATGACTAAAAGTATTAGACGGGCTATGGAGATTACTATTTATCGTCGCAAGTTTCAGCAGCGGTATAATCAAGTTCAGGGCATAACGCCGCAGACTATTGTTAAAAAAGTTTCTGAAAAAGAGGGGGTTATTAAGGGTAGTAAGCATTTAACTAAATCAGATATTGAGCGTCAAATTATAGAGTTGGATGCTAAGATGCGGGAAGCAGCTCAAAAGTTAGATTTTGAGAAAGCTATTGAGCTGCGAGATGTTATGAATACTTTAAGTAGGGATTTAGCTGAAAAACAGAAACATCAAGTTGAGGTTAAGAAAATTACAGATTCGCAGCAATAAAGTTGAAATGTTAGAAGCGGATTTGGGCTTAAAGTTCAGTAGGTAGAGAATGATGAGAGACTCTATTTCTGTTAAAGGGGCAAGAGAGCATAACTTAAAGAATATTGACTTAGAGTTGCCTAGAAATAAATTGATAGTGGTAACTGGGTTGTCAGGTTCAGGTAAATCTACGCTTGCATTTGACACCATATATGCTGAAGGTCAACGTCGTTATGTTGAAAGTTTAAGTGCGTATGCACGACAATTTTTGGGATTAATGGATAAGCCTGATGTGGATTCAATTGATGGTTTGTCACCTGCTATTAGTATTGAGCAGAAAAGTACAAGCAAGAATCCCCGTAGCACTGTAGGGACGGTTACTGAAATTTATGATTATTTGCGGTTGCTTTTTGCACGTATAGGCACCCATCACTGTCCAAAATGTGGCAGTAGTATTCATCCTCAAAGTCCGGAGAACATTACAAGTTTAATAATGCAAGAAAAAGAAAAAACGCTCATGTTTTTAGCGCCAATCATTCGAGGCATGAAAGGTACACATGAACAAGTTTTTGAAGACCTTAAAAAAGAAGGTTACACAAAAATTCGTGTAGACCAAAAAATTTACGAAACTGAAACTGTGAAAGAAGAATTAAAACTGGTTCGATACGAAAAGCATTGGATTGAAGTGCTCATAGACACCGTTACCATTTGTGAAGAAGAACGCTCCAGGATTGCCGAAGCCGTTGAAGGTGCCTTAAAAACCGGTAAAGGAACTATGATAATAATTAACGCTCAAGACGTCTCAGCTAATAAGAAAAAAGAGTTAGAAAGTTTTGAAGGTGCAACAACTTATAGCACCTTTGGCGCATGTCCCAATCATCCGGAAATCATGTTTGAAAGTCTTGAGCCGCGCATGTTTAGTTTCAACTCTCCCTGGGGGGCCTGTCCAACATGTCATGGTTTAGGTGAAATTACAGAGGTAACCCCTGACAAAGTTATGCCAGATACAGAGCTTTCAATCATGGATGGTGCCTTGGCGGTTTATGGAAAAATGGATTTGTCATGGCGTGCTCAGCAGCTTGCAGCGGTGGGTAAACAGCATGGTTTTGATGTTTTTACACCAATTAAAGAGTTTACCGAAAAGCAACTGCAGGTACTTCTTTATGGGGATCAAGAACCCATAAAAGGTAACTGGTCAAATGGAGCTAACATGTGGATGCGGGAAGGTTGGGAAGGGGTAATTCCGCAGACTATGCGGCTTTATCGTCAAACGGAGAGTAATTGGCGTAAAGAAGATATAGAAAAATTCATGACTGCCCGATCCTGTAACAGTTGTCAGGGTAAACGTTTGCAACCTATGGTTTTAGCAGTTCAAATTCAAGACAAAAGCATTATAGATGTAACGGATTTGTCCATTGAGAAAGCAGGAGAGTTTTTCCAAAACTTACCGCAGAAACTTGACGAGAAAGAAATGACCATTGCCAAACAAGTGTTAAAAGAAATTAATTCACGTTTAGGCTTTTTGATTAATGTAGGGTTGGGTTATCTTTCTTTATCGCGGGCAGCTAAAACTTTGTCAGGAGGTGAAGCTCAAAGAATACGTTTAGCTACACAAATTGGCAGCA
This sequence comes from Candidatus Bathycorpusculum sp., assembly GCA_009781395.1. Lineage (GTDB taxonomy): Archaea > Thermoproteota > Bathyarchaeia > Bathyarchaeales > Bathycorpusculaceae > Bathycorpusculum. The sequence continues at coordinate 3,676 of WQYG01000093.1, read as the reverse complement.
ATCTTGTAGGTGTTTTATACATTTTAGATGAACCCAGCATTGGCTTACATCAACGAGATAACACTAAACTAATCAATACTCTGCATCGTTTACGAGATTTAGGCAACACCCTTATCGTAGTTGAGCATGATGAAGAAACCATGCGTAGCGCAGATCACCTAGTAGACATGGGTCCAGGGGCAGGAGTACACGGCGGCTTTATTGTAGCTGAAGGCTCACCCCAAGAAGTTATGCAAAACAGTCACAGTCTAACAGGCAAATACCTCTCAGGAGAACTAAAAATTGAAACCCCACAAAAACGCCGCAACCCCATAGATTTTATTAACGTAAAAGGAATGACAGAAAACAACCTCAAAAACCTCAACATACAACTACCCCTGGGCATTTTATGCGGCATCACAGGCGTATCAGGCTCAGGCAAAAGCACCCTAATGAACCTAACCATAATCCCCCAACTACGCAAAATGTTTGGAGAACAAGTCGACAAAGTGGGCAAACACGAAACCATAGAAATTCCCAAAGTCATACGCAACGTCATAGTCATCGACCAAGACCCCATTGGCCGTACCCCAAGAAGCAACCCCGCCACCTACACCAAACTCTTCGATGAAATACGCAAAATCTTTGCAGCAACCAAAGAAGCCAAAACACGCGGTTACAAAGAAGGTCGATTTAGCTTCAACGTAAAAGGCGGCCGATGCGAAAACTGTCAAGGCGATGGCGTAATACGCATTGAAATGAACTTTTTACCAGACGTTTACGTACAATGCAGTGAATGTAAAGGCAACCGCTACAATAAAGAAACCCGAGCCGTACGCTACAAAAGCAAAAACATAGCCGAAGTCTTAGACATGACTGTAGAAGAAGCCTTAAAATTCTTTGAAAACACACCCAGCATAGCCCGCAGACTCAAAACCTTAGATGACGTAGGTTTAGGCTACATTAAATTGGGACAAAGCTCAACCACTCTCTCAGGGGGAGAAAGCCAACGCATCAAAATCACACGAGAACTTAGCAAAAACAAACAAGGACACGTTGTCTACATGCTTGACGAACCCACCACGGGACTGCACTTTGATGACACAAAACGCCTTATCCGCGTTCTAAACCGTCTCGTAGACAACGGCAACACAGTCTACATCATCGAACACAACCTTGACGTCATCAAAAGCTGCGATTACCTAATAGATCTAGGCCCTGAAGGAGGAGGAGCAGGGGGAAAAATAATAGCAGAAGGCACACCTGAAACCGTCTCCAAAATAGCAAAATCATACACAGGACAATTTTTGGAAAAAATACTTAACCCACAAAATGCAGATTTGTAAGAGAAGCAAACTACATGATTCACATAAATGACCCCACAGAATTCAAAGCCACAACAGTTCCAGTTAACCCAGGAGTATATCTCTTCAAAAACGATGAAGAAGAAATCCTCTATGTAGGCAAAGCAAAGAGTCTACGCTCACGAGTTAAAAACTATTTTGCCAACATTGATCAACCACCAAAAACGCGACAACTAGTTTCAAAAATTCGCAACATCGACTTCATACTGGTCAACAATGAAGTCGAAGCATTACTGTTGGAAAATAAATTAATCAAACAACACACTCCAAAATATAACATAAATCTTAAAGACGCAAAAACGTATGCATACATTTCATTAACACGTGAAAATTATCCTCGAATTTTAACCAGTCGTAAGGTTTCACCTAAATTAGAATCGTTTGGACCCTACACAGAGGGTTACACACGTCAAAATTTACAGCGGTTAGTAACTAAAGTTTTCAAGCTACGCACTTGTAAAAACATGCATAAACGGGCTTGTTTGAATTATCACATAGGCAATTGTACAGCTCCATGTGTTGAGAAAGTTACTAAAGAGCAGTATGCTGAACAAGTTAAAAATGCAAGGGTGTTTTTGGAGGGAAAATTTGATACAACCTTGCAGAGTTTAGAGACACAAATGCAGCAGGCAGCGGTGGACCAAAAGTTTGAGCGTGCTATGGAGTTACGAAATCAAATTGCCTCTATACGGCTTTTGACACAAAAACAACTGGTGGATAATGAGAAACGGTTTGACCAAGATGTGATGGTTTTCTGTCAAGAGGGGGATAAAATCCATGTTATACAAATGGGTTTACGCAAGGGGGTGTTGCTTGGCAAAAAAGAATTCACCGTTGATCGTCAACTTGTGGTAGAGCAAGAGTTTTTAAAAGCATTTTATGCAGTTAATCAGATTCCAAGAGAAATTTTACTTAACAAACCGTGTTGGCAGGATGAGGATGAAAAAGCTGCATTAGAAGAGTTTCTGTATGCAAAAAGATTAGCCCCCGTTAAGTTAACGATGCCTAAGAGTGGAAATAAATTAAGTCTTGTACAGTTAGCGGAGAAGAATTTGCAATCCAGCTTAACAGGCAACAACGTCCTAGTTGATCTGCAAAAAGTTCTTAATTTACCCAAGTTGCCACGGATAATTGAATGCTTTGACATTTCTAATCTGGGACAGGAACACATAGTCGCAGGTATGGTACGCTTTACAGATGCTAAACCGGATAAGAAAAACTATCGTAAATTCAAAATCAAAACCGTTAAAGAACAAAACGATTTTGCCTCCATGCATGAAGTTGTAACTCGTCGATATAAACGTCTAAAAGAAGAAAATGCAGTAGCAATGCCTGACTTGATAATCATTGACGGCGGACCAGGACAGGTAAATGCCGCCAAAAACGCCTTAGATACCTTAAACCTTAAAATCCCAATGATAGGCTTAGCCAAAGAAAACGAAGAAATCCACCAACCAAACAACAACAAACAACAACAAACAACAACAACGACCACCATACAATTAGATAAAAACAGCCGCATAATGCTACTTATACGCCAAATCCGAGACGCCACACACGACTTTTCGGTGAACTATAACCGCAAACGCAGAGAAATACAAACACGAAACGAATTCAAAAAGAAAAAACACACACAACAACAATAAAAAAATAGTAGTTGGTTCTGATGGGTTAAATTGTTTCTGCGTACGTGTTTAGCTTACTGACAAAGTCATGAATAATAGCAGCAAATTTCGCCAATACCTGTAATCACTACATATCACTAAATACACACGTTTCTGCTGATTTTTAAATGGACTAAAACTTGGAAATTTTGCAGTGTTACTACTGCACACCTTTTTGTTAGTAACCAAAAAATTAATTTGAAGGACAAAAGTAGAGAAGCGTACTAAGCATAACGATTATGTATTAAGGGTTTTATTTAACAACTGGTATAGATTAGCGGTAATTCACCATAAGTGTTATCTTCAAACATGAACCGATAAACAAAAACAGAAAACAACCAGATACACCGCCTTCTACATTCAAACACACCACTATACAAGAGAAGATAACTCTGTGCAGTCATATTTACCATAAAAGCATAATTAACGTTTAAACCCTTGTTTCAAGGCATAAAGAGGGCATTTCAGCAATAACCGGAGAGTTCAGGTAGCTAATTTTGAAATCTAAAACCTAAAGCTACAATAGACATAGCCTAACTGAGTTTAAACCCTAACTTCCCGAATTAAGTAATATGTTTTTGATTCTAGGTTTGATTCTGGGTTGATTTTGTAACAGAAGCCTTTTAATAGCAAATGCATATTACTTATATAAGTAATATGGAGAGGGTT
>WQYG01000092.1 GCA_009781395.1 Candidatus Bathycorpusculum sp. | reverse complement strand
ATAATTAGTTTTAATTTGACAAAGTATCTGCAGCAGCTTTTAGTAGTCTAAAAAATAGTAACGTTTTTCCTCAAGTATCTCTGCTAAAAGCGCTCACAAAAATTTTTCATGCGTTTGTCGTGTTGTAGTCTTGGGTTCTATTTAGTGAAAAGTTGTGTTGATGTTGTTGTAGGTGTAAGAAAAATTGTGGGGGAAATGATTTTTTCCCTTTTGGTGTTTGGTTATTGGAATTTTTCTGGGGAGATATAGTCGCCGTGTTTTGTTTGTGCTTCTGTTAGTCGTTCGCGTTGTTTGTAGAGTTGGCCGAACATTTCTAGGGGTATGTCGGTGACGTTTTCTTGGTAGAATTTGGAGACGCGTTCGATTTTTGCTAGGTTTTCTGGTATGCGTATGGTGAATTGTTTTATGTAGTCTTCTTTTTGGTAGTCTTTGTCTAGGACTTCTTTGAAGAGTGTTTTTAGGTCTTCGTATTTTGGTATGAGTCCGGTGGGTGTTTTGATGGCGTCTACTTCGTTGTGTACTCGTTTTTCCATCCATTTTATCCAGACGTGTTTGTCGCGTGGACTGTTTAGGTATTTGCCGTCTTCGAGGCTGCGTAGGAAATAGTTTACGCCAAAGACTATGGGTTGTTTTTTGAGTTTGCGTCCAAAGTCTAGGTTGTTGCTGACGTTTTTACCTAGGGGGATGGAGATGAAGTCTTGGATGCTCATCATGTTGATTTCCGGTATGCCTTCTTTGCCGATTGTTGCAAAAGTGGTTTCTGTTTCAAGTGAGGCTCCATAGGCTATGATGCCGTGTTCCCAGCTGTAACTTTGTTGAACTGGAACGTAGGCTTTGACGTCTCTTCCGCCATACATTATGCCGCCTAATTCTACTCCGTTGGGATTGTTTAGTTCAGGGTCAACGTTTCCTAAGGCTGATAGAGATACAGCGTAGCGTGCGTTTTTGTGGGCGGCTGGTATTTCTGTGTCTGTTTCGTCTTTTTTGCCTTCAAACCATTGTCCTGTATAGTTTAAGCCTTCTTTGGGTATTTCTTTGCCCATGCCTAGCCAGTAGGGTTTGCCGTCTTTAACTAAGATGTTGGAAAATACGACTTCTCCGGGGGTTGTTAAAACTTTCCATATTAGGGCGTCGTCTTTTTCGTTTACGTCTTGTATGATGCCAAATATGCCGCTTTCAACGTTTACTGCACGGGCAACATTGTCTATTTCGCGAATGTAGGCTATGTCATCGCCTAGTATGGTTTCTCCTGGTAGCATTGCAGTTGAGGTTTTGCCGCATGCACTTGGGAATGCTCCTGCAAAATAGGTTTTACGTTTATTTGGACCATACACACCCATAAGTAGCATGTGTTCTGCTAGCCAGCCTTCACTGCTTGCTTTACGTATTGCTAAGCGGAAAGCTAATTTTTTAAAGCCTACACTGTTGCCGGCATATTGTGTGTTTACGCTGTAGATGGTGTTGTCCATGTGGTCTATGTAGATGTGTTTTTTATCGGGTTCTGCGCTTACCATTTCTTCTGTTAATTTGCCTGCGGAGTGTATGACTTTTAGGAAATCGCTTTTTGGGCCTGCTTTTACAAATTGTTCATAGCCTGTTCTGTAGAGTAGGTCTTCTGAGTGTGCAACATACCATGAATCGGTGCATTGTACTCCTAAAATGGTGAAAACTGAATCTCTGGGTCCTAGTGAGATGAAACGAACAATCATTGTTCGGTTTTCCATTAAGCCTATGAGTTTTTTGCGTACTTCTGCTAAGCCTTCTTGGCGGTCTATTTGGTTTAGGGCTTTGCTTAAAAAGACTCCTTTAGGTACAAGATATTTGGTGTTTTGTCTGTCTCGGCCTTGATCTTTTTCACCGTCAAAATGTATTGTGTGACCTTGCATAGTTAGTATGGCTTGTTCTTCACCACCTGCGATTGATTGTTTTCGAACGTATGCTATGTCTTCGGGGGCATCGCTGCAGATGAAAATTTTTTCTGGACGACATAGGTCGCTTGTTTTTGCAATGAATTCATGTATGTTTGGATTATCTATGGCAGATAATTTTTCAAAATCTTTGGGGGATAGTTTAGGTTGAAGTGCTTCTAGATATGGATTCATACATTTACCTCATTATTATTATTATTGTTATAGTTGATGTACTATTCCTGGTACCCTTGGAAAGGGTTGACACTCAGCGATATGTCTTACGCCTGTAATATACCCAACTATACGTTCAATGCCTAAACCTGCACCAGCTGTAGGTTTTAAACGCCCCTCTTTAGCCATCTGAATAATTAGTGAATAGTTTTCTTTTCTCACTCCATGCTGCTCCATTTTCTCGATAATTTTGTTGTATTCATATTCACGTTTAGACCCTGAGAGCACTTCTCCAAATTGGGGCATAAACAAGTCATAGTTATCCCATCTGCTTGTTGTGAAATCCTGAAAATCATAGAATTCACGTGGAATGTTTGTAATCCAAACGGGTTGAGAAATTTCTGCTACAATATCTTCTTCCCACGTTGAGCCATATTTAGCTTCAAGGTCTTCTCGGTCAAGAATTTTAAATGGACTCTCTAAAGCGAAAAGCGCATCAAACCGGTCTATGGCTAATAACTCGTGTTTTAGGTCTTTTTTTAAGTCTTTAATTAACGTGGAAAGGGCTTTTTCAACTATGGCAAAAATGTCTTTTGAGGTGGCACCTTGGACTTCAAAGTCTAGTTGAGTGAATTCATAGATGTGTTTTCCTGTTTTTCCTCGGTCAGCTTTTTCGATACGTATGTTTGGGGCTAGGGTGAATAGTTTAGGGTAAACTGTTGAGGCTCCAACTAGTTTGTGAACTATCATGCTTGTCATGGCGCGTACGGGTTTTCCATAGATGTCTATTTCGATTCTTTTTTCTATTGAGGCGTTTGGGTCTGGCCAGAGGGGGTCGGTACTTTGGCTTAAAACTACCGGTAGGAGCCATTGAAAGTCTTCTTTTATGTATGTGGTGGTCAAGTTTTTTAGGGTGTAGGTTACTATTTTGCCTATGGCGGTTTTTCTTTCAATTTCTTGAGTGGTTGTTAGTTGGTCTAACGATTTTGGCAGGTTTATTGTGGGGTTTTCTTCTTTGAGTGTCATGTTTTCACTTACTTGTTTACTTGAAATATACTTCTTAACTATGAAGGTGAACGGATATAATAAATTTTTTATATAAAACTTGTCTAATTTACAATAAAAACATGTTTATATACTTAAAACTTGTAATATTTACGTATGACCCTTAAACTTGACGACAAAGACTTAGCCATACTAATGCTAATTCAAGAAAACAGCAAACTAACCGCAAACCAAATAGCCAAAAAAACCAACACCCCAATAACCACAGTCTTTGCAAAAATAAAACGCCTAGAAGACATAGGCATAATAAAACAATACCGCGCCATCCTCTCCCCCGAAAAACTAAACCTAACAACCACCGCCTTCATCCTAGCCGCCGTCTCATACAGAAACAAACCTAACGAAAACCTAATCACCCAACGCGACGTAGCCGAAGAAATCGCAAAACTCCCCAACGTACAAGAAGTACACATAATCACCGGTGACTGGGACTTACTAATTAAAATAAGAGCCGAAAACGTCAACGCCATAGGCAAATTTGTCATAGACAAACTACGCCGCATAAACGGCCTACAAAAAACCCTAACCTGCATGATATTTGAAACCATAAAAGAAACAACCCACCTACCCATACACCACCAACAACCCCTACAACAGGAATCAACAAAAAACCCTAAACCTCAAACAACAACCGCAGCAGCAGATGATGCTGTTGAATAATACAACAACGGCAAAGCTAACAAAACCGTATTCTTCCCTTTAACCGAAAGGGTATATGCCACACGCAAAGGCGGCCCTATTTGCACATTCCGCTCCAAATAACCATGCAATTGAAGCAGCTTCAATTTATCAGACAACGTACGAGAATTTACCCCTAAAACTTTTTTCAACCCCCCAAACCCACTGGTTTTTTTAAGCAAAAGCGTGTAGAGAATTTCTAAACTCCACTTCTGAAACAACACCGTAAAATTTTCCTGCAAACTATCAATTTCATCTTTTACCTCTTGAGGCGTAACTTTTTGTTTCTCCATTATCGCAAAAAACGTCGTCTCAATTCCCTGAATAGTTCTATCCATTTGGCCCTCAACAAGTTTACGAAACTCTGCACTCAACGCTACTACAGGGGTGTTCATGAAATTACACTTAGTGTATTTTGACTTACCTACTATTTATAAGGCTTTACTTATACAACATAGTATACAAAATACATCAACACATTAACTTGGAGAAAACTATCATGGAAAAATTTGACGCCATAGTTGTTGGTGCCGGCACAGCAGGCTGCATTGCAGCAAAAACAATCGCTGAATCCGGTCTAAAAGTATGCATAATAGAAAAAAACAGCCGTGAAAACGTAGGCGAAAAAATCTGCGGAGACGCTATAGGTGAACACCATCTAACCTTTTTAGGTCTTGAAAAACCAACCGGAGGCGAGCTAGAAGCCAAAATTGATGGAATGAAAATCTACTCCCCCGACGAAAACACCGTCTTCACCGTAGCAGACGAAGACTTTAAAGGCTACATGCTAAACAGACCCCTATTTGGCCAATGGCTACTTAAAAAAGCCATAGAAAAAGGTGCTCAACTACAAGACAACACAAACTTTCGCTCTCCTATAATCGAAAAATCCACCGTAGTAGGCATATCCGCTAAAAACATGAAAACCGGACAAACATCAGAATTACGTAGCAAAGTAGTTATCGACGCAACAGGCTACTTTGGCATGGTAAGAAAACAATTACCAAACGAACTAGGCATAGACCAAAAAATTGACAACGAAGACGTAGAAGCCTGCTACCGCGAAATCCGCCAACTCAAACAAGAATCAAAAAACACCCGATACTGCGAAATATACCTAAACCAAAAAGCATCCCCCGGCGGCTACACCTGGATTTTCCCCAAAGGCGGCGCCCGCGTAAACGTAGGCATAGGCGCCCTTATGCGCAAAACCGGCTACCCAAACCCCAAAGACCAACTCTACAACACCGCCCTCAAAAAACCCATGTTTGAAGACTCAACCATCATAACAAGCGGCGCATGGTTTGACCCCGTCCGCAGACCCCTAGACAGCATGGTCAGCAACGGCATAGTCATCATAGGCGACGCAGCATCCCTAGTCAACCCCATACACGGCGGCGGCATAGGCCCCTCAATGCTAAGCGGACACTTTGCAGGCAAACAAATCATAGACGCCCTAAACAAAGGCGAAGCAACCAAAGAAGCCCTATGGGGATACAACAAAACATACATGGACACCTACGGCAAAAAACAAGGCGCCCTAGACATCTTTAAACTATTCCTCCTCTCCTGCAGCGACGACGACTTAAACTATGGCATGAACCAAAAACTCATGACCGAAGACGACGTACTAAAAGCAGGCATGGGCGACGACTTTAAACTAAACATCACCGAAACCGCCAAACGAGTCTTCAAAGGCATAAGACGCATAGGATTCCTAAACAAACTCCACCTAACAGTTACCATGATGAAAGAACTACGCACCCACTACAACACCTACCCCACAACCCCCACTGACTTTGAAGCATGGCAAGACCAAACAATAGCCCTCATAGCCCAAGCCAGAAAAAAATTCATCGACTAAACAAACAACCAACAACAAACAAAAAGAGGCCCTAAAGCCTCTATACATACTTTATATTTAATAAACATCAATTATCTATAACCGACAACATAAACTAAAACACAAAACCTACAACTCACCCCTAAACACGCCACTACAAGACACAATTAATTGAAAACACAAACACAAAATAAAAACGGATTTTAATCTATCCGAAATACCACTCCCTAAGTAATTCACTATGCCCAAAAATATACTCCAACTTTTGAATAAACGGACATATCTCCCCAAAATTCAAAGCACGATGATCAAACACCAAACTTAGCGGAATTACATTTCTCACCCCAATAAACTTTTCACCATTTTCATTTCTAACAACCCCCGGCTTTTCCTGAACACTTCCAACACATATTGCAAAAACTTGCGGAGAAACAATCTCTAAAACCCCCACAAACCCATTTAACCCTCTACAAACTGAACCAACATTAGAAATCGTAATTGTTCCAGGCTGCAAATCAGACGGAACTATTTTATCCTCCACAGACATCTTGTCATATTCCTTAATATCTTTTTTATTAGGCTTAGAGTTATCAAAAACCGCCCCCAAAAGAGCACTAACAGCTCTTAACAAATGCCCCCTTTTCAACTCTTCTACCATACTACTTACCGAAACACGATACAACGGAACATGAATATTACAACTACTTATTTTCTGCGCAATTTTATTAATATACTCTTGCATCTCTACAAGCGATTTATCCCCAAAATTTCTCAAATTTATAACAACAATCTCACCATTTTCAAGCACCCACGGCATAGACACATCTATATTTTCCATAACTTCAACCTTACCAGTGACACGCTTAACATTGTATTTTATATGAGCATTCACCTGCGGCACAGCCTTAACAGCCTCCACACAAATCTTCAACAACAACGTATTAATAGTCAATTTCAAACCCTGACTATCTTCTTTATTCAATCTACTAAATTCACTTAACATCTCAGTTGCATCCGCCTCATAAAAAAAAGCAACATGCGGAACTGCTACCCATGACTCAGTAGTCTTATAACTAACCACTTTCCGCAAAAGATTAAACTCCTTACCCAACAAATCGCACCATCCTTTTACCACAGCACATAGATCTTACGCCTTATTGCTTTGGTGCTCTCAACAGAATTTAAGTCTATAGAAAAAACACAACAAAACGCTACTACACAACAAAAGACATTCCATCTCCTACAGAACAGACTTTCATCACAGATAACTTTTGAATGATTACACAAAAAACTACACCAACAACAACTACAAACCAACACCACAAAACCACAAACCACCAAATACCTTCATGAAACACACTCTACCACAGCTAAACAGGCATAGACGGACGATTAACTAAAACATTCTGCAAACGACTACAAGACATCTAACCGTAACAAAATAGACCTGTCCCTGAACTAAGTTTTATGACACAAATGTAAAATATTAAAGACTACTTAAACGCAGATAATGCTTATAATGTGCGTGAATAGTATGCCACGTCTGCAATTCTGCCGTAAAAATTCGATTCAGGCAAAACTGCTATAAATTCAAAGCCCAGTTTTTCAATCAGTTTTATTGACCTCCCATTTTTATTTTCAATATCGGCATACAACCGCTTTAGGTTTAATACATTTTGAGCATATTCAATCATTGCTGTAACTGCTTCATTCGCAAAACCTTTGCCCCAATGCTCTTGTAAAAACATATAGCCGATTTCGCCAAGATAGCCGTCAACTATATTCGTGATTTCAACTTCTCCTAAGTATTCACCTGTATCCTTTAGTGCTACTGCCCATGCGGTTTCTATTCTATGCCTAATCATTCTTGTCATAGAGCGTTCATCACGCGGCGGATGCCCCCAACAAATTCCCTTACTACATCGTCATTAAACATTTTCATCATATCGGGAATATCATCATATTTTTTTCGCCTTAAAACAAGTCGCTTTGTTTCGATTATAGGTGCTTCTTTTCTCGTT
>WQYG01000091.1 GCA_009781395.1 Candidatus Bathycorpusculum sp. | reverse complement strand
TTGGATTCAACACTTTGAACTGCTCCCAGTTGTGTGTAAGCAGCATAATGTTTTTGATGGTAATTTTTAAGGTCGCTGCCCTTCAGAAGAAGGGCAGCTCCAATTATATAAATTCGTTAACTATAAAAAAAGTTTCATGACACGGAAAAAAGTATGGTTAAAGTTTCATGATTTGGGCGTGGGGAATGTTTTCGATTGTTAAAATGGCGTCGGGGTGGACATAGCCGTTTTTAATGGCTTGTTCAACGCAATGTTTGCCGACTAGATTGATAATGTTGGCGTTTTCTATCATGCCCATAGCTTCATCGATGGTGACTTTGCAGCCGTTATAAAATTCGTTTTTAACTTTGAAGGTGATTTTGCCTTCGCATAGGGTTTTTCCTAGGAGGTCTTCGTCACAGATGGCTAAAATAACGTTTTTGTTGTCTATCTGTTTTAGTTTAACGTAAACTTGCATTCATATTCCTTAGATTTGTTTAATTGCAGATTTTGCGCCACATGCGTTGCAGGTTAGGGCGATAAGACGTTTTTCTTTTACAAGTTTAGTGTCGGGACGTTTACATACCGGACAGATTACAAATGAATCCATGTATCTTTGCAGTAGACGTTCAAAACTGTCTCGTTGGAATTTACCTTGAAAAATGGCGCGTGCATCATGGAAGGTTGCGGCGGTTGCCATTTCACGAGTTAGAAATTTTAGGATGTGCTGGGGGTCGCGGTCTAAGAGATTTGATATTTCGCCAAAGTTTGAAATGATTGTGCGCATGCCAATTGTTGTTATGAATAATCGGGGTAGTTCGAGGCGTTCTTTTTTTATAGAGACCTCTGGCATTTGTTCTTGTGCTCTTTTTAATAGATCGTCATAGCAAAAGTCCATACTTAATCGCGATTGATGAATAATGCTTGCCTATATTTAAAACTTATAATAGGGGAAAGCATTAATGTCATGGTTATAATCTACAAAGAGTAAGTTAAAATATTATAAGCTTGTAGATTACAAAGTTAGAGTCAAACTTCGCAGAGGATAGATGTGTCAGCACAAGATAAACCTAACCAAATCGATGAGTTACGTTCACAGATCGCAGTTTTAAAAGATCAAGTGAACAAAGCAGACATGGAATCAAAAAAGCTGGTTGAAAAAAGGGATCAATTAAATGTTCAAGCTACAAAAGTAAACCTTGAAATCCGCGATATTAAAAAAGAGCGGGATGAAGTTAACAAAAAAGTGTATGCCCTTAAACAGCAAAGAGATAAAGTAAGGGTTCAAATTAAGCCGATTATGGATGAAATTCAAGCCATAAATGACAAGAAGGCAGAGCTTAAAAAGAAGATGCCTCATGTTCGGCAGAAAGACATACAGAAGGAAATTGATAAAATAGACTGGAAGATCCAAACGGAAACGTTGGATTTGCAGGAAGAAAAGAGGTTAATTGGTGAGATAAAGCTTCTTGAAACCCAGCTTAGTGGTTATAAAAAGCTTGAAAAAGAGAATAAGAAAATAGCTGAGCATATACATGAAAGAAAATCCCTTGATGCGCAGGCGGAATCTTTTCATAAGGATTTGTCAACGTTAGCAGAGAAGAGTCAACAGCTTCATGAGAGTATGATTGCTAAAATTGCTGAAGTGAAAAAAGTTAAGGAAGAGGCAGATGCGTCACACAAAGGTTTTATTGATAATAGAGAGCAAACTCGTAATTTGCGTGTTGAAATAGCGGTGCTTACAGGTCAAATGCTTGGATTACGTAACACTATTCGGGAGCAAAATAAAGAGTTAAGAGAGAAAGCAAATGCTGAGCGAGTTAAAGTGATGGCTATACGGCAAAAAGAGCAAGAGGATGCAGATAGTATAAGGAATCAAAAGTTGTTAGATGAGCAGGTGTTAAAATCAAAGCTTGGGGCGCAGGCGAAAGAGAAATTGGCTAAAGGAGAAAAGCTTAGCTGGAATGAGTTCCAGCTTATCGCCAGTGATGATGACTCTGAAGATGCAAATACAAAAATAAATTAAGCTGTAGCACATATAGTTGTAGTGCTATGGCTAATAAAGAAATGCTGCAACAAAAAGGGAACAAGATTCTAATTTTATGCGTTGACAGAGATGGGGATATAGAAGTTAAAGCAGGGCTCAAAACGCCTTTGCTTGGACGAACTGCTAATTTAGATGCAGCTGTGGCATTAGCTTTGAAAGATCCTGAAGAACCGGATGCTAATGCAATGTTTGAGGCCGTGCGGCTTTATGATCAACTGTCAAGTAAAAAAAATCCTGATGAAACTTTTGAAGTAGCTACAATTTCAGGTACTGAAATAGGTGGCGTTACAGCAGATCGTAAACTTGCAGCAGAATTAAATAATATTTTAGAAGCCTATGCTGCTGATGAGATCATATTTGTTTCAGATGGTTACACAGATGAAGCAGTTTTTCCCATAATTGAAACACGCGGGGTGCCTATTTCGTCGGTTAGACGGATAGTAATTAAACATAGTGAATCAATAGAAGAAACAGCTGCTGTGTTTACAAAATACATGAAGTTACTTGTAGAAACTCCACGATATGCCCGATTAGCCTTAGGTTTACCGGGACTTTTAGTAATGGTTTTAGCCATTTTTGGAATTTTAAACATTATCTATGGCATAAGTATGTATTATTATGGCATAGCAATAGCAACTATTGTTGGTGCTTTTTTACTGCTTAAAGGCTTTGGCGTTGATCAAGCAGTTAAAAAAAGCTACACTTGGATCAAAGAATACTCGCCTCCACCGTTACGTATACAAATTGCCAATTATACCATTATAGGCGGAATACTCTGCAGCATAGTAAGTCTGTATTTAGGTTTTCGATGGGTAGATCTAAACTTTCAGCAGCCCATATCCGATGTTGTCGTTGGAATAAGCCAAATTCCAGAAATAACATCCTTATTTATCAAAGGCTCAATGGATCTATTAATTATTGGAGTAATACTGGTTCTAGTTGGCCGAAGCTTAACCTTTTACTTTGAAAGAGATTCACGACTCGTTAGAAACACTGCATTAATTGCAGAAGTAGCATGGGCAAGAACAATCATGAATACCACAGCTAATTTGCTTCGACAAACAGCAGAAACACAACTCGTACTAGGGTTCCAGAACCAATTCTTCAGAGAATTTGTCCTCTCAATTGTCATAGGCATACTTATCGGTGTAGCCTCAATTCTATTGATTACGGTCATAAATAGATCCTTTAAAGGATTCTTCAAAAAAGGAGAAGAACTAGAAAAACCAACAGAAACCATAACCACCACCACTTAAACTTATTTTTAGCATAAATATTAAAAGGTGAATAGTGCATTTAACATGTTTAATATGAGGCTGAATAGTGCTTAAGAAAATATTCTCATTGATCGGTGCTTACAAAATTTATGAACGTTGGTTATGGTATCAAATTAAAGATGACCAAAGACCGGAACATGTTGCTATAATTTTGGATGGTAATAGGCGGTGGGCAAATGAGAAAGAAAAGAGTCCTTGGCTTACAGACAAGTGGGGTCATAAACAAGGGGCAGATACGGTGGAACAACTTCTTGATTGGTGCAGCATGCTTGATGTTAAATATGTTACTCTTTACTCGTTTTCAACAGAAAATTTTTCGCGACAAACTGAAGAGATAACAAAGATCATGCAGATAGCAGAGGAGAGATTTAAAAAACTATTAACTGATAAAAGAGTGCATAAAAATAAAGTTCATGTAAAAGTCATTGGTCGAACAAACCTGCTGCCTGAAAGCCTGCAAAAAATAATATCAGAAGTAGAGAAAGCAACTAGGCATTATGATAAGTATGTTTGGAATTTTGCTTTTGCCTATGGAGGAAGAGCAGAAATTGTAGATGCCTCAAAAAAGATTGCCATAGAAATAAAAGAAAACAGACTTCAAATAGATGATATAAATGAGGCCATATTTGAAAAATACCTCTACACGTCACATATGACAAAACAAGACCCAGATATGATCATAAGAACCTCAGGAGAAGAGAGGTTAAGTGGTTTTCTGCTTTGGCAAGCAGCTTACAGTGAACTATTATTTTTAGATGTGTACTGGCCTGACTTTCGTCTTATTGACTTACTAAGGGCTATTAGAACATATCAACACCGTAGACGCAGATTTGGAAAATAAAAAAACTGTTTAACACCATTTTTTAATCATACTCCAGTTTTGCATCAAAAAAATGTTTGTTCAATAAAAAACATACCAAAAAAAGTGTGTTGTAAACGGTCTGCTACAATCGTAGATTTCAGTTTGTAAGAGCCGTTATAGCATAAACGGGTTAGGCACGTTTTTTGGCGCTGACAATTGAGATAACGTCACGATCTTTTAACACTGCATCCTCACCAATGCGTCTTTTATTTCGGGCATCAACAGCGTAAATAAAGTTTTCACCAAGCTCGGTATGGATAACATATGCAAATTGATGCGCCGTTATCCCATTAGGAACCAAGTAAGCATCAGGCAACACTTGACCATCATGATTTGTTAGGTGTTCAGGGTCTTCAACAGGATAAACAGTTATCATGTCAAGTAACTTTAAATAAGCTGTATTAAGAGCAGCCTGCACCCCTGTAGAACCATTAGGAGATAAAACTTTTTCACGTATAGACTCTAAGGCGTTAAGCTGCCCTGCAGACATTTTTTCAGGAGTTAAAACTTTAAAATTCTTATCCCCTGGTTTATAATCAACTAATTGTTTCTCCGCAGCACGCCTTAAAGCAAGCTCAGCCTCCGCAGAAACAGCAATTACAGTATACCCAAGCTTCTTTAAACGCTCAAGATTTACCTGGGAAGTGGGCAAATCCATTTTATTAGCAATGATAAGCATCGGCTTAGAAATACGCCGCAAAGTATCCACAAATCGATAAAAATCCTCCTCACTCCAAAGAGTAGGCTTATCAACATTTAAACCACAACGCCTAATCGCCTCAGCAACACTAACCTTCTTTATACCCAAACCCGTCAAACGCTCCTCCAAAGGAGTAGCTATACCCTTCTTATCCGCTTCAGCAGTTCTTGCAATTTTTGGCCAATCCTTCTTTAAAATATTAACCATCCACAGGGTAATTTCACGCTCAAGAAAATGCACATCCTCCAAAGGATCATGTTCTCCAAGCTTACAACTTTTACCCTCAACATCTGTCCCGCCAGATACATCAACAACATGAAGTAAAGCATCAGCACGACGAATCTCATCTAAAAACTGATTACCCAAACCACGTCCCTCCCAAGCACCAGGAACAATACCGGCTATATCAATAAGCTCAACAGGGATAAGACGAGCACCATCTAAACAAAGCGAATTACGGGGATTATCCTGTACATGAAAGTCTTCGTGAACACAACAAGTTCTTACGTAGCCAACACCTCTATTGGGTTTTATAGTTGTGAATGGATAATTGGCTATATCAGCTGCAGCAAGAGTTGCCGCACTAAAAAAAGTTGATTTCCCCGTATTAGGCTTGCCCACTATACCAAGTAATCTAGAATATGAACGCTGCATGAACCATTTCTCTCCGTAACATTTGTAAAATGTTTAAAGAAAAAATACATATATATGTAATTTGTCACGCCCAAACACATTATATATGAACAGCTCATATGGGAAAGACCATTTTGAGAAGCTCGTTTGAAGAATTACTAAACTCTGAAAAAGTGCAAGGTAATGTTAAACTTTTCTTTCACATGTCAGATGACTATACTTGGCTGTTTGCTCTTTACTAATATGTTGTGTCAGATATTATCTGCAGTAAACAATGGTACACTGATGTCAGGGGCATATAACGACAACTTTTTTGATGTTTTAAAGAGTTGCATACTAAGAAGATAAAGTACGAGTTGACAAGTTTGTTGGGTTAAATTATATTTTGTTGGAGTTTTATTTTTTGTTTTGTTTGGTTTGGTTTATGTTAGGGTTTGGTTCCAGTAGTAAATTTTGTTGTATTTTCCAGTTACGGGGAATTGGGGGTCGTCGTAGACTATGTCTAGGTTTATGCCGTATTGTTTTACGAGTTTTTGGGTTATGTTCCAAATTTGTGGGCTATGTTCGTCTGCGCTCCAGAGCCAAATGCGGTCATCTACATGTCGCATGCCCCAGCCATAGTTTTGGGGTAACACTAAAACCGCTTCGGGTTTAGTTACACGTTTGATTGTTGGATTGTTTATGTCAATCCAGAGTTTTTGAAGTGCTTCAAAGTGGTCAGCGGTAAGAACACCATAAGGGTTGCCTTCAATTGAGGGGTAATCAAAAATTACAAGATATTTTGCACCTGCTCTGTAGGCGAGTAATAGTTGGTTATATATTTCGTCGCCAGTGTCTAAATATGGCGCGTTAGGATATTTCCAAGTTGCAATTACACCCCAATCTTTGTCTTGTAAATGTGCAGCGCCTTTAATTAGATCGATTTCTTGAGTTACCGAGTTATTCCAATTATTCCAGCCTAATTGTGCAAATACAACATCATATCCGCCCAAGTAATCCCACCAATAGAGGGCATAGTCAGAAACAAACGTTTGAATGGAGCTGTTTCTTAACAAAGAAAGGTCAGGATCATTTTGCAGGTGTTGGGTGTATATTTGAGCTTCTATATCATAGTCACGTAGGGTTCCATTCAAATAACCCTCGGAGGAATCTAAGAGTTTTTGGTAAAAAGGATCAGCATTAGTCCCCTGTTCTTTGATGTGACTGTTCCAGTTTATAAAAAGAGTTTCCCAGTCGTAATCAAGTTGAAGACCCCCTGGTTCATCATAATAGTACACGCCTAAAAATTTTTCACCATATCGTTGTGTAGCATTTTGAATCCAGGGGTATCGCCAGGAATGTTCAGGGTCAAACCAGCCAAAGTACACAATAATGTCTAATCCTTGAGAGGTAGCATAATCACAAATTTCTGTAGTGGCAGTCAGGTTATGACTAACAGGGCCTGACTGTAACACAAAAAGATTGGTATAGTCTTTAACTTTATCAATTAACAACTTTGCCTCAGCGGTAGTGTTTCCGCAAAAACTTATCCCTAAATACACTGGCTCAGAAGACCCATCATTATTGAATTGCTGTTGAGATAGAAATGCAAGGGTCAATAAACAAATAAGAATTATAAAAGTGCTAAGGATGGATATGAAAAGTTTTTTTATTGGTAGCTTTTGGTTCCAAATTTGACAAACTTTAGTCATAGGTAACACTTAAGAAAGTCCATTATCAAGGTGTATCCATTGTTTTTCTATGATTTAAATAATCGCTTAAATTAGATTAAACACTTAAAAAGCATCATCATGAAGCGAATAACACCAAAACAAATAAAAACTGGCTTGCCTCCATCAAAGCGTTAATAGAGGAAAAATAGTATGCCATCAGAAATGACTGACGTTGAAAGTTTCGTGGCGATGAGCGCCAAAGCAAAACACTGCCAAGTTAAAAGAAACAAAGAAAACGTTAAACTCAAACTTCGCACTTCAAGTCAACTATATACACTTAAAGTCGAGCCATTACGAGCTGACGAAATTATCAAAAAGCTCAAATGCGAAATAAAAGAAGTCGAAGAGTAAAACTCTTTTTAACAACTTTCTTAATTATTTTCACATACTTAATTTTATCCATATTTACCTGAGTTTTAACTTGATTTTATACACTACAAATTGGGGTTGCTTTGATGGCGTTTTTCCATGTTTGATAGTTGAACTGCGAAAATTTTAAATGTGTAGTGTATAATATTTACACTACAT
>WQYG01000090.1 GCA_009781395.1 Candidatus Bathycorpusculum sp. | reverse complement strand
ACATAATTAGTTTTAATCTGACAAAGTATCTTCAGCAACTCTTAGTAGTCTAAAAAATAGCAAATTTTTTCTCAAGTATCTCTGCTAAAAGCACTTACAAAAATTTTTCATGCGTTTGTCGTGATTAAAGACCGCATTAAAAACAACATTCTGCCCAAAACCCTCGGTCTTTTTGATATAAAGACAGAAAAAATCGGCGCAGACACCATAATCGTCATCACAATTTCGGCAGGCAGCGAAACGCCTTACTACATCAGGGAATATGGGCGAAGTCAAAAGGGGTGCTTTATCCGTATAGGCAGCAGCATTGAGCCGATGGAAGAAACCATGATAAACGATATGCTAAACAAACGCGTAAATACGTCTATCACAAATATTCCTTCTAAACACGGCAATTTGGCGTTTAGTCAGTTGAAAATTTATTATAACGAGCAAAGGCAAACATTAAATGACGAGACTTTTATGGAAAATTTAGAGCTGTTAACAATTGATAAAAAGCCCAATTTTCTTGCGTTTATGCTCGCAGATGAAAACAATATTTCTATTCGTTTAGCAAAATATGCAGGAGCAAATAAAGTTGATTTGATAGAAAATATTGATTTTGGGAATTGTTCATTGGTAAAGGCGTTGCACAAGGTTTTGGATAAAATGGATATTGAAAACAAAGTGCAGACGCGTTTGCATTATCGAGGGCGTGAAGATAAGCGTTTGGTAGCTGAATTGCCTCTGAAAGAAACGATTGTCAACGCTTTTGTGCATAATGATTATTCACAGGGCGAAACACCTGTTTTTGAGATATTTTCCGATAGGTTTACGATAACTTCTTATGGAGGTTTGCCCGAGGGACTGACTCCTGAACGTTTTTTCAAGGGTTACACGAAAACGAGGAATCGTGAGCTTATGAAGATATTTCACGATTTGGATTTGGTTGAGGAAATCGGTTCAGGAATGGGGCGTATTTTGGCGGTTTATACGCCTGACAACTTTGAATTGGACGGCTATTTTATTCGGGTTACATTCAAGTTTGAAAATATCGGTTCAAATGAGCCGATAAATGAGCCGATAAATTTAGTTTTTGATGCTATAGCAGCAAATTTACAAATTTCAAGGGAACAAATAGCCGAGCAAACAGGTTTGTCACTGGCAACAGTTAAGCGTTCGATAAAAACCTTGAAAGAGCAGGGCAAATTAAAAGGGAAAACTTCTAATAAAAATGGAACATGGACAATTTGACGTTGACAGTTAATTCTCAAATTATCCAGCAAATGTTTTGCATGTAAGCAAATTTTTATATTTAAAAACATGATAAAATTGCATACTAAAAATAAGTAAAACCTTTGATATTATGGGCTATGGTTGGGATTTTGGGGCAGAAATCACGAGCTATATAATGAATTTTCTAATACAGATTGCTTCAAGTGTAACATCGGCGTTTATGCGTTTGTTTGGCATGAAACCGAAAAACACTCTGCCGCCCGCCGAGCAAGTTACAGCTATGGCTAAAAATCCACCGACAAACAGGCAATTAGCAAGCCCCGAACCACACGGCGTAACAGCCGAACACATCCATCAAATCATTATCGAAAACAGCGACAAAAAAATCGTCTCCGAAATCATGCGTCTGCAAGGCAACAAAGACAAAATCAACAAACAACTCACCGCCCCTGCCCTAACCCCCGAAAAACGTCAAAAATTAGAAAAAACCCTTGCCCGCACAACCCAAGCCCATAAAGAAAAATGGGGCGAAATCATCAACAGCCCCGACAAAGACCACCTC
Source organism: Candidatus Bathycorpusculum sp. (assembly GCA_009781395.1). Taxonomy (GTDB): domain Archaea; phylum Thermoproteota; class Bathyarchaeia; order Bathyarchaeales; family Bathycorpusculaceae; genus Bathycorpusculum. The sequence goes on along the minus strand of WQYG01000090.1, from coordinate 5,977 downwards.
ATGACCAAAATTGAACAAGCCCAACTAAAGCAACTCCAAAAACAACAAGCACGCGACCACGCTCACGACCACGACCGCACGAGATAAAAATATCCGTCAATATCACAATTCAGGCGGAGCTATTATCTCAACCAGTTTTCACGAAACGACCACCTTTGCTTTCCGCGCGTAATCTTTCAACGCTCGTATAATATGAATCTCGGCAAGCATTTTATCGTCTGAATATTCACGATTAACCTCGGCAATAATAGCATCCGCCGTAGCTTTCTCAATATTTAACTTGCCTATGCACGACGATTGCATGAAGCAAAACTGACACAACATTTATGAAGCGGAGCGGTACGCTTTGTCGCAATAAGTGTTATTTTGTGACAAAGGTCAAACCGTTAGAACACGAATTTATCCAAAAGTATCAAATTTTTGTAAAATGTCATAACCGATACAGTTCATGCAATCGTCGTGCTTGCCTATGAGACTTTCAATGTCAAACACAACGCTCACCTGCCTTTGATAATAATATTATACACCATTTAAAAAGTTATTTCAACAATTTAACCTTAATTATTTTTGATAATCCCGCGCTCGCTTTGAGGCGTCACACCCTAAAATGGCGATATGCTTAAATGACTTTGACCCGCCGCGATTCTCTGCCAAGGCTGTATGCAAATCGTCTCAAATCAGCCACAGCACCGTTTCTGTCAAAGTCCTCCCCGCGAACACACAACCACACCGAAGGACAGGGTCAGTTATTCCTCATCATCTTCGTCTTTGTTTTGGCGGTCTTTATCTTCAACCTTATACTCGATAACATCGGTGAGAAGCTGTGCAAAATCAACCGCTTTTTTTGAGGTTATAACAGGTTCGCCCGTTTGTTCCTCAATTTCCTTGCGAGCATTACCCGCAACACGTCCGCCACGTTTCGCAACTTGCTTATTATCCTCAAAAGTTTGAGGCTTTTCCTTTTTCGATATTGCCGTTGTTGTTACCTCGGCAAGCTGATTAAGCGTTAACTCCAACATTGACATATTATCGCGCAAATTGGCTTTCTTTAAACCCTTCACATTTTTGTATTGCCTTGTTGTCAGCCCCGCCCAAGCCTTAGTTATTTCATCAGTCAAAATGGCATATTCACTACCTTTTACGCCTCTGTTAGACCATTCATCAGTCAAATTTTTCCTGGCTTGCATCGTTTGCAATCTTTGATTAATCCAGTCGCGAGAGTAGCCTTTCTTTAAATATGTAGCCAAAGCGCGGTCAATCGTCAAGTAGAGTAGGCAGGTGTCGCCTTGTCACATTTCTATGACCGGTTTACACAAGCCCCTCTCAGAACCGGACTTACACGTTCCCATGTATCCGGCTCGCCCACCACTCAATCACAAAACTCATTTATTATGAATCGCATGGTGACATTCCAAACAAACAGCCAAAGTCTTACGACGCTTAGCAATCATAGCACGCTCCCAAGGAAACTTATCACTAAGATTCTTAACCTTATTCACATGATGAAGCTCATAACGCCTACTTTGAGTCGAACCACACAATTCACAAACCTTAGCCTTCAACCGACCCTCAAACGACGTCACAGACAAACCATAGATACCAACAGCATTAACAATCACATCAGAACAAGCAACAGTCTTCTTACAGTCCCTATATTTTGCAAAATACATCCATTTCTGACCAGCCTTAGTCTCATAAGGAATACACCAACCGCCTTTGCCATCCTTGAACTTCCGCTTTACACCACCCACACTACATTGAAACTTTGCCCCAAGAGACTTCAAACAACTATACATCATCAAAAAAGACAAATAATTAAATTTATAGAAATCACTTGCCAACCCATAATAATTACAAAGACCCCTCAACTCCGCATTATACATAGAGACAATTTCAAGAGCTGTACTAGCCAAACATATGTTTCTGTGGGCAGGAACAAAAGAATCACCTCTGATTTTAGCAATCCCCTTAGAAAGAATAAAATCATTTATCCTATCTTCAAATGGGACACTTAAATCAATTTGGTTCATCAATGTTCGTCTTGTGCACTTATTCACTCCTTTGGGTTTAATGGAGCTGTTCCGTCGGACACATATTCGGTAATTAAGAAATCTGGCATACTGACTGCTATGAGTTATTAACGTTTTTTCTTCACTAAGCTCCATCCTCAAATGAGTATGTATGAACTCAGAAAGATTACTTTTAACCCATAAACAGTCCGTACGGTTCCCATTTATAGCGATTATAAAGTCGTCGGCGTATCTGCAATATGCGAGTTTCTTATCTGTTTGCGACTTAGAAGGCGTTTTAAGCAACAAAGCTCGAGTACGTTTGAGTTCGTCAATGCATTGTCGATGTTCGATACCTTTTAATTTTTTCATACGTCGTTTGGTGACTTCCATATGGCTTCGAAGTAAGTTATAGTCTGTAGTGTATTTCTGGGTGGGTGGTTGGTCAAAGTAGGGTTTTAGGGTATGCATCACAAAGTTATCCAGTTCATGTAGATAAATGTTTGAGAGCAAAGGTGAGAGTATGCCTCCCTGAGGTGTACCGCTGTAGGTTTTATGATATTGCCAGTTTTCGAGATATCCAGCTTTTAAGAACTTGTAAATCAACTGAATTATACGCGCGTCTTTGACTTTCTTAGAAATCAATTCTATCAATTTAGGGTGGTCAATGTTGTCAAAACATCCCTTGATATCGCCTTCTACAAACCAGCGAGCACCTCCAAATTCTTTTTTGATACTACTTAGAGCAGTATGGCAACTTCGTTTAGGTCTAAAACCATGCGAACATTTCAAAAAAAGTGGTTCATACACAGCTTCCAAGACCATACGTAGCACTTCTTGCACTAGTTTATCAGTGAATGTTGGTATGCCCAGAGGTCGTTTCTTTCCTTTGGATTTTTCTATGTAGGTTCGACGTACTGGTTTGGGTTGATAAGTATTGTCTTTTAGAGCAGTTATGATTTTTTGAATTTTTTCTTCGCTAAAGCCATCGGCAGTGTCATCATCTATACCTTTGGTTGCAGCACCATTGTTTGCATAGAGGTTTTTGTATGCTTGGTAGTAGAGGTCTTCTCGTAGGAGGTAGCGATAGAGTCGGGTAAAGGTTTCTTGTTTGTTTTTCATAGAGTTTTTGTTGATGTTTGCTAAAATCTCGGTTGTTGACTTAATTGAGGTGTTCCTCCCTAATCAACTCTGATTTTAGTACGTAGCAGGTACGTCCCTTCGCCGTGTGGACACCCTTCTGAGTCCTCAGACTACTACGAACGCTCCGTATCCTTGAGAGATTTTCAAGCTCTGGTGGACTATAGCCTTTTTTGGTGTTCTCTTTTAGGATATCCCCAGTTAGAATGCTAAGTCGGTGTGTGCGAATTGTCGGATAGGTGTTTGTTTCGTTAGAACCAGTTCTCTGGCCTGTCAGATAAGCTTGTTGATAACCCACTACACCCTGAATTGTTGTAGTGTTGTTTATCTCAGAGGTTGATACAGATTGTCGGTCTGGTGCATACACTTTCCTCTGCCCAATCGAAATGGGGACTTGAAACTTGCCTTCAGCATTCATGTTTTATCCTCGTATTCGCTTAACGTTGCGGTTCAGTTGAGCTCTTGTGTATAAGGGCTACTTTCCGCTTTGCTGTCGTGCTATGTTCCCGTGTCGGCGTTTCGCTTTTCGGTTAGGCAGTTCGTTTCTTCGGTTATCTTCGAAGGCAGGACCTATTCTGCATCTTATCATTCCCTATCTGGGCGCACCTCTGGGTCTATAGTTTCTGCAATTCTTTCAGCACCAACTTTTGCGAGCCAAGTTTTAAACGGTTCAGCTTTAGGTGAAGGGATAGATTGGATAATTCGCAAAAGCTGTTTCGTATCCGCAACATCAGTGAGACGCATTTTACCGTCAGGCGCAAGCATTTTCAAACCGTGACAATTTGTCACGGTTTCATTTCCTTCCGCGATAAGACGTTGTTTCAATTTGCGCCAATATGCAGTAGGATCAACACTATCCGTCAACACAGCACAAACATCAACAATAGAAAAATACCATTCCTCTTTTTCCTCATCCCAAGCCGTACGAACACGCTTACTCTCAAAAAGCTTGACATTCTTATCATCCATGCACCCAACGCCTTAACAACAATCACCACCACATCAACACATTTAATAGTATATGACAAAATTTTCACAAAGTCAATGTTTATAACCTCAAACGTCTCAATTAGTCTGATGTTTATGGGCTTCGCGGGAGATTTAGGGGCAGAATTTACAAGTTATCTCTTGAATTTTTGTTACAAACTCCAGCGGTGTCAAAGTATTTTAATGTACAAAACATGCTTGTTCATCAAGTAAATAACCAATTGTATCAAAAGTTGTGGAAATTAGATGTCCTTTTGTGGTAGCAATAAAATATCAAAAAACGGACATAACAAAGCTCATGAAACAAACTTCCATTGACTTTATGCGTTGATTTATCCAAGTTTCCGAATAACCTTTTTTTGAAATAAAAAACTACTAAACCAATCATGATAAAAACAACAAACAGAACAGCTATAACCACAACACGAAAATTCAAATTGTTAGAATCATCACTCACAGCAGGAACACTAGGTGAAACAGTAGAAGGCGATCTATTAGGTGACCTATCAGAGGGCGTACTACTTGGAGTGATATTGGGAAGTTGATAGTTTGTGTAGCCTATGTCATAGTTGTTATAGCCATGAGTAAACGGTGAGGTCCAAGTAACACTACTACCCACCTGCTTAGCATATATTGCATCATGCTCAGAACTCCCATCATATGCCACAGAGGCACGATTATTTGAAAACTCACAATTGTTAACAAAAAGTTTGTCAAGAGCAGCAATATCAACCCAAACCCCACCACCATTATTGACGGCTGAATTATCAAAAATTTTGCCACCCGTTAATCTACAAATGCCACTACTAATGTAAATTCCACCACCATCATTAGTCACTATGTTACCAAAAATTTCACCTCTCGATAGAGTAAAATCGTTAGCCATAGTCATACACACGCCACCACCATTTTTAGCCTTATTGTTAGAAATCACACCACCAGACATACTAAAAAAACCAGCACAAACACCACCCCCAAGTGTAGCTTCATTGTTAGAAATCACACCACCAGACATACTAAAACTGCCTGATGCCCCTGTGTGTGAAGCCACAAACACGCCACCACCATCGTGCGTTGCTTTGTTGTTGGCAATTTTGCCACCCGTCATACGAAAAGAACCAGCCTCATACACATGTACACCACCACCCCAACCATTAACAGCTACGTTGTGGGTAATCTCGCCACCCGACATCACAAAAGAACCAACACAACGCACACCACCAACGTTAGCCTTGTTGCCAGAAATTTCACCGTTAACCATGACAAGCATTCCACGATATCTAACAGTTATCCCAGTGCCATCAGAATCTACAGCATGAGACACAATAATTCCATCAAGAGTCAACAAACCATCAACATCAACAATAATAGTATCCCAACCATTTGCACCAATTAATTTAAAAAATTTAGATTTATTGCTACTTGTTAACGTGATAACATTGTTATCGGAAATAACAAGTGATTCTGTAAGGGCAATATCATTATCAAATACAATAGTTGTAGAGCCAACAGCGTCATTAACAGCATTCACAAGATCCTTTTCAGTCTTAACATATACAACAACATCAGAAGAAGAAGCATCAACTGAATTTAGCATAACTACACAAACAGTAAACAAAGAAAAAAGTAACAACACACTCAACAAAAAGATCGATGTAACAAATTTACCTAAATTACGAAACTTGAATTCAACACCTACACTCATATAGCCACCCTATAGCTTAACTTGACCCACAATGTTGTTTTTTGTTTTTTTGTATAGTTTGATGTTGTTGTAAGTGTGTTGTGTTTTACGTATTTTTTGTGGTCGATAATGTGTATCCTATTTTGTAGTGGTAATT
>WQYG01000089.1 GCA_009781395.1 Candidatus Bathycorpusculum sp. | reverse complement strand
TTTAACTAAAACTCAGCGTGCCATTCTAGAAGCGTGTGGTTTAACAGAAAACGACCTAAAAAACTATCTCACAAACAAATAACTCACTTTTTGTATGTGCACAAAACACCGCAGAATTTAGGTGATAACGTTTATAGCACGTTTGATAGGCAGGTGTTTGCGTTTAAAGCTCGCAACCGCGTGATTGAAGGAGAGGTTCCATTTTATCTCTACATTTTCGAAGCCCCATCAATCATATCCGTTGGGGAGTATAGGAGTTGTTTGCTTGATGTTATGGGTGCTAAACCCAATTATGCCACTACGCAGGTGGCTCTTAAGACTCCGTTTTATGGGTCAAGTGAAACTATAACTGTGCCTACTTTGGGTGCGTTGCTTGGTGATAAGTTAAGTACAATTGGTCCGAATACGGTTGGGCGTAATTTGGTTGATAGTCGAAATGGGGTGGAGTATGCTAAGCATTTCTATGATATAGCGCATCTTGTGGAGGTTGGGGGTTCTTTTAGTTTTAGGGATTGTTGTTTGGCGTTTTCTGAGGCAGTTAGGTTGCAGTCAAAGATTCGAGGTAAAAGTTTTTTGGTGGAGGAGTGTTGTGAGGATTTGTTTTTTACCTGTAAAGTGGCCAGTCTTTCGGGGAGTGTGGGTGAGCATGCGATTAATCGGTTGTCTTCTTTACATCAGCAGACACGGGCTCGCTGTGAGTTTAGGATATTGCGTGATGGGTTGGCTAGGTTTAGACCGTTTCTGGTTAGAGGGTTTGCTTATTTGTGGGATGATTTTAGATACTATGCCGCATTAACTGCGCTATTAACTAAAATGGTGCAATTAGATTTACCTGAACAGAAAGTAGCGGCTCTGCTAAGTTTGGATGTGCCCTCTAAACGTGAGGAAATTTTGGCAATTGTAGATAAATTGGCGGCTGTTCCTGAATCGGAGCGGTGGTTTATTCAATTAGACGAGATGATAAACTTTCCCAAAATACTCCAAACATGGTACAACTATTTCACACTAAAAACACACTAAAACTTTAACATCTACAATAGAGCGAAGGATTATCGAAAAACAGAGGTTGCGTAAGATTAAAATTAAGTACGACTAAGGAACCGTGTGAAAATAACTTGTGATATTTTTGGCGTGTAATACGTTCAATTGTATGTTTTGCCCATGCAGGTGATCGCAAGTTAATTATGCACAGTTCTTAAGCCTAAACGGGTAAGATTGGCTAGACAATGTTTGGCTTTTTCCAGTTTCCACATCCATTGGAGAAGATAGTTGTTGAATTGTTGGTGTATAAGTTTGGTAAAACTGACGGGCATTTTTTAATGTAGATGGCGAGAAGCCACGTCCAAATTTCTTTGTTAAAAAATCCGCAAGTTTACGCATAAGCCCCTGTCCGTATTCTGCTCGTGCTTTGCCGTCTTGTTCTTGTTCAATAATCATGCGGCCAATTTCATAATAAGTGAGACACATCGTTAAATCTGCAGTGCGCCCTACATAAGTCCGTGCTTGCTCAATAATTGTAGCTACACTATCAAAGAAAGGCTCCACAACAACACCTTCTTTAGAATATTAGGCGTGCAAGTTTTAAAAATCTTCTCAAAAATTATAAATAAATTTTGGGTTATAATTAAAATAATGAACACACTTGCTAAGTTGTTACTTTAATTGATACTGGCTTTGAATTACATTGCTATCAATTCTGATCGTAACATTAAGTTTTTTCATAAAAAATAAAATTACAAATATTAACATTAAATCAGTTAAAAATATTGGATATTTATTGCAAAAGTATGGAGTGGTGCCGAGGGCAGGGTTTGAACGTGCGCAAAATGACGATGACACCACAAAACCCCTTTTTTGGTCTATTCTGATACTAAAAATCAAGTTTTTCTGCAAATATCTCCGTAAAATCTATAGCATCACCCCTAACAACTCGACCGCTAAATCAAGCTTGGACAATTCTTCAACCACTGTTTTGAGATTTTCCCATATTCCTTGGTAAAAACAGCTTCAACTACCCATAAAACCAGCATCCAATTATACTTTATGAAGTGTCAAAATTATCCTAAATCACAATTTTTCTTCACCAACTTTAACTTTGGTCACATGTAAACCCATAAATTGTTAAATTTCAGCGAGATAAGTCAGTAACACGTAACTAACTCAATTTTGTCGATAGTGTCGTCAAAATATTTTTACTCCTATACAGCACCCTTATTTCCAAATGCAACGGAGTATGATGTTCTCTTCTCAAAACATCCAAGTGTTTCTTGATTTCAAGCAAATCAAGATGGTGAAAAGATTGTTGCCACACACTGTTGCGAAAATTAGTAGAAGCGTACAAAAACAGTTTGAGAAAAAGAACTTGCTTAAAACTACATTTTATCAGATGTAGTCTTTAAACGATATGTCTTGTTTCTGTTTGCGCCCGATGAGACAAGAAGGCTCTCGCTGACAAGCTGCAACAATACCCTGCGAGCAGTACTGTGCGAACGCTCAATAGTTTGCGCAGCTTGCGTTGTGCTAATCACCCCATTCTGTACAATGTAGGCAAGAATACGTTTACGATCTTCACTGTTATCGTTTTGGTTATCGTTCAAAATTTGGTTATCACCCACTTTATCGTTCACTTTATCGTTCAAAATTTGGTTATCACCCACTTTATCGTTCAAAATTTGGTTATCACCCACTTTATCGTTCAAAATTTGGTTATCACCCACTTTATCGTTCAAAATTTCATTATTATCGTTCACTTCTTTGAATGATAAATTGAGTGGTACTATGGTTTTGAAAATGTCTCCGTCTACAAGTTCAGGCTCGCCTCCTGAATACAATTTTGTAAAACGATAAAGATTCCTAACCCCCGAACCCAAAACATCAGCCCGTCCAATGTTAACAAAAAAATGCGATAACAACGGATTTTTCGGATACGGCGCAAAATCATCAGGATTAATACGACCAGGCGTCTTAGGCAGACTCCAATTTTCTGTTACAATGCGGTCGCGTTCAATAATGATTTTCGCTGGAAAAGCACTTGTATATTCACGGTGAACCAGTATGTTACTAACAAGCTCCCGAGCAATTTTTGATCGTAAACTAACAGACTGATTATTAACTATGTGGAATCTATCAAGGGTATGTTTTGCGATAAACTCTATAAGCCGGTCATAAGCATCTATCAAATTACAGCTAACCATTAGTCTATCGTCATATCGGTCAAGATTTTCGCGACGACAGATCGCATCAGTAACATAATTGGGTGTACAAGCACGAATAAGCTCCTCACGTCCAAACAGTAGCACCGCAGCAAGGGTGTAACCAGATTTACCTGACTCAGGATCAGCCCGATAGAGCCCTGCACTTTTGAGAAGATCTTTATCACTCATCCGCTCCCAAGGATGATTTGCACGGTGGGTAACAGCAAGTCGCCTAACAAGGGGCAGCAACCGTTCAAACTCAAAATCCTTTTCTTTTGCAAAAGGAAATATTTTGCGTTCTGAGTAATCGGCTGTTTTGCGTTGATGAATTTGTGTTACCATCATAGAATTGCGTGTAATATCAATATCGCCATCCTCTGTGCGATCATAGATTTTGCCACCAAACATTACAACTTGCGAATCTTGAGGCACATAACACCAAAGTATAGTCTTACCCTCAACATCTGCTTCTTCTAATGATAGAAAGAGTGTGGGTGCAAAACGTTGAGGGTTATTTAACGCATTTACAAAATCTTTTTTTATCTTTTTTACTGCTTTGGGATTTACGCCGCTAACTTTGCCGTTGTCTTCAACACCAAGCAGTATGTATCCACCATAACGGTTGGAAAACGCTGACACCGTTTCATATATGTTATTTGCGAGGTCGTTTTCACAACGTTTAAACTCAACAGTTAGCCCCTCTCCATCATCTATGAGTTGTCTAAGTTTATTCATCATTTTGGATGTTCCTTCTTGTGTCAATTGACATGGTTAAATAATATTTCGTAAAGTTTAAGCAACTCGAATTTTTTGTTCCATTTTTGTGCTAATTTGTTAGGCATATTGTTGTACCTCTTCTAAAACTCGCATCAGTATTGCGAGTTTTGTTGATAAACAGATTTTAACACAAGAAAAAATAGAGTTCAAGTAGTATTTTATTTTATCGACATTAATTAGCGGTTTTGTTGTTGCGTTTTGTTTTTCTATTTTCTAAATACGGTTAATCTTTGTTAACTATAACAAGTTATGGTTGATGTATAGAGCAATAATCGGGTTGTTTTTTCCACGAACCAATTCAGCTAAATTACAAATGTTCAGCATGAACATATGCCTAATGGCGATGATGCCAACCCTCACCTTTTTTGTTTAGCTAAAGCAATTTCATGAATTCTTCTTTTGAAAGTCCTGTGTCTTTGATTATCTTGTTTAAAAGTCCGCTACCTATTTCTTCTCCTGCATGCACTGGAACCACTGTTAGTCTGCCGTCAGGGTGTTTTAGAATTACGTGGCTTCCATGGGTTCGGACAATTTTAAAATCTATTTTGGTGAGTGCCTTAATTATTTTCTTTGCTGGTTGTGGCTTTAAACTCATTTAGGCGTGAACCTCAACAAACTGAACACCCACCAACTCATTACGTCTACGGGTTTTTAGGTCTTCAGTTTCTACTTCTAAGTAGTCTTGAATAGCTTCCTTTATTCGCTCCATTACGGTATCAAGGGTTTTAGCCTGCGTATGACACCCAGGTAACTCTGGAACTGATGCAACATAATAGCCATCCTCATCTTTTTCAACTACTACGCTAAATTTCATGTCTGCATTCCTGTAGTACTACCTTTTCAAGTTGCTACTAAATGTTTCTCATATTTTACTTGATGGCGAATGTTAAGTATGGTAAACAGATTGTTGTGACGCTGTCGCAACAATTAACCGTAAAATATGGGCAGAGTTTTTGATTGTGACTTTTCTGTTTGCTGAGGGTTTTATAGTGCCACATGGCACTGTAAATGGTACTGTAATGGTGCTGAAGCGAAAAGTTGATAATGTGACCAGTTCAATTCGTGGGACAGTGTCGCACGAATTGGAAATGTCTTATAAAAATGATGCATACGCCGCAACTCGTCAGGTATATCGCTTCTCTTATTAAAACTCTCAACGTGTTGAGAGTTTTGTTGATAAGCAGATTTTAACACAAGAGACGATAGATTTCAAGTAGTATTTTATTTGAGATTTTATATCTTTTGACGAAAGGTCAAAGCCCGAAATATGGCTCAGTTAAAAACTCCGTTAAAAGAAATGATATGTTACGTTGTTGTTCTAGTTTGTTTTTGTTGTGGGCACGGTTGTTAGTGAGGGGGCACTTGCGTTGTGTGGATGCATGTCATCTCCTAAGCCAATTCAAAACTAGAAGGGTATGTTTTGCCGATTGCATAACTGTGTGTCGCAAGCTGTTTCACTCTTTTGCAGTCTCGATGCATGGTCTTTCTCCACGAGTTTTATAGCTCGGTCTAGTTCGTCGCAAGTTAAGAGTTGTCTTCTATGCAATTCTTTAAGAATACCAATTTTAAAATGGAGTACTATATACTGATAACTTTCACATTGAGGGTCACACATATCGCAAACCTGTACACACATACAATTTAACACACATAATGCTTATCTTAATAGTTGATATAGGACTATTGTGATAATCTATTGTAGGCATAGTGGGGAATATGCACAGTTCGCCCGACTTTTCATCAGAAGTTATTTCCTTTACTGTTAAAGGAGATAACAAAAATGACAGCGGTTATTTATTCAGAACTCCTACTGAAGCTGTTGCTTTGATTGAGGCTAACTTTAAGTTTTATGCTGTCATATAATTCTTATTATGAGGTTAAATTATTCAATAAAAAATGACGTAGTAAGTATTTATTTCAAAATAAATAAAAATATTGGTTATTTATTGCAAAAGTGTGTTGTGGTGCCGAGGGCAGGGTTTGAACGTGCGCAAAATGGCGATGACACCAAAGAATTCCCCTTTTTTGTTCAATTTTGATACTAAAAATCAAGTTTTTCTGCAAAAGTCTCACGTAAAATCTATAGCATCACCCTTAACAACTTGACCCTTAAATGAAGTTTGGACACTTCTTCAACCACTGTTTTGAGATTTTCCTATATTCCTTGGTAAAAACAGCTTCAACCATCCACAAAACCAGCATCCAATAGTGCCTTACAAAGCGCCAAAATTATCCAAAAACACAAATTTTCTTCACCGACTTTAACTTTGATCACATGTAAACCCCCAAATCGTTTAATTTCAGCAACAGTATTCAATAATAGATGTCTCCGTTTACAAGTTCAGGTTCACCTACTGAGTATAGGGTTATCGTCATTTGGATGAACACCTGCAGTTTATTTATAACGGGTAAGGGAATAGTTTGTTTGAGTCGTTTACAGAGTTGAACACGATTAATATTGTGTACAAATTTTTTACCGTGTGATTTGTTAATTGTTTCACTGAAATCAACATAAAAAATAGCTTTAAAAATGTTAAACAGGTATGTCTATTTATAAAGAGTGCAATAGTCCTAATGACCCATATAGTGTGGTTATCATGAAAAAAGAGCAGAAACCAGTTGCGACAAATAATAATTTACAAATTGACGAGTCTTTACTATTTGAGCAGGTCGTAAAGATTATTGAAAATCGTAAGCGGCAGGCTGGTTCTTTTGCTAATCAGGCAATCACGTTGATGTATTGGGAAATCGGTAAGTATGTTGGTTCAGTTTTACTTGGTGGTGAACGTGCCAAGTATGGTAAGCAGATTGTTGCGACACTGTCGCAACAATTGAGGTGTGCCCAACATGTCTGATAGTTCGGCGGTGAAAGTCCGTTACAGGCTTGGCAGTAGGAACTGTTAGCCAAGAGCAAGGGTGTCCACTGCGAGGTGGAATCTGAAAGAAGCTGGAGGCAAATCCTCGGTTCGACGAATAGAAATCGCATATAAGGCAACACAGAGCGGACAAATCTGCGTCACAAGATGAAGTCCAATACTGCCCAAACTCTGTGGTGTAGATGCGGCGAATAGATGAGGAGAAAGCTGTCAGACTTACTTGGGGAGGTTTCACCACAGTTGCTTATAGGGGTGAGTTAAGGAATCCCAGCAACAACCTGTGCAGTGATGTATGGGTGAGTGGTGAGAAGTCAGCAGAGGCCATAGTACCACCTTTCATGTGGGAAGGGCCAAACAACGATAAATCTAGGTGACTGATGGAGGGGAAATAATGCGTGGAGAGCAGAAAACAGGACAAACACGTTTGCCTGACTTCCTATCGGATGACAGGGTGGAACCCAAAGAACCGATAGGAGTGCGGAGCATTATATCCTTAGAGAGCGGACGCTTAGATGGCGCAACAACAAAGGTAAATTGTGAAAATATGGGTTTGTTAGAAGCGATTCTTGATAGAGATAACCTAAACGAAGCGTGCAAGCGAGTGCGGAGTAATGGCGGTGCGGCTGGTGTTGACGGTATGTCGGTGTATGAGCTGGAAGAATGGTTTGCGTTACATGTAGATGAGCTGGTGGCGGAAATACTATTGGAGCGGTATCGACCCTCTCCTGTTAGAAGGGTGTTGATACCTAAGCCTGATGGTGGAGAGCGTAAACTGGGAATACCTACGGTGCTTGACCGTTTTGTTCAGCAGGCAATAGCGCAGGTTTTGGTTCCTGTCTTTGAGGGTACTTTTTCGGATTCGAGTTATGGTTTTCGGGTTGGGAGGAGTGCTCATCAGGCGGTTTTGTGTTCACGGAAATTCTATGAGGAAGGCTACAAGTGGGTCGTTGATATTGATATTGCAAAGTTCTTTGATACGGTGAATCAGGATATTTTGATGGATATGGTGGCAGTTGAGGTTAAGGACAAACGGGTGCTTAGGCTTATTCGGCGTTTTCTTAAGAGTGGGGTTTTGGAGGATGGTTTAGTTAGTCCAACAGATGAGGGTGCGCCTCAGGGTGGGCCTTTGAGTCCGCTTTTAAGTAACATTTACCTGTCGTGTTTT
>WQYG01000088.1 GCA_009781395.1 Candidatus Bathycorpusculum sp. | reverse complement strand
TGGCGTATGGCTGAGTATACTAAGCAGGCTAAGATTTTGTGTGAGAAACTGGGTTTATCGATTTTAGATCCAAAGGCTACTCTTTCAACCAAAACCTAGCTCCCTAACCACTAAAAGTTACGGCTTAAAACAGCAAAATTTCCTTTTTCAATATTGCATACATCTTCATATCCACTGGTTGCCCGTTTTTAACTGCGTTTTGACGCAGAACACCCTCAAACTGAAAGCCTGTCTTTTCCAACACTCGACAAGAAGCCTGATTGAAAGCATACGGTTCCGCAAAAATACGAATGATATCAGTGTTCTCAAAAACGTAATTACATATCTCTTTGACAGCGTTAGTCATAATTCCTCTACCCCAGTAGGACTCGGCAAGATAATAGCCCAACTCTGCAGTTAAACGATGAACATTATCCTTACGAAACACACCAATACCGCCAACAACCTTGTCATTATATGTAATGGCAAATGTGTATTGCTGGTCTTTTTCAGCAGACAACAATACACTGATAAATTCAATAGCATCCTTTTCAGTGTAGGGAAAAGGAATCCCCTCACGCAGATTGTCCAGTATCTTTTTATTATTGATAACCCCTGCTAAGTCAGAAGCATCTGCAATTGTCCATTTACGCAAGCTTACGCCTAACTTTTTCACCCTTTATTTCTCTCACGTTACAATCGATAACTATGTTATCTGTTTGATTGTTTTGCTATAGCACAATCTACCGCTAAAGCAACACATAAACACAACAATTCATCCTGCAACTGAGAAATGTTCAATTCATAGCTATCTCCCCAAGTGAACCATTTCTTTGACAATTGCATAACCTGCCGTCTATTATCATACAAACAGTATTCATGCGCCCAAACATCCCCATCTAAACGCCATTGTATTCCCTCTATACGATACTTTTGTTTGAAAAATGTCAACTCTTTTACAATTTCACAAACTACTTGACCCTCTATTTCCACAAAATATCTTGGAAGCCACGACAACACTTTTTCTCGAATAAATGCCACTTCTCTGCCGTTCATATCATATACATGCAACTTTTTACACCAAGAAAGTATTTCCCCCTCTACAAAATATCGATCATTACCCTGTTCATCTTTAACAGAAAAACGATCCCGCCAAGAAAACACTTTCTGCTTCAGATACAATTTCATTTAATCACACCTCAAAATCGTCTGATTTAAAATTTGTATAATACCGCCCTTTTTGCGCTGTAAACTTTAACACACAGTAATCCGGATCAGTCACCCCGCCAGAGTAATACATCGTATCACCGTCACGCCATATCATTTCTTTTGTTTTAACATCCTCTAACACTTCCATTACACCAATGAATTGAACGCCACGAAAAAACCGTTTATCACAAAAATATACACAAGCCTTAGAATTAACACGATATTGCGCTACACGACGAGACGAAGTATTGGTGGTAAACCAAAACTCTTTAATGCCCTCACGCTTACGCGGCGGAAACATAGCCTTCATGTTGGGAAACCCCCATTCATCCACTGAGCCGATAAAAGAAACTGATTGTTTATCTATCAAATTTCCAATTGTCTGTTTAAGATTACGCATAATAATATTATATTTCTTCCCTTTCTCATAAATTCAACTGTTCAATCACACCTGAAAACACTGTACCAATGCTTTCACGAATAACTAGATCTGCATAACCATCATAAGACGTTTTATCTTTGTTAATCACCACCACTTTTCTGCCCTTAAAATATCTCAAAAACCCCGCCGCAGGATAAACCACAAGCGAAGTACCTCCAACAATAAGACAATCCGCCGCCGAAATAGCCAAAATAGCTGACCGCACAACCTTCTCATCTAACTGCTCCTCATACAACACCACATCAGGACGCACAACACCCCCGCACTCCCTACACTTTGGCACAACCCCAACACAATTCTTAGAATCAAAAATATAATCCAAACTATATCTCCCCCCACAACTCATACAATACTGACGATAATTCGAACCATGCAACTCTAACACATTCACACTCCCCGCCATCTGATGTAACCCATCAACATTCTGCGTAACCACCGCAGACAAAAACCCTGCCTTCTCCAACCTTGCAAGAGCAACATGAGCCCTATTTGGCTTAGCATCCACAAACACCAAATTCTCCTTATAATACCTAAAAAACAACTCTGACTTTTCCACAAAAAAAAGTATAACTCAAAAGCTCCTCAGGCAAATAACCATAAACCTCCCCGCAACTAAACAGCCCATTCTTCTTTGAACGAAAATCAGAAATACCACTCTCCGTAGATACCCCCGCCCCACCAAAAAACACCGTGCTTTTACTACTCCTAATTATATCTGCAAGCAACATCATACTTTAACCTCAAAACCAAACATCAACTTCTCTTATAATAAACACAATTCCCTTCATAAATTTTACACATAAACTTACTATTTATCAAATGTATAGCTCTTTTCATACTTACTGCTAAGAAGAGTTTTACTTATATAATAAACATACTACTTTGATAGATAACACTACTTATTGCGGTAAGGGCTAAATTGTGAATTTAAAAAGAGTATATCTGACAGGCAGGACATACTTTATTATACTTTGCGTAATGGGTGCTATGGCTATTCTTAGCTCTACAATGTCCAAAAACCCCGTCCTTAACCCCTTCGCCGTTAGCCTAGGCGCCCCCTCAGACCTAATTGGCATAATCGCTGCCGCCTCAACAATCCCTGGTATAATAGTCAGCCTACCCGCCGCTTCCCTCTCTGACATCTTTGGCAGAAAAAAAGTACTCCTATTTGCCACATTCATCTTCGCATCCGCCCCCTTCCTCTACCTTGGTATAACAACTTGGTGGCAACTAGCCCTTGTACGATTCTACCACGGATTTGCAACAGCCATGTTCATCCCCGTAGCCGAAGTCACCATAGCAGAACGCTTCCCCACTAAAAGAGGCGAACGCATGGCCACCTTTAACTCAGCAACCTACGTAGGACGAGGCATCGCACCCTTCCTAGGCGGATCTATACTATTCCTAACAAACTATAGTTTCCACACCTTATACATAGCAGTCGCGATAGCAGGCACCACCTCCTTTACAATAGCCCTACTCTTACTAACCGAAAACAAAAAAACCATCCACACCTCCACCACCCCTACTGCTGATAATGCTATTATTGATACTAAACCCATGAAAGCAAAAATTGCAACAGGCCAAATGCTAAAAGGTTGGCTAACAATTGCCCACAACAAAAACGCATTAACCATCAGCTTTATTCAAGCATGCCAATACTACGCCTACGGCACCATGGAATTCTACCTAGTCCAATACATGATAGAAATAGCAAACCTCAACGCACTAGCAGTATCCACAATAATCGGAACCCAAATCATCTCCCTAATCATCCTAAGACCCATACTTGGACGACTATCCGACAAACACGGCAGACGCCTACCCATAATCTTAGGATGCACCATAAGCGCAACACTCCTCTTCCTCATCCCCCACACCACCCAATTCCCCCTCCTACTCCTAATCTCCATAGGATACGGCATAGGCTTTGCCCTAGTCATCTCATCAACCTCCCCCCTAATGTGCGAACTAGCCCCACCCAAATTAATCGGAACCTCCATAGGCTTCCTAAACACCACAATGGACATAGGACAAACACTAGGACCCATAATAAGCGGCATAATACTAGCCACAACACTCACCTACACAGGACTATTCACCTCCCTAACAATACTACTCACAACCTCCGCCATAATCTTCACAATCTCAAACATAGACAAACACCACAAAACAAACAACCCCAAAACAACATAAACCAAAAATTCAAAATATCTTCTAAAAATCAAACATACATAACCCCAAAAAACCCCCAAAGAAAAAAACAAACAAGCCCCATAACACTCTAACAAAAACAAACTCAAAAGTATGTTCCAACTCTCAAAACAATACTTAAACTTTGAAATTTCACATTAACCTACCCCGCCAACTACAAAACACACTGAAAACCCAATCACGAAACTGTTAAACTCAAAAATGCCTGAAAACATAGCCCACTTTCGAAGACAGAATGCCCAAACACATCAGCGCAAAACACTACCTGATGCTACGACGTCAAACAGACAAATTCTACGACAAACACACAAAATACCTCAGTACGTACGCTTAAAAATATCCAAAAATTTGTCAGCCAATTAAACACACCAACCCCTACTACAGTGGAAAAAGCAACTAAAAATAGGTTCATGTGTTAGGTGTTGTTGATTCAGAGTGCAGGGTTAAGCAGCGTTACGGAAAATTATATCGCTATTATACATCATTGTAATGACTGTCAAAGCTTAAACCAAGGTCTAAATATTAAAAGATTAAGGTTTTTGGTGCTCTGGCCGGGATTTGGACCCGGGTCCGCGACTCGAGAGGCCCTGTGGAAGCTCCGTTTGTAGAATGGAGTGTGATTCGTGCCGATTTTTGTGTGTACATAGAGTCTAAAGGTTTTAGTTGTACGTATAAACGGGATTTGCTGGCTTATCTGGACAAGTATTTTACCAGCTTAAGTTCGCCTACGGATGTTATGCGCGTTTTCGCTACATTGCAAAAGGGTAAACGGCATTTATGGCTTGGTTTTCGTGCAGTGTTCAACTTTTTAGAAGCTATGGGTGTTCCAGCCGATGCGTTAGCGGTGTATCGTAAAGCGTTACCTACGTTCCGTTGTGGTGTAGATTTGAACGTGCCTGAAGAGGTTGGCGTGCTTGAATCTTTGAGTAAGCTTTCGAAAATTCCAGAAAAATATGTGTTACTGTTTAATGTGTTGTTGGATTCTGGGTTGCGTTTGATTGAAGCGGTTAAGGTGATAAGCGAGTTTAAGTCTGCTGAGCAAATTAACGGTTTTTATCGTGTTGCGCTTGGAGATTTTAGAGGTTGCAAACAGGCTTACTATGCGTATTTGACGGAGTTTACGTATCGTCAACTGTTGGTGTTTAAGGGTGAGATTAGTTATATGGCGGCTTCGCGTTATTATCGGAAAATGGGTTACATTCTGCCTAAGTATTTGCGTAAATTCGCGTTTGATAAAATGGTTGAGCTTGAAGTGCCTGAAAGCGTAGCCGATTTTATCGAGGGCCGAGTTCCTAAGCGTATTGGTGCGAAACATTATATGGTGCTTCGGCGTCAAGCAGACAAGTTTTACGGCAAATACGATGAATACCTTAAAACGTTACGCTTAAAGGTGCCTGAAAACTTGCCAAACATTTGAGGGGGTCTACCTGAACGTTATACAAGTCCGATTTAGCCATCACGTGTTTGCATGGTGACAAGTGAACGTGTTAACGTGCGTACGTGGCTAACGTGCGATAAATACACGGTTTAAAATGCGCCGTATCGTCAGTCAAGTGTACGCGTGTATGCACATCGCATCGACAACCCTTTTACCTGTCTGTAAAGCTTACTTATGGTGTGTGTTATGCTTCTTCAGTGTTACCTTTAGATGATTTAGGTGTATTAGACGTGTGTTTTGACGGTGCACGCTTTAACGGTTTTAGTCTGGGTGTATACTCTATTCTTTTTCTGAAATTTAGCCTATGATAGCATCTTCTTGCTGGTGACTGTTCGAAAAATTCTCTTGCTTTAGCAAGGTCTTCATCAGTATAACCCTCAAACTCGCCTTTGTAGCCTTGTTCTGTCCAACGGTTGCCAGCGAGCATTAAAGCAAAAGATTCGACTTCACTCATCTCATCAGTAGGTTTAGGAAAAGTTATTGGAACATCAGTATGACTAAGCTCCACGCAATCTTTTGTTAGATTATAATAGATGTCTTTATACTTGCCATAGATGCTGTCATCCTCCTCGTAACCTGCTTCTTTAGGGTCACGGATTTGATGACTATACAATTTGCCAGTGTCCGCAGCGTAAAACAGAAGGTAAAAATAAGGCTTTTTCCAACTCAAATATTTATTATACGCCTCTTTTATTACCCAGATACCTTTTGAAGAGTTGTCAATGTATTTATAGTCAAAGCAGAACATGAATGCTCCTCTTGTTGCCTCGCCATCATGAGGAAAATCCATTGAGTCAGCAAATTTTTTAAGTTCAATCTCGATGAACTTTAAATTCTCAGGGGGTGTACACGGTTTTATTTTGTTCAAAACGTCAGGAATTTGAAACTCTGCGCTTTTTGCATTGGTAAAATGTTGAACCGTCCATCCGCGGTCTTCAAACCAAGGTTTAAACTTTTCTATACATATGTTTTCTGCAGATAAATCAAAAGTTTTCATTGTTATTATTATTATTAATCACCACCTTTTATAATCAAATTTTGTGACGTTACCGTAAACTTTGTTGGCGGTCTCAACTGTTTAATGTTGCACTTTAAGGTGATATGTAATGTTCAGTGAAAGCTCATAAAGTGAACTTTCATTGAAGCGCGATGCAACCCTTTGCATAGAAAATAGGGTCAGAATATTTTTAACCCTGAAAAGTTCGGTGCGAAATATCGCCGAGTATTGTGTTATGACTTATAAAGTTAAAAGAGTTCAAATGTGCTACTCCACCGACCGCCCTGCGTCACAAGCTTCGCGCCACATTTACAACACAATTAAGACACGCCATTACGAGTCCTACGCAAACCCTTACGATTACGGTCACTCATACTAACAATACATCCACAACATATATAAACTTAACTAATCGTCACGATTTGGTGAACTAAATGAACTAAATGAACTAAACTGGGAAGGTATAACCCATTTTTACTACTTCAACCAACCGTAAGTTTATAACACATTATTATAGAATTAATGATATATAAGGTTAGTTCAAAGTTCATCTAACGCCTATACCCTTCGTATTTAGTTCATTTAGTTCATTTAGTTCATCAATTTAGTGTCGTTACGTTCGTGTGTACACTACTGATAGTGTCTTAAATATTTCCATATTTTAAGTTCACCAATCCGCCCATGCATCAAATACAACAGTCGCGCGGACGCAGCGACCACAACAGGCAACATCTACTTTTGAACATTTCAGGCAATTTTTGAAAGCCCACCCACCTTAAAAACTTCCGTGTCAACCACACGACGCGCGTAAAGTCCTTATCGCTCATAAAACCCTGTCATGCCATCACGTAATCCAAACCCAGCCAGCACACCAAAAACTTATCCGTAACCCTGCCAACAGCGAAACATGGCTTGACCTGCAAAACCGAGCGTTACATCAACTGTACAATTTAATTATAATACATACTCCGAAGTAAACTTAAATATGGACGCGACAAACACCCTTTAAACTGTTCGGAGAGATGTTAAATGCAGAACAAAAAAGTAATCATCCCCATATTCATCGTTTTAATCGTGGTAAGCGGAGCGTTAATCATGACACAGACACAACCACCGTGCGACCGACAAACCGCACCGACCGAACAACCACAAAAACTGCATGAAAACGCAATTAAGCCGACCACCATACCCTCGCCGACTGAACCGCCGCATAATCAAGTCGGTACAGCGTACACAGAAAACTATGATTTAGGCACAACATACACGTATGACTACATGGTCGGATACTTAACATACGACGGATTAACAACACGATACTATTTAGACGGACAAAACATACAAGAATACGCAAACTATTGTAAAGAAGCCTACAAATACACTGACCGCAACGTCATCATGACCGTAACGTACACACATCAAACGTATCAAGGTTTAAACGGTGTTGTGACACAAACATGGATATCTGATGTGGCAATCGCGCCAACATCCTAAGTTTTCTCTCACTGATTTTTAACTAACCGTCCGAACGTCGCGTATAACCCAGCAGTCCATAAAAACTTCTGCCTACAGCGCACATTCAAACAATGCATACGGGTACCCCCTGCTACATTTGAGACAACACACAGCACCTTTCACGTGTCCGATTTAGTTATAACCTAATTTCCCGGAAAAATTATACATAGGTGGAGAAAACATTTGGAAAACGTGACTAAATTTGGAAAAACGGCTTAAAAATGCTTTTTTACAAAAAATAAAACCTATGTATAATTCACACAAT
>WQYG01000087.1 GCA_009781395.1 Candidatus Bathycorpusculum sp. | reverse complement strand
TAGGTCTTTTGAGGAGTTGCAAAAAGCGTTAAAGACGGCTTTAGCTGCCATTACGCTTGGTGATATTAAAAACTGGTTCAAACACGATGGATATGCATCAATGTGAATTCATGTTGCTATATTGCGCTTTCCGCAAAATGTTGTGGTTACGGATTCTCCGCTTATTATTGCTGCTGGTAAAAATGTTGTGTTAACAAGTGCTGGCGGTGGATTTTGGGTGCTTAGCGGTGGTGTATATGGTCAAGATACTATTACTGTTCAGAACAGTGGTGTTTTAACGCTTGAGAGTCTGTTACGGTTATTCTGGTTCTTGTGCTGGTTACACTTTTTCGGGTTGGACTGTTAATGAAGGTGGTATATCTTGGTCAAATAGTGTAACCACAACTTTTACTATGCCTTTGCGCAATGTTTCCCTCACTGCAAATTGGATTCCCACTACAACTGGCGGTTCGGGTGGTTCAGGTGGGTCTGGAGGTAGTGGTGGTTCTTCGCCTAAGCCTTCTTCTAGTGTTCCTGTGCCAACTGAACCTGAACCAACTACTCCAGTGCCAAGTCCTTCTGAGCCTGGAGTTATTACAGAAGGTACACCCTCTTTGCCTTTTTTGGTTATTGTGTTAGTGGTTGCTGTTGTGTTGGTGGTTGTTGGAGTTGTTGTGTTGTTATTGAGAAAGGGTTCAAAGCTTTAGGGTTGTGTTGTAGGTTTATGGGTGTGTAGTTGGGGGTTTTTACGTAATCCATTTATTTTTAAACGTGTACCCATATCAAGTATTAAATAAAGTTGTGAGCATGCATGGATATTGAGAGAAAGATTGAGCTTATTTGTCGGTCGCCTACTGAGGAAGTTGTAACTGTTGATGATTTAAGGCGTTTGCTTGAGGTTGAGGATCATCCTGTGGCGTATGGTGGTTGGGAGCCTTCTGGTCTTGCGCATTTGGGGACTGGGGTTATTTGTGCTTATAAGATGAAGGATTTTGCTGAGGCGGGTGTGCGGTTTAAGGTTTTTTTGGCTACGTGGCATGCGTATTTGAATAACAAGTTAAATGGTGATTTGGCGTTAATTCGTAAGGCGGCTGATTTGTTTAGGCATTCTTGGATTGCTCTTGGTGTTCCGGCTGATAAGGTAGAGTTTATTTATTCTGATGAGCTTTATGATAATCTTGATTATTGGGCTAAGATGCTCAAGATTTCTAAAGAGCTTACTGTTGCGCGTACTATTCGTACTCTTGAGATTGCGGGTCGAAAGGAGGATGAGGTGCATTATGTTTCTAATTATCTTTATACGCCTATGCAGGTTGCAGATATTTTTGAGATGAATGTTAAAATCTGCCAGTTAGGTATGGATCAGCGTAAGGCTAATATGGTGGGTCGGGAGATTGGTGAGAAAATTGGTTTTTGGAAGCCTGTTTGTGTTCATCATCATTTGTTGCAGGGGTTGGCTAAGCCGGGGGTGTGGCCTATTCTTGAGGGGCAAGAAAAAGAAGCTTTAGCTAGTGCAAAAATGTCTAAAAGTAAACCTGATACTTGCGTATTTATTTATGATACGCCTGAGGAGATTAAGCAGAAAATGAGCAAAGCCTTCTGTCCTGAGCGGATTGTTAAGCATAATCCTGTGTTGGATGTTTGTAAGTACATTGTTTTTCGTGAGCAAACAGTTTTTACTATTGAGCGTCCTGCTAAATTTGGCGGAAACATTGATTTTCAAAGCTATCAAGAACTTGAAACTGCCTATGTTGAAGGTAAACTGCATCCTATGGATCTAAAGTCAGGGGTTGCTGCTTCACTTGGATGTATTCTTGAACCGGTACGGCGTTACTTTGAAAACAATAGTGAAGCTAAAAATTGTCTTGAAACCGTGCGCGCCGTCAAAATCACCCGATAACCCTCTCAACTAAACCCACGATAGACCAAAAATTGAGCAATGATAATGATGATGATTAGAATTGGTTGAAAAAGTCAAAAAGAATGTTGCTGCGCGAAAAGTAAGAATGAAATTCTTCTTCTTTATTTGTCGTTTGAGGTAAACCTTGGAAATTAAACGTCTCTGGCAAGCAACATACAACAAAACAAATGGTGCAAGCAGCTAATCATACATCATACCTAACGTTTTTTTAATGAACTTTATGGCTATGAACATTTCAAAAACCAAAACCTGCCCGATCGGTCTACCAAACCCTCAACATCCCCATCATTATACCTAAACGACGCAACCCAACATTATCCAACGAAACTATAGTAGCCACCAAACGAATCGGCGTAGACTACACTTGAGACTGGACAGATGTGTCATGGCGTTTCTACATAAAAACAACCTCCGTATCAAAACCCTAACCTAAACGGCAAAACTTAAACCACAAAACCCCCACAAATTAACTGATCAACATGAAACCCCAACCGCCCAACCCCACCCACAAACGAATGATACGCGAGAAAAAAACCATCACCCACATGATAAACCTCTACTGCAAAAACCACCACAAAACCAACACCAACAACAATAACAATGAACTATGCCCCGAATGTCAACAATTCAAAGAATACGCCCACCTACGATTAGACAAATGCCCCTTCCAAGACAAAAAAAGCACCTGCGGCAAATGCAAAATACAATGCTACAAACCCGACATGAAACAACAAGCCCACAAAATCATGAGCTACTCAGGCCCACGCCTACTACTACACCACCCAAACCTAGCAATACGCCACATATGGGACAAACACCGAAAAGCCCCCACCTTAAACAAAAACTAAAAAACCCTCAACAAATTTCAAACACACCGCAACGTGCAGTATCACTGTTGAGTTTTAGTAGTTTAAACGATGATCGTGCTTTAACAGACAGAAAATGGAGAAAATATTACTCCGCCACTATTTACTTTACCAAAGAAAAACGTAAACAAATGTAAAACATAGTAAACATGAATTGATCAATGCTGTATGGTATATTTCTAAAACACGTTGTCAACGGCATATTGCCAAGTTCATTCACTACCAAACCGCAAGCTCATTCTATAAACAAGCTATAAAAAATGAATTATGACTAAAAAATAATGGAATTACTTGAAAACATGCCTACAATATACGTGATTGACGTATCAAACACAATTATAAATTCAAACCCAGTAATACCTGTGCGTAAATATTTAATGACTTTGCCGTGTAGTAATAATAAGAGTCACTGTAAATTATTTGCATCTGTTTGATGCAGGGGGTGGGGTTGACATGTTTGTATCTGAGCATTTTCTCAAAATCGCGGTTTTCGCTTTGATTTTGAGCGTTCATGTTAAACACTAAAGAGAAATAAATACACTTTATCTAATAAATTATTCTTTTTACGTTCTTAAACGTACATAGGTCTCTCTGGATTTTAAACTATTGCAGGGTTGACAAAAGATAAAGAAACACTAATTCAGCATTAAGGGGTTTGTAATGGGTAGACGTTTTGTGCGAAGCTGTCAGCGAGTGCTTGAATGTCTGTTGTGCCTACGATGAGGTATTCACCAGTTTTCAACTCTACTATAAGGTTGGTAGAGTTAGTTGATGCTATGTATGCTGTAGCGCCATTTCCCAAAGTAAATACGCCTATGTTGGTAACACCAGAGTCGAGTCCGAATTGTCTATGTAACGTAAAGGCACCTGAACCTACCTGACCAACAAACGCAATAGCAATTTCCTCAGACGCAACCTTCTTATTATCACTGATGCCAAAAAGACCGCTAACAGTGAAGGCTTTGGATTCGATGTTTATGTATCCATCACCAATAGTCACAACTGAAGACGACGACATAGATGCCGTAGCACACACTATAAGACCCCCTGATATTATTAGCACCATTCCAAGAATTATCCAAGCATATTTATTACCTGTATCTTTATATACTGAAAAAAACGAGTTGATTCGACTCGCAATATGTGCTAATCGGGTCAGTCTGTTTGATACCGCAACTAAAACCAGTGTAACACCAACCACTAATAGAATCACTCCCGCAATCATTGCACCAACAAAGCTAATCGAGGGTTGCACAACAAACTGGTCAATTATCACTAATGTAATCCCCTACAATTTTGTATTAAATTACTGTGTAGCAGTATTTATGGCAAGTGTAAGCAATTTTGTAAACATCATCATATAAACGCCTTTATTGCGAGCTGTTTCAGTAAAATAGACTTACTACAACCTGTAATCGCATCATAAGTTTATCATATGTGCAAAACTCTTAATTTTTAACATCGCATATATTGCGTTATGCAAAACATTAACATTCTGGCTTTGCTTCAATCCATAATTGTAATAGCCATTTCGTCAATGTTAATGTTTTATTGGTATCGTAAACGTCATTTCAGTTGGAAGGTGTTTCTTTTTTCGTTACCTGCTTATGCAGATGCCATTACACTCAAAAATTGCGGTACAGACTCCAACAATAGGGTATGTTAGAGCTTCAGGATCTGTAGCGTTAGGTGCTTACTTTGGGGTTCAAACAGCGATTTTTGAGTCTGGATTGGCTTTTCTAGTTGCATGGATAGCAATTCGTTATCATGAGCTTGGCAAAAAAGACAGCGAAGGATACGCCTCTGGTTTTGCATTTTGGGAAAACACAGGTCTACTTGGAATCTAGATTTAATCACCTTAGGCTCCATGTACCTTATGTTTTCGTTAAATACGCCTCTATTTGAGCAGTTAACGGCAGATTCACTGGAGTTATTTGCCTCCAACATGGAGGTTCTTGGCTTTGTTACCATCGGCATTTTTGGGCGAATAGGTTCGATAATTGTACATTTTGCATGCGGTTACCTCTGCTTTATGTCGGCGTATCATCGTAAACCACTCCTATTTCTACTTGCGTTACCCGCCATGAGCATAGTGGATGCCTTGATACCCTTTGTAGGCGATACATTAAGCTCAGTGATACTCTTTGAGCTTGGAGCTTTTGCTTTATCAGTGATATTTTTGTTGGTTGCATGGCATGTGACAAAAGACCTGCGAAAACAACCGCAAACCGAAGAAAAAACAGAAACAACAACTCAAACTAAAGACACATATTCAACAATAACGACAATTTGCTAACCTGTAGGGAACTTTATGTGAAGTAAAAAATGGAAGAGGGTTAATTTTTGGTTTTGTTTGGGTTGTGTTTGTTTTTATTTGTCTCTAACTTTTTAAAATTAAGTTTTGTCTTTCGTTTGAAAACTATGTTTGGTTGTTTTTGCTTTTGCAGTTTTGTTTGTGTCACTTTAAAGTGTGTTTGTGTTATTTGGTGTGAGTGGTGTTGTTTTGTAGTAAAGAGGTGTTTGGTTGGTTTTTAGTGTAAAATCGGCTTAAATTATGCTCTTTGCTGTGATTTATTGTTTGAATTGGAAAAGTTGGTGGTTTGTGTTTGTTTTTGTTTGTATTGTGTATTGCTATATGCTATATGTATGCAGGTTATATGTTTGTTTTTACATAATAATATTTTAAAATATTATTCGAGTTTGTTAGTATGAATCACCCTATCACACTAAATCTAAAACCAAACCCTAAAAACCAACTCCAAAAACTCTCCCACAAAAACACAGCCTTCAAATTTATCTCCATAATATTTACGCTCGTACTGCTCTCATCTCTTATTTACGCCTTCAATGGCATTTCTCCCTTTGCCTTGGGAGCCGAGCCTATACTAGTTGGAGATGAAGCTGAACTTAGATCTGCAGTTACTAGTGCTGTTGAACCTACGATTATTGTCCTTACTGCCGATATTACCCTTACAGGTTCGGCTCTCGAAATTATGACAGATAAAGATATTACCCTAAAAAGTGACAAACCCGAAGATTTTTGGAAGCTCATCGGCGTAGCTGATAAAGATACTATTACTGTTTTTGGTGGTAAATTAACACTCGATGGTATTATTGTAACTCACACTGAAGGGACTTATAGTAGAGGAATAACTGTTCAGGATGGTGGTGAACTTTTCATGGTAGATGGTGAGATTTCTGGCAACGCAAATTCTGGTGTGTACATAATTGGCGGAACTTTTGAGATGTCTGGTAATGCAAAAATTGTTAATAACGCTGCTGGTTTTGATGGTGGGGGTGTGTTTGTGAATTTTGGGTGTTCTTTTGTGATGTCGGGTGATGCGTTAATTGCTAATAACATTGCTGCCTTTGATGGTGGTGGTGTGTCTGTGAATTATGATTCAACTTTTACTATGACCGAAAACGCAAGGGTTGTTGATAACACAGCTGATCGTGGTGGTGGTGTGTTTGTTAGTTATGGGGCTTCTTTTACTATATCTGATAACGCTGAAGTTGTTGACAACACAGCTTATGCTGGTGGGGGTGTATACAGTCTTAATGGTGTTATTACTATGTTGGATGGTGTGATTTCGGGTAATGAGGCTACTCAAGATGGTGGTGGTGTTTACAGTAGAGGTACTTTTAGTATGTCTGGCGGTATGATTGATAGCAATTCTGCTGTTTTAGGTGGAGGTGTGTTTGTGACTGGGGAGTCTTTTGATATGTTGGATGGTGTGATTTCGGGTAATGAGGCTTCTGATGGTGGTGGTGTGTTTGTGGAGTCTGTGGGCTCTTTTAGTATGTCTGATGGTATGATTGCTGGTAATACAGCAAGTAATTCCCTTAGTGGTTATGGTGGTGGTGTGGCCAATTACGGCTCTTTTAGCATGACTGGCGGTATGATTGTTGACAACACTGCTTCTCGTTTGGGCGGTGGTGTATATACTGGTCAAAAATCTGACAGCAGTACTTTTACTTTAACAGGTGATGGTGTGATTTCCGACAATACCGCTTTAACAGGTGGCGGTGTGTATGTAAATAATGCTCGTTTTGAGTTGTCTGATAACGCAAAAATTACAGGCAACAAAGCTACTGCATTTGATTCTGGATCTGACATTGGTGGCGGTGGTGGTGTGTTTGTATCTGCTAATGGTGTTTTTGAGATGTCTGGTGGTCTGGTCAACGATAATACTGCTGTGGATGGTGGTGGAGTGTCTGTGCTGTATACTGGATCTTTTAGCATGACTGGTGGTATGATTGTTGACAACACTGCAACTCGCAACGGCGGCGGTGTATATTTACACCATCTTATTGCTGATTTTTTGGGAACTTTTACTATGTCAGGAAATGCTGTGGTTAGTGACAACATTGCTTCTGTTAGTGGTGGTGGTGTGTATGTTCGTGGCAAGTTTACTATGTCTGGCGAAAACGCTATGATTACTCACAATGAAGCAAATGATGGTGGTGGTGTATATGTAACTGCTACTGGCTCCTTTGAGATGGTTGGTGGTAGCATTTCTGATAACACTGCTAATAATGGTGGGGGCGTGTATAACAGCGGTGGGCGCCTCAGTTTATCTGGTGATGCTGTGATTGTTGGCAACACCGCTGTTGGCAGAGATGGTTATGTTGGTGGCGGTGGTGGTGTGTACATGTCTGGTTCTGGTGCTTCTTTTGAAATGTTTGGTGATGCTGTGATTGTTGGCAACACCGCTAGCAGTACTATAGTTAATAGTGGTGGTGGTGTGTACATGTCTGGTGGTATTTTTGAAATGTTTGGTGATGCTGTGATTGTTGGCAACACCGCTATTAGTGATATTAATGAGGGTGGTTTTGGTGGTGGCATATCTGTACGTGGTGGTGCTTTTAAAATGTCTGAGCACGCAAAAATTGTTGACAACACTGCTAGTGGTGGCGGTGGAGGTGTGTATCTACTTAATTCTGGTTCTTCTTTTGAAATGTCTGATAATGCTATGGTTGCTGATAACACCGCTCACGGTTACGGCGGTGGTGTACATATGACTGTTGCCAGCTCTTTTGAAATGTTTGGTGATGCTGTGATTGTTGGCAACACCGCTGGTGGTGGCGGTGGCATGTATATGGCTAGTGTTAGCTCTTTTAAAATGTTTGATCACGCAAAAATTATTGACAACTATGCTAGTGCTGCCGGCGGTGGTGGAGTGTTTTTAACTTCATCTGGTTCTTCTTTTAACTGATACTTTGCGTTTTTCCATTATTTCGTGTTAATTCTCCTCAGCAAGCTTCGTGTAGATTCCTTTGAGTCTCTAATCATATGAACAAACATACCTCCAACCTGCCCCCTAACCCAC
>WQYG01000086.1 GCA_009781395.1 Candidatus Bathycorpusculum sp. | reverse complement strand
GATCAGCAATATATGGCATAACTATGGCGTAACTGTTCTTTGAAATTTGCGCTCAAAACTCAAAAACGGACTAAAAACAGTCTTAAATCTTCAACCTATGGCATAAAACTGCAAAGTTACGGTTAGAAACCAATTTGTGCTTTGATGACCCGGTGTTTTTAGCTAAATGTCAATACTATAAAACCGTTGAGAAGGCAAGGGGCGGGGTGGAGGTTAGGGAGTATTGGCAATCGGACAATGTTTCAAGTTTGTCAGGTCGTAAGGATTGGGCGGGACTGCAGTCTGTTGTTATGACTAAAAATACCATAACAAAAGAGGGGGTGTCGTCTGTGCAGACACGGTTTTTTATTAGCAGTTTGTCTTTGGATGTTAAAGAAGTTGCTAGGGCTATTCGTGGGCATTGGATGGTGGAGAGTATGCATTGGCATTTGGATGTTACTTTTCGTGAGGATATGGATCATACGTTGGATCAGTATGTGGCTTTTAATTTGAACATTTTGCGCAAGTTGGCGTTGAATTTTCTTAGACTTGTTGATGTGGGTAAAAAAGGTGTGAGTTTGCGTAAGAAGCGTTACATAATTAGTTTTAATTTGACAAAGTATCTGCAGCAGCTTTTAGTCGTCTAAAAAATAGCAACATTTTTCCTCAAGTATCTCTACTAAAAGCACTCACAAAAATTTTTCATGCGTTTGTCGTGCGTGTTGTTGGGTAGTTTAAGCAATGTTTACACCATAAAAAAAGAAGAAGGCACAGGGTTTTTTGTATTTCTTTTCTACTTGTTTGCGTGTTAAGAATTTTATTTTTATATTTGTGTGAGGTTTTTTCCATTTTTTAACACTATGAGTGGTGTGGTATAGTGTTTTTTGTAGTGTAGGGTTAGTGTCGTGTGTGGCCATTGCATGGTTGCTTGTGTTAATGTAAATGTATGGAGAAAGATAGAGAGGTGTGTTTTCGTTAAGTGTATCAGTGTTCCATTTTTCAATTAGGTGTTTAGGGTAGGGTGTTTTAGTGTCTAAATGAATATTATCGGCATGTATGTCATTGTTTCCGGAGTAGATTTTGGGGAATAGGCAATAGTCTGTTTTATCATTTGTAGAGACATGAATGTAAAAAGTTTCTATATCAACTGTGCAGCCGTAAAGTATTTGTCTGATTAGTCTGTAGGGTTTATCAAGATATTTGTGTTTTCTAAGTTGTTCGTCTTTGAAAACTAGGGTTATTTCTTGTAAATAGTCTTTGGAAGGTTCAAAATTTTTTTTGCCATAATAAATAGCTATTAATTCATTGTTGATTGTATCTTCAGTTACTTGACTAATAACAGGAGTAGCGTGTAGTAAATCGAGTTTTTGTTTACGTTGCCAAAGTTTCCAATGCATAATCATCTGTATTATAAGTATAGGTATCTGTCTAAATGGTTTATTACTTTTTTAGGGTTATCTATTTTTAGAGTAATGTTATCACATGTTTTTGATACAATGAACATGGAACATAATTGTTGTCATAATTTGATGCTGTTGTTTATTTTGTTGTTTGAAATTGGTTTCATTTTGATGTTTTCTGTTAGTAAGCGAGTTATCATGTTTTTCTTTTGTTGCAGGCATATACCGTAAAATGTATATACGTATTTGACTAGAATATGTTATTGGTTGTTATGTCAGGTTTTCCCCGTACGCCGCGGACGCTTAAAGGAGCCATAGTAGTTTTAGATACACCTAGTTCAACGCCTAGGTTTATCAAGTTTCAGTACAATCCTGACAGCATTACACGTAATTTAACGCCCAAGTATACTAAAGTTGAAGGGGACAATTCAGAGACTTTTCGGTTGAACGGTTCGCCGGATGAAGAATTATCAGTTGATATAGAATTTGATGCTACTGATGATCTGGAACATCCAAAACAAAATTCTGTTGCTGTAGGCTTAGGCATTAGTCCTCAATTAGCAATGTTAGAGGCTATTCTTTATCCTTCGTCTGATCAAGTGGCTGCTAATGAGTCTTTAGCTAAGTTAGGTAAAATGGAGATTGTGCCGCCCATGGGGTCTTTAATTTTGTTTGCTTTTGGGGTGAACAAGATTTTGCCGGTGGCAATAAAAAGTTACAGTATAACAGAGGAGGCTTATGATAATATGCTCAATCCTATTCGGGCAAAAGTGAAAATAACTATGAATGCGTTGGGTCAGTCTGTTTTGCAGTCGTCACAAATAGCGTATGCGCTTTATAGTGTGAATAATATTGCTAAAGAAGTGTTATCTACGATTTCACAACACACAGCTACGGTTACGGCTACGGCTGCTGTAGGATTTACTAAAAAGCTCATATGATAGCATAGAAATACAGAATAAATATAGGGTATGTTGAGTGTAATAATGATGTTGATGTTGGAGGATGTTTGGTGTGTTTGATTCGGATAGTCGTTATGCGCAAGTGGAGGATGCAGTGTTAACTACGGATAGGGGTTTAGTGGTTAAGTATAAGAGGCGTCGTTTTCTTCCTGATGGTGCAAAAATGGTTCTTTTGCAGGAGGTTACGGTGGCAGCGGGAGATCGGTTGGATCTTGTTGCGGGCAGGGTTTTAGGGGAGCCTGAACAGTTTTGGCGGATTTGTGATGCAAATAATGCCATGTATCCTTTTGATTTAATTAATAAGACAAATACTGTGTTAAGGATTGCGTCTGCAGGCAGAAAATAATGTCGTTAGGCATATATTTAACGTTACTTATAGGAAAAAATGAGCCTGAACCTGCCCCGCCATTATTAATAAATGCCCTACAAAGTGTTAATGTAACAACCTCTGATAACAGTCAAAATGGTTTTCAAATCACTTTTTCAGCCGGTAGAAACAATGCCGCGGACATAGAAGACTACCCCCTGCTTAACAGTTCTCTAGTTAAACCATTTAACCGTGTTAGAATTCTAGTTTCTTTTGGAACAGAACCTAAAGTGTTAATTGATGGAATAATTACCCATCAACAATTAAATCCCAGCAAAGAACCGGGAAAATCCACTTTAACTCTTACAGGCAAAGATCTAAGTATCATGATGGATTTAGAAGAGGAAATAAAGGTTTTTGAGGATCAAAGCGACACCGCCATAGTTGAAAAAATAATTAAAACCTACTCTAAATATGGCTTAGTTCCAAAAATTATTACCCCTGACAACATGGAAACCCCTGAAAAGAACAATACCATACCTTCTCAGCATACAACAGATTTAAAATACATACAAAGCCTAGCAAAAAAACACAAATTTGTTTTCTACATTGAAAACACCGATGACTCTCAGAAAAATATTGCTTATTGGGGACCAACCATAGAGCGTGCAGGCACTCCTCAAAAAGCACTTACTTTTAACATGGGAGAATACACCAACGTAAACACCATAAACTGCACGTTAGATGCTCTACAACAAAGCACTCTAACAGGAAGCATACAAGACACCGATAAAGGAGACACCACCAACTTGCCCTCAGGTCTTCCAAACTCTAGCCCAAAGCTTGCATTATATTCCATAGCAGACCTTTTTCCGGACATTAAAATAAGTAGAAAATCACGTGAAAGCGGAATAAGCAAAGCAGAGGCAACCGCCATGGCTCAAACAGAAGCAAACAATGCATCATCTAACGCTGTAACAGTCACAGGCGAAATAGACACCATACACTACAAAGAGGTATTAAAAGCAAGACACCTAGTAGCCCTAAGAGGCGTAGGACACACATACAACGGACTATACTACGTAAAACAAGTCACACACACAATAACCAAAGGTGCCTACAAACAAAACTTTACCCTAACCCGAGAAGGACTAGGATCAACCATAGACAAGGTGCAACCACATGAACAATAATAATAGTAGTAATAGTGCGCAGAGGTTTTTTGGAAAATATCGAGGAACCGTAACAGACAACCAAGACCCTCTAAAACTAGGACGTATACGAGCAAAAGTTCCAGTAATCTTTGGCGAAAACGACTCTGGCTGGGCCCTACCCTGCACACCTTACGCAGGAAAAAAAGTAGGATTCTTTTTCATACCACCCGTAGACGCCATGGTTTGGATAGAATTCGAATCCGGCAACCCACAAATACCCATATGGACAGGATGCTTCTGGGGAAAAGACGACACCCCCGACGAAACAGCCTCACCAGATATTAAAATTTTAAAAACAGAAACAAACACAATCACACTAGACGACACCTCAGGATCAGAAAGCATAACCTTAGAAACAGAATCAGGCCTAAAAATAATCATGAACCAAGAAGGTATCGAATTAAGCAATAGCTCACAAAAAATTAAAATAGGCTCATCAGGCATATCTATAAACGACGGCGCCCTAGAGGTAATGTAACAGTGAGCACCTACGACGAAAAAATAAACAAACAAAAAACAGACAAAACTAATTATGATAATTATAAAATTTTAAAAGTAGATAAATCTCAACACCCTCGTCTCGAGCATGAAGAGGTAAGATCCAATGAGTCTCAGATATCACATAATTTTAGTGAAATAAACATACACAAGGCATCAGAAAAACCAGTAATAGACGTAAAAAATGTGCCTTTACAGGGAAAAGACTTGCCTAAAAATGCAACTATCTCACAAAGAAACCCATACGCCGGCACACCATTAAGTGTATCAGGTGATTTGTCTGAAAGCATTCAAAACAGTTTTGGCATAGATACAAACAAACTGTCGTTACGGGAATCTTTGGAGGTTTCTAAAATGGGGGCACGTGCCACATCACAAGGTAACGTAATTCGATTTGCACCAGGTGAGTTCAGTCCGAGCACTCATAAAGGGCTTAGTGTATTGGGTCATGAGTTGACTCATGTACGGGAGCAGGCTATGGGCGGTGTCCACGCCAATGTAGATGGAACTAACATTCACTATGACAAAGGACATGAATCAAGGAGTGACAAAATGGGAGAAGCCTTCGCCAACGGAATGCTCAGTGAAGCTACACCAATTAACATGGGTACATTGAATGCTTTTAATGCACCAGTGCAGTGTCAATTAACAACACCGGTTACCGATGAAACACAAACTTACACCGTAGTAGAAGGTGATACACTTTGGAGCATTTCGGTTAAATATTATGGCAACGGAAAGTTATATCCAACGATTTTTGAGGCAAATATGGATAAAATTAGAGATCCAAATCTAATATATCCAGGACAGGAATTGATAATTCCACCCAAACCCGCAGTGAATCCATCTAGCAGCACTGTACATAGAGCCAGAGTTGAAAAAATATTACCTGTACCAAGATATAGTCAGCACTCCAATGAGCAACTTAAGGTAACGGATACAGATGGAACAAAGTTGTGTTGGGCCACTTGTAGAGCCATGATATCTTCGTACGAGTTTGGCACACCAAATGAGTCAAGGGAGATCGCGAGAGAGACTATGCAAAATGTGACTCAAAGTTGTTTAGAGACTGCACCAAATAAAGAGTTTGCCTATAGCATGTTTCATAGTACTCCAGTTAATAATGTTAGACCAGATGGGTCTAATGAAATTAGTCTTGCAGCAAATACTGTTAGACCACTTACCAGCATAACCCAACAGGAGATCAAAAACAATATTGACAAGAATACCCCCATGGTTGTTAGGCACGCTGATGAAAAGAGCGGGCATTTTGTTGTTGTAGTGGGTTATATCGAGGAGGGATCGCGATTTGTGGTTGTATATAATGACCCATGGGACGGTTTACAACATAGAAAAACATTAGAGGCATTTCAAACAGATAACGTGGGAAGACCCGTGACGCATTCATACACGTATGATAAATAAGGCAAAGTAGTTCAAGAACACAAGAACGATAACCGAATAACAGGGGCTTCAAGAGGTTCAAGTGGGGTTTTTGTAGTTTTACCAATGAAGTGAGTTCTCGTGGAGATCAACAATATTACTACAAATTTTTCAAGCTCAATAAAACCCTATCAAAAGCCAATTCTTTCACCCCAACATTAACCCACAACACCCATTACACACAAACGCAAAATCAAACCAAAAAAAATCATACATCTTCCCCCCAAAATCCCAACCCAACACATTCACCTAAAATCCAACAACTTTTAAACGCAAAATCTGACTCAACCATAACCTACATCCAATAAAACCTCAAAACCACCCTGCAACCTAAACCAGCAATAGTACATAATAAAATTAAGCATCTGTCTAAACAATAATTCAAAAAAATTAAAATAGTTGCTTATTACATATACACATGTTGACGTTTTAAAGGTAATGCGACCGTGAGTACATACGAAAACCAAAGCATCCTAACAAAAAAAGCAGAAAAAAACAACTGCAGCACCTACGAAATCACCAAAACAAACAAACCCCAACAACAAACTAGTCTTGAGCAAGAAAACACACAACCCCACGAACGTCACACACTATATAATTTTAACAACATAAATTCATACAACAACACAACAACAAATCCAGATACGTTTGAAATGGGTTCGCTAATAAGTCAAATAGACAACCCAACCAACGGTGAACCCCTAGACAGCAAAACAAAAACCAACATGGAAAACGAATTAAACTACAATTTTAGCTCTGTTCGAGTACACACAGACAATTACGCAAACAACCTAACAAACGCATTAAACGCCAAAGCAACATGCTACGGAAACAATATATATTTTGCAAAAAACCAATACAACCCAAACACAAAAACAGGCACAAGCCTCCTAAAACACGAACTAAACCACCAACAACAACAAAATCTATCAAGAATCAAACAAATTCAAAATCAAGATGAAACTCTGCCACAAGAACCAGAAGAAAATGAACAACAAGAATCACAAGTAAACGACGATTTTGTACTGAAGCTACTTCAGGATAGAACACCTTTTAATTTACTCTCATGGGATAGACCCATATTCCCTTCAAGACTACTGACACTCGGGCTTGATCCATCTGCTGAATTATTAAGTGGATCAAACATATTTAGCACAGCATTAGATGGAATTAAAGAATTTAATGTAAGACGGCTTCTAAATATGAGGAGTAATGACTGTACTCTACAAATGGATGTACAAATAGTTAAGCCACATACATCAGGGGCTTACATAACCAGCCCAAGTGCTAGAGTTACATGCCCAAATTGCACAGTCAACGCGTCATTAGATATTGTCTATTTTGATAAAAATATGCTTACTGGCAATATTTCTTGGCGCAACATAATCAAGCCAAGATTTAGGGTTGATGCAACATTTAATATTTCAGGGTATGGCGAAGTTGGTCTATTTATTGAAGGGTTTATAGATCTGGCAGCTATGTCTAAAAAAAATCGTGAACTAGAAAAGTTAGACCCAAGCGTACCTGATATGAGAAAACTGTTTCCAGTAGGAGGAATCCCAAAAAACATACCAACACCTGAAGGTACCACAGCAAACATATCCGTGGGAATTACCTTTTAATAGCATCTTCGAATAAGATTCTGCGTAATGTGTGTAGAGAATAAAAAGTACACCCTACCAACGTAGAAATCGCCACAAACTCACGAAGATTTAACAAGACAACAAAACGTAACATACATATCTTAGTCAAATAACACTTAAAAGAACATATCACGTTTTTCAATCAACATACAGCATTACAATAGACATTAGGGAGTGTCGGAAATTAAGGTTGACATGACTCAACAGAAGTATGTTGTTACTCCAGGGGAGTTTCAAAAAAGTGTCAAGTTTATTTATAGACAAAACCTTAGTTGCTATCACTGACTTTTAGCCGTTTTTATTCTGAATTCAGACTGCGCAAAAACGAGTTTTTAAACACACTAACACATAGCGATTCAACAAACAACAACTATAAATACAACATAAAACAAACAACCATCATAGATGTTGAATACTATGCGTTACAAAGAAGGATTTAACAAACAACAAACAACACTAATACCAAAATGTCTCGACGAATACATACCACAAGACCACATATGCAGAGTAATACACGCATTCACAAACAACCTAGACATGAACCAGTTAGGATACAAATACGCCCAACCCAACACAACAGGCAAC
Source organism: Candidatus Bathycorpusculum sp. (assembly GCA_009781395.1). GTDB lineage: Archaea > Thermoproteota > Bathyarchaeia > Bathyarchaeales > Bathycorpusculaceae > Bathycorpusculum. The sequence continues at coordinate 103 of WQYG01000086.1, read as the reverse complement.
AAACCCTACAACCCAAAAATGATGCTAAACCTCTACATATACGGATACCTACACCGCATACGCTCCAGCCGAAGACTACAAGCAGAAACCACCAAAAACCTAG
>WQYG01000085.1 GCA_009781395.1 Candidatus Bathycorpusculum sp. | reverse complement strand
TGGTGGGGCAGAGGAGGAGTTGTTCTTTGTTGGGTATGATGCTAATTGGCCAGTTGGTGGTATGGTTGGTTCTGGTAGTGTGCCGGATTCTTATTTGTTTGAGTCTGGTTCAACAGTTACGGTGTCTGGTAATACTGGTGGTCTTGCGATTGCTGATTGGACTTTTGTTGGTTGGAGTACTATGGCTGATGGTAGTAGTGGTGTTCTTGTTGGTGGTAGAACCTTTACGATTACTGAAGATACGTTGTTGTATGCTCAATGGATTAGGTCTGTTGTTGTTGAGCCAATAATTTATACAGTGACGTATGATGGTAATGGGTTTACAGGTGGTGATGTGCCTGTTGATGGTCGTAGCCCATATGTTAGTGGTAGTGTGGTGTTGGTTAAGGATCAGGGTAGTTTAGTTCGGGAAGGTTATGTTTTCCTTGGCTGGGCTACAGATGCTGATGCTGAGGGCCCAATCTTTACGGGTGGTTCTACTTTTAACTTGTTTAAAGACACTGTGTTGTATGCAGTGTGGGCTGAAATTGGTCAACAATTTACAGTAACGTATGATCCTGGTACCCATGGTGTTTTTGACAAAAAAGTCATTGATAATCTTTCATATGGTGACCCAACGCCTGAGGCACCTGAGGTGATTGGTGATGAGGGTTGGGAATTTGATGGTTGGTATCCAACATGGAGTGAAACTGTAGTTGGTACTGTTACTTATACGGCGCAGTGGAGGCAGACAGAGTTTACGGTGACGTTTAAAGATTGGAATGGCAATGTTTTAGATGTCCAGCAGGTACCTTATGGTGGAGCTGCTAAGGCACCTTCAAATCCAGTACGTGATGGCTACACTTTCACTGGTTGGAGTCAAGACTTTTCTAACGTAACATCTGACCTTGATGTTGTGGCGCAATATACTCAAAACAGTGATAGTGGTGGTAGTGGTGGGTCATCTTCAAAGCCTTCTCCAAGTGTACCTCCTAAGAGTCCTACTCCGCCAAGTGTTACGCCACCTCCTGGTACTGAAGAACCAGAGGTTCCACCAAAAGGTGATGAAGAGTTGCCGATTTGGGCTTTGGTCAATCTTGTGCTAAGTGTGGTAGGTCTTATATTGGCACTTCTTGTGGTCATTTGTGTGCTGTTACAAAAGAAACAAAAACAGAAGCAAAAGAACAACTCAAACGAGATAAACGGTGCTAAGAATCAATATGCAACAAAACGCGGCAATAAACAAAACAACACCGGCACATATGTTGAAAATGATGTAGTGGTGGAAGCGGAAAAGAAGCGAAAACAGCGCCGAACTTTGTGGGTGCTCTTAAGTGTTATTATGGGCATTGCGGGTATTGTAGTGTTCATACTTACTGAAGACATGACTCGTCCAATGGCCTTAGTAGACAAATGGACCATCGTGAACGTTATCATCTTTATAGTGGAAATAATTGCTATAGCCCTTATTTTCAAACATAAAGATGAAAAAGTTGCATATACGGTGCGTTATTGTTTGCAGGGTACTGAGACTTCTGTGTTTTCAGATAAGACTTCTGGGTCTGGTGCTGTTGGTTTTTGTGTGTCTGAGTCTGCGATAGATATTGCGGGTTATGTGGTGGTTGGTAAGGGTGTGGCGTCTTTAACTCTTGATGAGGATGTATCGGTGAACGTGATTACTTTTTATTATGTGCCAAATGCTGAAACTGTAACCTAGCCGTGAAGGTGGGTTTCTCTTTTCTTTCTTTTTTAGGGTGATTGTGTGCTTGTTGTTGTTTTTACACGTGAAATATACAGTCTCGTAACACATAATATATAAGTAACAATATTTGTTTTGAGCTACAGGGCTATAGGATAATACATTGTAACTTCAAAAAGTTACAACAACGTTCAACACAAATGCTAAAACACTCTAAATATACAATTTCATAGAGACTAACCCACACAACCGTCCAAATAATTACACAATTTTCCTACAACCCTCTAAAAACATTAGAGTGAATATTAATATGACCTACACAACTATTAAACTAAACACACAAATTAACCATAAAAATAACTTACAAAAAAAATTCCACCACAAAAACACCTTAATCACACTTCTTTCATTAACCTTTATACTTATACTGCTACTAACTGCTCTGATTTCTACATTTAACACCCCTTCTCCGTTTGTTGCTGGAATTAACCCTGACATAACAGTTTACAATGAAAAAGACCTTATTTCAGCCATTAATGCCGAATATGCCATTATTGCACTTGGCAACAACATCTTTTTAGAAAATTCTAAACTCGAAATTCCAACAGACAAAGATATTACATTGATAAGTGTCGGCAGTAATGATGAACCGGAAGGTTTTTGGAAGCTTACAGGCATAGTTAATATGGAAACCATCCTTGTTAATGGTAAATTGACCCTTGGCACCTCAAAACTTGACGGCATCATTGTTACTCATGCAACTGGCCAAAACGGTCGAGGCGTAACTGTTAATCCAAGCGGCACACTTATCCTGTACAGCGGTAAAATTTCTGGCAACATGGTGGATAGTTTGGGGGGTGGCGTGTATACTGAGGGCTCTCTTGCAATGTATGGCGGTGTGATTGCCAACAATAGCGCTAGTAACGGTGGAGGTGTATACAATAATGGCACTTTTACTATGTCTGGCGGCCTAGTTTCTGCTAATACGGTTGCCTCTTTTGGTGGTGGCGTATATAACACTGGAAATCAGCAGAGTGTTGGTAATTTCACGTTATCTGGTGCGGGTATAATTTTTGGTAACAAGGCTGATAATGCGGGTGGGGGTGTGTATAATACTTGTGGCAATTTTACTTTATCTGATAATTGTATAATTGCAAATAATACAGCCGGTAGTTCTGGTGGGGGAGTGTTTAACAATATTGGTTCTTCGGAAAATAATTCTTATGTTTTTAGTGTGTCAGATTATGTAGTGATTGCTAATAACACTGCTGTTAAGGGTTCGGGTGGTGGCGTATATACTAATGGAAATTTCATGTTGACTGGTAGGGCAGTGATTGCCAACAACACCGCTAATGGTGCTCTTGGCACTGCCGGCGGAGGCGGTGGTGTGCACGTATATGCGGGTTCTTTTAGTATGTTAGGTGAGGCTGTGGTTGCAAACAATACCGTTAATAATGGCTCCTGCGGTGGAGGTGTGTACGTGCTTTTTGCGGGTTCTTTTAGTATGTCAGGTCAGGCTGTGGTTGCAAACAATTCAGCTACTACAGGCTATGGCGGTGGCGTGGGTTCTACGGGAACTTTTGAAATGTCAGGTAACGCAATGATTGCTAATAACACTGCTAATGGCAAAATTGGCACTGGCGGGGGCGTGTATTGCAGCGGTTCTGGCTATTTTGAAATGACTGATAATGCTCTAGTTACCGATAATACTGCTACTTATGGTGGAGGTGTAGCTGTATCTAAAGGCCTTATGTTAGATAATGCTCTAGTTACCGATAATACTGCTACTTATGGCGGGGGTCTATATTTTGAGGGACCTTTACCTTTTGAAATGTCGGACAATACAATGATTGCTAACAACACTGCTACTTATGGCGGTGGCTTATATGTAACTTATAAGGGCCCTTTTACTGTGTCAGGCAATGCCCTAATTACCGGTAACACAGCTACTGACGAAGGCGGAGGCGTATACGTTGCAGATATTGTATCTATTGTATGGGCATTCTTTGAATTAACTGACAACGCAGTAATTGCCAACAACACCGCTTACAACGGTGGAGGCATATATTCTGTAGGCTCTCTAAAAATGACGAGCGGGACGATCACTAACAACACAGCTATCTGCAATGGCGGGGGTGTATACGTGCATTCTGTCTCCTTTATATTATCCAAAGGAGCAGTTTCTAGCAATGTGGCCTATGGTAATGGCGGTGGCGTTTGGGTTACAGACACTAATGATAAAACAGATTTCAAAAAACTCTTTGTTGACGCAGATGTAGTATTTGAAAAAAACCTTGCCGGCGGTGGCTTGTACTCTTTAGATATAGCCGAACATGGTGATGTATATAACACACAGATAAAAGGTGTACAGTGGACAAATAATCTTGAATATGGCTACAACAACTTTGACATTAGCTATACACATGGATCCTCTACAAGCCACTATAATGTAACATATGACATAGGCGATGATGGCACCGGCGCCATAGTAGATGAGAACATGTATAATGCAGGCGATACTGTAACAGTTTTAAACGCTGAACCCACAAGAGCAGGGTATGCATTTTCAGGCTGGAACTATAATACCAAGACATATTTTGGCGGCAACACCTTTACAATGCCTGCAAAAAACATTGTACTGATGGCACAGTGGACACAAAATACATATGTAATAATTTATGCTCCTGGCGAGCAGGGTACTTGGAAAGCTGCTACTGAAACAACAACAGGTCTATTGTATGGCGCTAAAACTCCTACTTTTAACGGTGATACAACAGTTGACCACGCTCCCGGATACAAGTTTATGGGCTGGTCACCAACATGGACAAGTACGGTATCTGAAAATATAACCTATATAGCACAATGGAGCGTTGAAACAAAATATTACTCGATAACATATGATGGCACTAGCTATACAGACGGCGTTGTACCTGTAGATGAACGCAGTCCATATGTTAGCGGCAGTATAGCATTAATACAAAGCCAGGGCAGTATGGTTAAAGAAGGTTACACTTTCCTTGGTTGGGATACAAACCCTAAGACAAACACAGTACTCTATGTTGAGGGCACCTCTTTTAACATCTTTAATGACACAGTACTATATGCAGTATGGCAACAAAACGACAACCTCCTAACTGTTTCATATACAGTACATTACTACTTAGTGGACTCAACAACTTTACTTACCTTAGATAAAATTGTATCCGATCAAACAATAGGGGCCTCTGTAACTGAAAACGCTGTTACCATTGCAGGCTATACCGCAACAACTCCTACAACAGTAACTGCAACACTTAACGCCACAGACAACATGTTTGTATTCTACTATACACCCAACACAGATATTGAATATACCGTATATTATTATTTACAAGGCACAACAAATTCTCTGGCTGCAAACAAAATAGTAACCGGTCAAACAATGGGCTCTTCAATAACTGAAAACGCAATCACCCTATCCGGCTACACTGTTACCGGCAGCAGCTCATTAACCACAACACTTAACGCCACAGACAATACTTTTGTATTCTACTACACAACAAACTCTAACTCTGACAACAATAACAACAACAGTGGTGACGAGGGAGCTCAAACAAAACCCCCAACAAATATCGCCCCTACCCTTCCACCAAACACCTCTTCCCCAAACATCTCTCCAAACATAATACCTCCATCACAACCGCGTATTGGTGGTGGTTGTGAAGTGGGTGAATTTTTGCAGAGGTGGGCTCTTGTAAACTTTTTATTGAGCATGGCAGGGATCATATTGGCTATTATAGTGGCTACTTGTGTATTGCTACAGCAGCAAAAACAGGAACAAAACCAGCAACAAAAGAGCGCACAGAAAAATATTAAAGACAAACATGTGTCAGTACAAAACAGAAACGAAAAGAAAACAGAGGAGATAAAAAAACAGATGCACCGCCGAAATCTGTGGCTAATTACCGCCCTTATCCTGGGAATCGCAGGCATACTATTGTTCATACTAACTGAAGACATGACCCTCACCATGACATTAGTTGACAAGTGGACTATTGTAAACGCTATAATCTTTATAGTAGAAATCATTGCCATAATCCTGATATTTAAACGCAAAAACAACAAAAACAACCCCAACAACAACGATGCCAAAGAAGAAAAAACAGAAGACTAATTTCTTCTCTCTCTTTACTATTTTTTTGTCTCTACTGATGACATGTAATGAATCATCAAAATTTTTTGCGGTGTGAATTTAGTGTTCTGTAAAAAACTACATCCCTGACTTTTCATAATTAAGTAACAGGTTTCGTCTGTAAGCCTTATTTTTCAGCTATTTTTGCGATTAAAGCGTTATTTGTGCTTTTTAAGACTTAGGACCATATTACTTATGTAAGTAATGCTGCATCTGTAAAATGAGCTTCTATTGTAAAAAGAAGCAAAAATCAAGGCACGATGTGAAATAATATTACTTAAATGGAAAAGTTAGGGCTACATGTAACCTGAGTGGTGGGTTGTAGTGGGTGGTTTGTTATGGGTTTTGTGGTGCCTATTGTGTGTTGTGGTCAATTGGTTGTTTGTTTTCTCTTAGACATGCTAGAGGAGTGTTAAAAGCAAAACATTTCTTAAGGACTTCATGTTTTTAATTATGTGTGTATATAAAATGAGTAACATATTGCAAGTTGCGTACATAGTTTTTACACTACTTGGTGTTGTCAGTTACAATTTAACTGGTTATTATGCAAAGAGACGTGAGAAAAAAATAGCAATGGAAAAAGCTAAAATTGATGTTGCGGACTCAAAAACAGAAACCAGTTACTCCTATACTAAACTGGCGCGTACTGTTATGACTGGGGGGTTTGCAAGTCTGATAGCAACGGTAGTGGCCTATTCTGCGCAATCTTTTGAACCCCAATATCTCATATTGTCCTTTGTAAACGGGGCAATATTTTGTGCGGGTATTGACAAACTAGAAGATATAGGGAAAAAATAGAGTCAAAGGTGAAAGATGAAGTGTCTTAAAAACTGAAACTTTAAACCCATTTTCTCTGTTTGATTTTTTCTTCTCGTGGTTTTTATGTTGATTCTGTGAGTGTATTGGGGATATTATGTGTGTGTATCATTTTTGTTTTTTATTTATGTTATATGTTTGTTATGTTCTACTTGTGTATTAATTCGCAAGATTGAATATATGTTATTTGGCTATGTTTAATAAAGAGTTTGCATACCAAATTACGAACAAGTGAATATTGTATGTCTGACAATAATGCAACCCCGTATCAAACACAATACCCACCAACACACAATAAATCCAAACTCACCATCAAAACACTCAAACAACTATGCAACTTAAAATCACTACTCGTTATAGCATTAATAATATCCCTCAGCACAGGGTCACTTTTAATGCTCACAAACAACAACATCGCTATCGCCGAAGAAGAAGAAATAGTGCCTGTAGTGATTAACGCTACTACTTGGAATGTCGTTCTGGTTGATACTCCGTTAGATCCTGTTTATGATAAGCAAGGTGGGCTTATGCAAGCCTTGGCTTATGCTGTAGCAAATCCAACGGAACTAGTTGATATATATATTACAGGTAGTGTTAGTCCTACTGTGCGTTTTACTGTAACTTCTAATGTGTATCTTTACATTGAACCTAGTGGTGTGTTGAGTGTTAATGGTGGGTCTAGGGGGATTGATAATTATGGCAGTATTTTCCTTAATGGAGGTACAATCAATTATAATCCTAATGGACAGAATGTTAGGAATTATCCTGGTAGTGTTATTATTTATTATAGTGGTACTATTTTGGGTAATGATGCTCTTCTTACGGGGGCGACGGGTATTAATAGGGATTTTGCGTGGCTTGTGACTCTTACGGGTAATGGTGGATATATTGACATACCTTCTTTATGGGCGGTGGGTGAGTTGCGGGTGACGGTTGCGGTGCCAAAGAGTCCTGTGAATTTGCCTCTAATTTTGCCGGTTGATTTTGTTGTGTATCATCCTGATGGTTATGTGTTTGATGGTTGGTATACGTCTTCAGAGGTTGGTGGGGTTGAATGGGAAATTGGTGTTACTCCTGTTGTGGAGGATGTGATTTTGTATGCGCGTTGGTCTGGGTCTTATTTGGTGACTTATGATTTGGCTGGTGGTAGTGGTAGTGCGCTGGTTGATTCTAATAGTCCGTATTCTGTAGGTGCTGTAGTGTATGTGTTGTCTGGTGTGCCTGTAAGGCTTGGTTATGGTTTTGATGGTTGGGTTGCTAGTTACGATGGTGGGTTGTATGTTGGTGGTGATAGTTTTGTGATGCCTGCTGAGGATGTGGTGCTTGTTGCAGTTTGGTCGCCTGTTTCGTATGTTGTTGATTATGAGTTGGATGGTGGTGTTCTTGTTGGGGGTGTTGCTAATCCTTTGGTGTATACTGTGGAGGATTCTTTCCCTGTTTCTATACCCTATTCTCCTTTTAAGGTGGGGTATGTTTTTGATGGTTGGACTGTTTCTTATGTTGATGGTACTTCTGAGTTAAGGGTTCCAACGCTTGTTTATGGTATTCCTGCTGGTAC
>WQYG01000084.1 GCA_009781395.1 Candidatus Bathycorpusculum sp. | reverse complement strand
TGTTTTTGTTGGGGGGTTTTGTGGTTTTTGTGTTAATTGTTGGGTTTTAACTGTTAATTTTTGTGGAAAATGTTGGATTTTAACCGTTAATATTGGTAGGACAAAAAGGCTCTTCCATAGGAACAAAACCCTACACACACCACAATACAAACAAAACAAAAATAATGTGCACGAACACATATGTCACAATTTAGGAACCTTTTTAAGGTTGACATCCCTTTTAATTTAAGAGTAAAGGAGAGCGCGTAAACGTATGTACACAATACAAATTATACGTCCCATTACAAACATTTTAAACAACAAACTCACCCTCATCCCACATCACATACACTGTTTTAACAACCAAACCAAACAACAAACCCGCAAAACAACAACTCTTAAAAAAACCAACCGGGCGGCAAAAAATTAAATGTTCATATTCGACGGCAATGGAGCAACAGGCGGAAATGCACCAGACCCCGAACTCTGGATGGACCCCGACGGATGGGCCGCAATCCCCGATAACACAAACAACCTAACACGAATCGGACACACATTCAAAGGCTGGGCAGGCAACAAAAACGCAACCACCCCCGACTTTGCAACACCCGGAACCCCCTACACAATCGGCACCATACCCAACATATTTCCAATAAACGCCATCCTATCAGTCACAGAAGACTGGGAAGATAATGGCTGGATGTTATATGCGGTTTGGGAACCTCTACCCCTTGTTACCCTCACCTACAACGCCAACAACGCAACCGGAGGATATGCCCCCACAGACTCAAATAGCCCCTACCAAAACGGCGCAACCGTCACCGTACAAGGCCCAGGCTCCCTAACAAAAACTAACAACATATTTTTAGGCTGGGCAACAACAAACAATGCCTCTTTAGCACAATACACTCAAGACTCCAAATTCATAATCACAACCAACACCACATTATATGCTGTTTGGGGATCACCCTCAACACCCCTATACACCATAACATACAACGCCAACGGCGCCACAAGTGGAAACATACCCGTTGACAGCAATAGTTACAGCCAAGGTGTTCTAGCCACCGTTAAAGCCAACACCAACGGACTAACAAAAATTGGACACAAATTTTTAGGCTGGCACACAAACTCTTCTGCAACAACCCCCGTCTTTGAAGTAACAGGCACCACAGTCACCCCCCAAAGCTTTAACATACAAACATCCAACATAATATTTTACGCTGTGTGGCAACCAATCCAATACTGCACAATCACCTATAATGAAAATTGGGCCACAAGCGGATCCGCACCAGTAGACCCTAACAGCCCGTATGAAAAAGGCAGCACCGTAACAATACTTGACAGAGGAACTCTGGCAAGACTCAATTATCATTTCATGGGTTGGACCGATTTATCATCACCAAATGTAACACACTATATCGAGACAGAGTTTATTATAACTGAAAACATTGTTTTGTACGCTTCTTGGGAAGCCATCCCACCCATTAACAATGGATATCAGGTCTTATATAATAAGAATGGCCCTTCAGATGGATCAGTGCCGTATGATCTTAACATGTATCAAGCTGGGAATACTGTTTTTGTGAAGTCAAACGAGGGCGGACTTTCTCGCCCAGGATATGCCTTTCTAGGCTGGTCTCCCATATCTGTAGCTACAAAACCCACATACGCAGTTAGTGGAAGCATTGTTACGCCATCTAAATTTTACATAGGCCACAACAGCGTAATACTCTATGCCATCTGGGAATATGTTGGCAACGGCAGTAGTGGTGGCGGTAGCGGCGATGGTGGTGGCGCAACAGGAGCAAATACCGTTAATGTGCCCACTATGATTAATGTACCCTATGATGGCCGCTACGCAGGTAACAATGGCAGCAAAGGAACCATTCTAAACTATACCGGAATAGGCAATGAAGCCATGCTAAAGATAGCATCCAACCTGCCAAGTAATGTGGGAAAGAGCGCGATTATTGAGAATTTGATAATAGATGGCAAAAATAAGCCAAATTTAACGGGAATTTTGTTAGAAAACGTTTGTAACGGATTAATTCGTAACCTCACCATTAAAAATTGTACAGTAGGCATTAGAGTAAAGCTTACTGATGGCGTTGATCATTGTTCACAAGGAAATAGATTTGAGCATATACGAATGATTAATGTAAAAACGGGCATACTCTTTGAGGGCACAAATTCAACTAAAGATTTCTCACATACAACAATTGATGATGTGGGCATAAGTTTGGCTGGCAACTCTACAGATACCGGTATAAAAATAGGTGCGGGTAATAATGCTCCTGCTAACATGTATTGTGCATTTATTAAGGCTAATGTGTGGTTAGACAGTTCTAAGGGTACAGGTTTAGAGGTAAATGGTAAACTAGGTCTTAGCCTAGTTAATTTGGCTGTCGAACAAAGCACAGGCCATAATGGCTGTGGCGTACGTATTAATTCAAATGCAACTGTTACAGATAATCAAAGCTTCCTATTAACCGCTCTATCACTTCTCACACAAAACAAAATAGAGAACAATAACAATTCTAGCAATAACGATATTGTAATTAATCCATAGTGATAATAATAATGTGATGAAAATGGGAGATGTGTAAAAATAATGAATATTTGGAAAGAATACAGTGCAAGATTTGTTAAAAATGTCATGGATAACGCCCTTAATAACAGGGGTCATGTTATTGTTGTCCATGAGCCTATTTGGTTGAATAAAAGTTTAACGCAAATAAAAACGGGTTGGAGGGCGAAATAAGTTGCCGATATCTGTGGCTTATAATGGGCGTCGGGTGGGTAGTAGCGGAAGTAAACTTGAGGTTATTAATTATACTAATTCTTTAACCATTATGCAAGTTGACTCCAATTTACCTGATGATTTTGCCGGTAGCGCGGTTATTGAAAATTTGGTTATAGATGGTAATGATGCAAGTGGAAATGCTGTAGGGGGCGTGACGGGGCTTTTGTTGGAAAATGTGTACAATTGTGTGATTCGCAACATTACTATTCGTAATTGTGAGGTTGGGATTAGGGTTAAGCTTACGGGTTCTGCTGGTGATTGTTCGCGTGGGAATCGCTTTGAGCATATTCGGATGAAAAATGTAAAGACGGGCATTGTTTTTGAGGGTGTAAGTGCTGCTAAGGATTTTTCGTATACGACTATTGATGATGTGCGTATTAGTTTGGATAATCGTTTGAATGGTGTTGGGATTAAGATAGGGGATGATAATGTTCATGCTGATTTGCATTGTGCGTTTATTAAGGCAACTGTTTGGTTGGGTAATGGTACTCAGAAGGGTTTGGAGGTTAATGGTGTGTTGAAGTATAGTTTGGTTAATTTTGAAGTTGAACAAGAAATTCCGTTGAATCCTTTGCCAAGTGGGTGGGGTGTGTATGTTAATTTGGGAGCGACGGTTTGGGATAATCAGAATTTTCTGTTGACAACACTTGGACTGGTTAGACCTATTAACAATGTTTTGTTTAATCATAGTTTGTTTGTGTATAGTGGGGTTTCTGATATTGATGTTAGGTCTTCATAGTTTGTGTGGAGAGGTGCAATAGTATGGTTGTAGTTAATCAAAAGATATTGAGTGCAAATGAGGTTTTGTTTGGTAGTTTAGAGTTGGGTCAGGGTGGTTTGTTGCGGGGTGATGAGGGTAGGAAGCATGCTTTGATTGCCGGTAATAGTTGGGCGAATCCCGTGGTGAAGGTGGTTGAGAGTAGTTTTCATGATCCCTGGCAGTCATCTCTTATTGAGAATTTAATTATAGATGGCAATGAAACGGGGAGTGGGAATAGGTTTGTGACGGGGATTTTGTTAGAAAACGTTATGCATTGCATGATTCGCAATGTCACTATTAAGAATTGTGAGGTTGGGATTCATATTCGGAGTTATAAGGGGTTGTGGAGTGAGTGTGCTTGTTTGAAGCATATTAGGATGGAGAATGTAAAGAAGGGGGTGGTGTTTACTACGACGGGGCCTTATAAGGGGTATCCGAATGATCCAAATAAGACGTATCCGGGGAGTGAGTTTTGTAGTGCGGCGTTTACGTCTATTGAGGATGTGGATATTGGTCTTGCTAATTATAGTGATGCGGTTGGTATTCAGGTTGGCGGTGTTCAAATATTGACAGATCCTGATCCTCACGGTGTAGATTCGTATACTACAAGCGTTAAACCTTGTGATGATGTTGATCCGATAGATAAAAACGCTAATCCATTGCTTTATGCTACGGGTATTACGCCTTATAGTTCTCACATTAGAGCTAGGGTTAGACTGGGGAGTTTGGGTGGTACAGGGCTTAAAATTTTAAATGGTATGCTTTATTGGGCGCAAGCACATTTGACGGTGACAAAAAAAGACGGCCCAGGCGGAATAGGCATAGACATACAAAACCACCCCGTAAAACGTAACGATCGGGGGCAACCGTTGCAACAGGACAGGGCTATTTGGTACAATCAATTCTCAAAGTTTGCTGGTCCAAAAAATGATGATACTGCATCTAAGAAAGGGTTTGTGCTTGTAGTGGATTCAAACATTGCTATTCCAATTACGCCTGATTTGTATAATGCACAAACTAACTACAATGGTATTCATGCAGATGTTCAAATAAAAACCATACCAACCTAGTCTACCACCCATTTTTTTGGGTTAACAATTTTTTTAGTTACTTTTTTTCTATGTGTCCATAACCCGCATACAAGGGTGTGGCATAAGTTTGGTTTCATCAGTTTTTGTGTCAAATCTGCAGTCTTAGCTCTCTACGAATACATACATTATGGGTAACTGTAAAAATCTAAAGTACACTTTTCAGAATTTGTATGTTAATTATGGACGCATGGTTTTTTTGGCTATCTACTTGTTTATTATTGTTTTACCGTTTTCGTCCACTACAAGTAAGTTTGGGCCTCTTTCGGCATTGTTGTCTGAAATTCTACCCTTAAACATGTTAGCATCACTATTGTTGCTGCTTACGCCACCCCCTCTCCAAGTTGCGGTGTTGTATGAAATTTCGCCACCAGACATAACAAAAATATCGCCGTTAGCTACACCCCCTCCAGCGGAAGCGGTGTTGTATGAAATTTCGCCACCAGACATAACAAAATTACCCATGTTGCGCACGCCCCCACCATACTCCATAGATACATTATTTTTAATTTCACCCCCATTCATAATAAAAGCACCACAATTATACACACCCCCACCACTACCCCCCCTACTAGCCCCCAAATTACCCCAAGTATCCCGACCCGTAGCATTATTATACGAAACCTCACCCCCACACATAATAAAAGTCCCCCAATTAACCACCCCAGCGTAACTATGGTACATGTTGTCGGAGATTTTACCATACGATAGGATAAGTGTACCATAGGGTTCAACATATGCACCTCTGCCTCTGTCGCCTTTTGCATGAGTTACAATAATGCCTGCAATGCGTAGCCCGCCTTTTTCGCATACAGTTATCGTGTTTTCTTCGTTTGCACCCATTAATTTAAAAAACGCATCCCCCCTCACCCCCTCACCGTTATTATTGTTGTTGTTGCTTGTTAGAATAATTCTTTTATTTTTGGGTATGGTGAGAGTTTCTGTGAGTGCGATGTCATCATCTAGTGCAATAATAACTGCTTTAGAGGTTTTAGATTGTGCGTTATTTACTGCTGTCTTTAGTTCTTTTTCAGAGGTAACAAGCACTGCTTTCTCTAAAGAAACAGGTGTATCAAAAAGAACATCAACAACAGTACGTTCTGTTAATTTACCAATAATTAATGTGGTGGTAATAAGTAGTATTGCTATTAGTAGTAGGGTTAGTAGTAGGGTTTTTTTGTTGTGGGTGTTGTGTTTGGTGTTAACGTTTGGGTTCACGTTAGTTACCTAAAATAGTATTTTGTGATACATGTTTAAAAATGTAATGTAATATTGATGGGGGACAATAATTTGTTGGTTTGATGAGAGAAAAAAGCGTTTGTGCTTTGTTGCTTGTTAGGAGTTGGTTTGTAGGTATTTTGTGTGGCTCTCATCTGTGAACCATTCTCGACAGGTGGCATGTACGGGTTTCAACTTTTCCTCCTGCTCTTCAGGATTTAAATCAAAAAAGCCAGGTTCACACACAATTGTTCGCACCAAATAATTGTAGCGTAACATATCTTTCATTTCAGAGAGAAACCAAAAAAATCTGGAATAAAACAACATTTTGCAAACGGAGTCTTCTAAGTGAAAAAAAGGGGCAAGGTAAGTGTCAAAAATGTTGGTAGATCTTAAAAAAATGATACGCAAAGCTTGATCTACAAGAGTTTGCGCTTCTCCACTTAACACCAACTGTTCTCTCTCAAAAGCATAGTTTATGTGTGGATTTGCCTTCTGTTTAGCCTCCAGTTGGCTTGTTTGCAATGTGTGGGTTTTTATGATTTTACAGGCTGTTTGAAAAAGTTCTTGCTCATTTACATTAGTAAATCCAAGAAAAGTTTCTTCCGGATCGGGACAGCTGTTTAGTACGTTTTTCTCCATTTCACATAGTTTACGTGTTAGGGCTTTCATTGTTAGTTGTGGTGCTCCTTTTGGGGTTTGGGAATTAATATGCCGTTTGCTAATTTTTCTTCTAACTCTTTAACCCTTGTTTCCAACTCTTGATCACTTAGTCCTTGCAGGATTGCTTGCAATGCGCGGATTTCTTTGCCTGAGTAGGTACTGCGTTCTTTAGCGATATAGTCTAGTTTTGCTTTGGGGTTGACGCGTTTGTCTTCGTGCCATTGGGCTATGTTCCAAAGTTTAGTTAGCACATCAGCTCTTGTAAACAAAATTTTTTCTGTCAACGAGGCACTCTCCATACTTCAATAACCTAAATAACCGTGATTTGAGCTTGCTCACTTTCCTCAACTACACAGTTAACAGTTATTGAAACCTGTAATAATTACAGTAACATTCAACTATAAAAAAATTATTACAAAAAAACACTATATTTATGTTTTTATTACAACACATCACCTATTCCCCATGTCCAATAATTCTCCATTTTACGCCCTTGGCACCAAATTTTCCATCACCAAACCAGCTATATTTCACATTTTTTTCAAACAAAAAAATGACCCCGAACTGAAAATATGAAGCTCCAATTTCACTGCGTCTAAAAACTTTTTTGCCTCCATTTCTGCAACATGCCTGTCTTGTACCGAACAGACTTTTTCAGACCCTACATTCGAAACAGATACACATGTATTAATCGAAGAATCATTTTTCACAACATTACCCTCCACCTTATTTTGCTGATCCAACATTTCCAAAACCTCCCTTCTCAAATAACTATTATTCACCCAAATCACATTATCATCGCCATACAACTTTTCCATGTATTGCCTTATTGACGATTTTGGATCAAAAACATACTCTCCAAAAACAACATCAGCATTTGAAAATAGTTCTACAATAAGATATGAAAGAAAACGCAACAGATGGGGATCTTTTTGAAGCATAGGAATTATTAAATCGTTCTCAATATACTTAATTAATGAACGATAATTGTCATTTTTATTTATACGATCCACTATACCTTTACCCTCAGAAGAAAAAGCTTTTTCAGATATGGACAATAAAACATCACAGACAAAAAGTTGTGTAATAATGGGCAAGTATTGATCAAATTTTTCTTTGGCTACGTCACGGTTGTTTAAACAGTGAATCCCATACAGACCCACACCTCGAGGTAATCTGAAATGATTTGGGTTCTTTGCTAATTCATGGATGCCTAACGTGTAGAACGTTTGAGGTCGATTACCTATTTTTTCAGTCTGTTCAAATATTGTGCCTTGTTTCACTAATTCAGCTAATTTATCATACAATGTCGTTTCCGGTACAGGATTTCTAAGTTTGTATCGTACATTGATAATTAAAAACAATTCTTTCTTAGTCAATTTTTTGTTTACTTTCAATATATCTAAGATATGTTTTTCTATTTTTCTTTTCATTCCACGTGTCATAGTGACATCTTCTACACGATTTTAAAGTTCGTTGTTCAACGAACTCAACACCATTATAAGTATACTTATACATACATATTATTATTGTAAAAAAATTAATGGAGCAAAATATATGATTACAATTCCAATAAAAAAATGTGAAAAATGCGGTCATGAACGTAAAATCAGCACGACAAACGCATGAAAAATTTTTGTAAGTGCTTTTAGCAGAGATACTTGAGAAAAAATTTGCTATTTTTTAGACTACTAAGAGTTGCTGAAGATACTTTGTCAGATTAAAACTAATTAT
>WQYG01000083.1 GCA_009781395.1 Candidatus Bathycorpusculum sp. | reverse complement strand
CCTGATTTGCCTGCTTGTTTGTGTTTTACAATTGTTTCTCTAACTCGTATGGGTATGGGTTCCATTAACTTCACATCACCCAACATAATACACTATAAACTATAAAAAGTCAAGTTGCTATAAAGGTGAATGGTCAGAAATTTATGTGTTGCTAAGACTGTTGGCAGACGGCAAATTATATGCTGCTGATGAGAATTTGAACAAAAATGAAGCTATTTACTATGAAATCATCAAGATTTTTCGCAAAGAAAATGTCGGGGATTTGATTTTTGCGTACGATGAAGGCAGAACTAATGTTTGCATAATTAAGGAAAATTGTGATAGGCTTCTTGTGCTTGTGCCCTGTGGAGAGTTTGACAGCGTGGCAAAAGACTTGCTTAAACGTATAACAAATGCTGATTCTGCCACTTTTCCACACGTTACGTCAGAAGAATTTTTGAGTAAAATACAATGCAGTAAATTAAAAGCGCCAGCACCCGATAAGTCGGATATAAGTATACAGGTTCGTGACGTCAAAGCAGGGTACAATCCCAAATTAGGGTTTAGCATTAAATCTAGATTAGGACATCCGTCAACTTTGCTAAACCCCGGGAAAACTACAAATTTTACATATAAAATAACAGGTGACGTTGACAGTACCGTTATTGAAAAATTCAACGGTGAAAGTGAGTTTCGTAACAAGTTTGAGATTTTGTTTGCTGCGGATAATGATATTAAGTTTATAAGAATCGATAACGAAACTTTTTCAAACAATCTTGCACTGATAGATTCAGACCTACCCGAAATCATTGCGTCTTTACTAAAAGAATGCTATGCGTACGGGCGTAAAAACATATTAACCGCATTAGGTGCCATTAAAGCAAAAAATCCGCTTGACTATAACTTGACCGCTCACCCATTTTATGAGTATAAGTTCAAAAAGTTGCTTGCGGAATCTGCTCTTGGAATGGTGCCGTCAAAACCGTGGACAGGAAAAGCGAATGCAACGGGTGGTTATATTGTTGTACGTGAAGACGGGGAAGTTTTGTGTTATCATCTTTATAACCGTAATGAATTTGAAGACTATTTAGTGAGCAGCACCAAGTTTGAAACTCCGAGCACTACCCGATATGACTACGGGAAAATATACAGTGAAAACAATGAGTATTTTGTAAAATTAAATTTACAAATACGTTTCATCAAGTAATATGAAAAGAATGCGTGTTACCAGATTGAGACATACGCCGTGATTTGTTTTTAACTGTTGTTGTGAGGCGCGATAAATGACAGACAGACATTCAAAAGAAAAGCGAAGTTACAATATGTCCCGTGTGAAGAGCAAAGATACGAAACCTGAAGTGTTTGTACGAAAGTATCTTTTTGCAGCTGGCTTTAGATATAGGAAAAACGATAAACGTTTGCAGGGGCACCCGGATATAGTATTGTCAAAGCATAAAACTGTTATTTTTATAAACGGTTGTTTTTGGCATCAACACGAAAATTGTAAATATGCCGCGTTTCCTAAAACGAATAAAGAGTTTTGGATGGAAAAATTGAAGGGCAATAAGCAACGAGACGAAGAAAAGGTAAAACAACTCGAAGCTGACGGTTGGAAAGTTGTTGTTGTTTGGACATGTGAATTAAAACCGAAAACAATACAAAATAAA
This sequence comes from Candidatus Bathycorpusculum sp., assembly GCA_009781395.1. Lineage (GTDB taxonomy): Archaea > Thermoproteota > Bathyarchaeia > Bathyarchaeales > Bathycorpusculaceae > Bathycorpusculum. Next base: position 7,052 of record WQYG01000083.1, on the reverse strand, counting down.
ATGATTTGGTTATGCAGTGAGATAGTAAAATAGTGCTTGGCAAATTTCAAAAGTTATTGTATAATATGTTGATGTTTGTTCTGCTTTTTCTAATTTGGAATTATATAATCAGTATGTGTTTAGTTTAAGGGGTTTTGATGGGTTTTATGTCAGGGTTTTGTGTATGGTTGTGTGTTTGTATTTGTGTTTGTTGAGCCATAACGGTGTGAAAAGTTAAATTTTTGAAGAAAAAAGTGCAAAATAGGGCTACATTTTCACTGAGAGTTAAACACATGTCTGTAAAACACGTATTTCCGTACTTTTATTTTTTATGAATGTGGTGGTTGTTGTTATTTTCTTTAAAATACCAAGTTTTCTTCAAAATAAAACAAAGATGTTTATATACCATGACAAAAAATGCATATGAGTAATAAAGTGATTCCTATGAAAGACCTTAAACCAATAGATTACAAACTTCTCTTCGAGTTAATGAAAGACTCTCACAGAAGCGACAGACAACTCGCCAAAGCTTTAGGCGTATCACAGCCCACTGTAACAAGAAGACGCGCAATGCTCGAAGAAAACTTTATCGAAGGTTACACAGTTATACCAAAATTCGGACAAATAGGTTTTGAAATCGCAGCCTTCACATTCATTAAAAGCAAACTAAAACAAAAAACAGGCGCAGAACAAGAAGAAGCCATAAAAAAACTCAAAGACTGGTACACCAAACAGCCAAACGTTATCCTCTTCCTAGACGGGCGAGGCATGGGCTGGGATGCAGTATGCATTTCACTTCACAAAAACTATCCAGACTTTGCAGAATTCATACGTGCACACGACTCCGAACTTGCCGATTGGGTAATTGAAAGCCAAACATTCAACTCAGACCTAAAATCCGGCATCGTCGTTAAACCATTCCACCTCAAATACCTATCAGGCTCTAAATAAACAGGCAAAAATAGCAACAACAGCTATCACGCCTAACCCTTTTTTATTTCCAAACCTCTTTTCCAAACTTTTAACCCTACTTATAAAAAACTAAACTTTCACTATAGCCTTTATAACCCAATTCAAAACAAACGCTATAACATACCACAATCTTAACTAACAAATAATACTAACAATATTTAAACATAAAAAAATGTGGAGGGTTCTTCTTCTTATTGTTACCCTTCAACAATGATTAAAGTTAAAGTGGATCTGACTTGTTTGATGTTGCGGATTTTGTGGGAAATGGCTTCTTTCATTTCATCCATTGTGTCAGAATGAACCTTTACAATTAAGTCGTAGACACCATAAGAAACATGAGCCTCTTCGACGATGCTAATTTCTCGTAATTGTTTTAAGACTGGATCTTCAGAGCCAGATTCTACGTTAAGTAAAACATACGCTTTTGGCATATTACTCTCCACATATAACTACGTGCATAAAGTAATTAAAGATTTTTACCCCACAAAACCCGATTAAACATCAAACAAAAAACACTAAACAAAAAAATTTACAAATTAAACCTTTTTCTAAAATCTTTTATCATTTGGTCATGCACAAACGCAAGCGGACCCGGCAACGCATTAAGACTAAACAAACCAATCTCCTGAACCTCCTCCTCCTGCTTTACAATCTCACCTCCAACAACCCTAACCACAAAACACGTCGGATAATAATCATAAACAACCCCCTCCCTAAAACCATGCTCATGATAATCCCCAACTTTACAAACAATCTCCACCTCCAAACCCGTCTCCTCCCTAACCTCCCGAACACAAGTCTGCTCAACAACCTCACCTGCATCCGTCCTACCACCCGGCAACGCCCAATACCCCTTAAACGGCAAAGTATCACGCTTAATAAGTAAAACCCTATCCCCAGAATAAACAACAATCGCCGTCGCAGTCCTACCACAATAACTCTTCATACACATCCTCTCAAACTACACATTTATCATTAACTTACAACAACAATAACAATAATAACTAACCATAAAAATATTCCACTTCAATAACTAACAAAAACAAACCCACAACACATCAAGAACAACTCACCTAATCTTTTAAAAAAACAAAACTACTCACACAACCTCCCCTCCTATTAGTCCATAAACAAAATGAAAACTGCTCTAAAGACAATTTGACTATACTTTATTGATATAACAAAAGTTTTATTTACTTATCACGTATTGCATTAAATATGCGGCATCTAAACAGATTTTGGACATTAACTATTCTCTTTTCATTACTGTCAAGTCTAATTGTACTAACAATTCCACCTACAACTGCGCAAGCAGGATGCAAACCGTCTGTGCCACAATTCACTGTAAAACTTATTGACACTTCTTACGATGTTCCACCTTCTAGTACAACTACTGTTGACCAATATACTGGAAAAGAGACTACAACCACCATTCCAGGTTATCATGTAGACCAAAAATCCATAGAAGTTACAATAAAAAATCAACCCTTCACGCCTTACACAAATGAAAATAGCAAAGAAATCAATCTGTACTACATAGTTCATGTTAAAGGTCATTTTGGTGAAGACTGGAAAATCTTTGGTCACGTACAAGATTTTGGCTCCTATACGTCTGTGTCAACTTCGCCGTATACAGTTCAGTCAAATTCAGAGTATACTGTCATGATGAGTGTTGCAAATTATGCGACTGAATCCCAGTTAGATTTTAAAGTCAAAGCAGATATTGGGTACCTGTATAATTCTTATGAGGATCGCCTGATACCCCCCTGGTTTCTTGTATCTGTTGAGACATCAAGTGATTGGAGTAGGGTTCAAACATTCACGGTATCTGATAGGCCTGTTGGTTCTGCGGTGCCTTCACAAACACCGTCATTATCTCCGCCACCTGTAATATCTGATGATAATAGTAGTCCATCACAATCTCCCGAGTATGTTATATTCACACATCCGTTCTTTTTGTTGGGTGTTGGCATTCTCTTAGGTGTTATAGTTATGGCTGTTGTAATGGTGATTCTTAAGCAACACCTAAAAACCTCAACTTACCCTAACGACTCCCTCTGTCAAACATTAAGAGGCAAAGGTTTGTATGTATAAGTGTGCTGTTTTATTGTTGATTACTTGTTTGTTGGCGTCAAGTCTAATTGTGTTTACTGACACGCCTGCATCTGCACAAGCAGGATACAAACCGTCTATGCCTGAGTTTAGTGTAAAACTTGTTGACAACTCATACGATGTACCCTCCTCTTCTACAACTGTTACAGATCCGTTTACTGGACAAGAAACTACAACCACCAACCCAGGTCGTCACGTAGTTGATAGGACAATAGAGGTTACAATTAAAAATCAGCCCTTCACACCCTACACAGACGCAGACGGTTATGAACATTATCTACATTACAGCGTTGATTTTAAAGGTCATTTTGAGGACGAACAGAGTTGGAGATTTTTGATTGGTGTTGCTCCCTCAGATTCTCAATATACTACTATAACCCTTTCTCGATACCAAATCTGGTATATGGATAATTACTACCAAGTAAGACTTAATTCGTTACCCGCTGGTTCACAATTGGATTTTAGAGTCAAAGCAGAAGTGGGTTATAGTAAATCTGTTTGGGATCCAGATCATCTGATGTCGTATATGTGGACTGAATATGTGCTTGATGCGGAAAGTGGTTGGAGTGGTGTACAGACAATCACTATACCTGATGAGACAGCTTCATCTCCGCCGTCTCAAACAGCAACTTTCCCAACTGTATCAACTGATTATGGTGATAGTCAACCGCAGTCGTCAGATTTTATGTTATCTAATCCTTTTTTTCTGTTGAGTGCAGGTGTTCTTTTTGTGGGTATATTTGTGGTTGTGATAGTGGTGGTTCTTAGACGACATCTAAAAACTTCATGTGCTAATGATTTTTCTCTATAAACATGTTGCATTGAACTATCGTGTCTATGTGTTGGTGATAGGTGTGGTTTTTTTTGCAGTAAACTTGTATTTGTAGAAATAGGCTTATGGTTTTAATGTGTTAAATTGCTGAAAGTATTGTTTGGTGTTCTGTTTCTGATAGCCAGTTTTCTTCTTTAAGTAAAAGCAGTCCCTCTCTAAGTTGGGTTTTCATGTTCAAAAGGTTGTTTTTCTGCGATAATTCCTCTATTTGTATTTCAAAATTCAAATTAGAAGAGGTTGTCATTGTCTGTATTTTTTCTCCTAAAATTGAAATTGCCTTAAATCGGTCATTGAAGAGGTCTTTAATTTTTGTTTTTCCCAAAAATCCTTTAAATTTAGAAGAAAAACCTAAACTGTTAACCAGTGAGGGTGAAAAAATAAAGTAACGTTTGTCTTTCAAATCAGCTCTACTACTGTAGGCTGCTATGTAAAAGGGGATATGTACTAAGGTGTTGTTTTTTTGTTCATCATCGACTTTTAGTCCAAGTAACTTCATGTTTGCTAAATGATTTTCCCACTCACTTGCAAGTTGATCTAACTCTTCTAATACCTGTTGGGTTAATTTTTCAAGTTGAAAACTTTCTTGTTTGAGGCTATTTTGTTTCTCATCTCGTCTAGTTTCCAAGGTTATTATTGGTTGACGTTCAACTTGTAATGTGTTGTCAAACTCGTTCTTTAACTTGATAGCTGCATTTGTTTTCTGTTCTATCAAAGTTTCAAGTTGGTTTTCAATTTTTTTTTGCTGTTTTTGCTGATCCTCAAGTTTTTGTTTTTCTTTCTTGAGTTTTTTCTTTAAACTATCTTCTGAACGCTTGTTGCCTTTTTTGGATTGAATTTTTATCTGTTTATTGTAGCGTTCAATGTTATTTTCTACTTCTTTAATGCTCTTTTCTATGAGTTTTTTCTGTTTTTCAATTGGCAGTTGCTCTTTGTCGGCATTTTTTTCTAAGTGTTCAAATTGTTTTTTGTAATTACGGGTTAGTTTTTCGATTTTTGGGTTAATTATTTCTTTTTGAGCTTTAATTTTTGCCTCTGCCTCTTCAGCGATTGCTTTGGATTCAAAACTAAACCCTTCAATGTACCCTTTTGTGGTTTTAGAAATTAATTCTGATAGTTGTTTGAGTTTTTCTATTTTTTCCTTAAATAATAGTTGTAATGCTTCAATCTGATCAACGGTTCTTGTTACTTGTTTTTCTTCTAAAACAGGTAAAAACAGACCAACTGTTTGACCATAAACTTCCATTACTTCTCTGCGATAACTGCCCAATTCCTCCAACAACATATGATCCGCAATTAACCCTTCACAAAGCAGCTCTTTATTATTTTGTAACTGACAAAAATTCTTTTGATAATTACCCAAAAACTTTGTGTATTCCTCACGAATTCTAAACGGAACTTCAAAATTTTCAAGTTTAAACTCTGCCCCCAAGGCCTCACAATATCTCCAATTATGCTGAATTCTGTTTAAACCATCAAAAACATACGTGAAATTATCCCTAACAATAAACCACAATGGATAGCCCACTTTTAAAATGTAAACAATCCTCTCCTGCCTACTATTTAACCCACCACTTTTACGCTCTAACTCTGAGAGCGCAAAAATAGCTGCCACTTCTGCCTCCACACTAAAAGACTCCTCTCTACTCTCCGACTTTACCGCAAAAGGCAAAACAAACTGCTTAAGTGCTGACATGATCTTTCAAATGCTTAAGGTTAGTGTTTTGTATACTCATAGGCATTTATCCAATAACACAATTTGTAACTATGTATATATGTGTTAAATGGTCTAATTTATGTTTGTTTGTTCACAATTTCACACATATAATAAACAAATGCACACACCACATCAAAGAAGCCCACGTAACTATGCAACAAAAAAACACAAAATAATATCAATACATCCGCAGATAAAAAAACTTTTAGGCTTTCAGCAAAAGTGACAAAAGAAAAATTGTGAGTTTTTGACAACATATCAAAACGTTAATTAAATAAAAAAATTAATTATGCGGTCTTATTGTCGCTGTCGTTGTTATTTCTTTTTCTTCTGGAAAATTTTAGAATTAGTTTCTTTGATTTCACGCGAAATGGCTTCGTTTAACTTGTAAACCCCTTTTTCAATTTCTTCAAAGTCGTTTTTTGCCATCTCTATTACTCTCCCCTATATCATTTCTGAAATCCAATCAGAATAAATGGTGGCCACCTTTATAACATTAGTGTCAAAAAATTTTGCTTCTGTAACAATTAAGTCACTATCAATATTTAACACACCTTTTACTTTGGTGTGGTCTTCATCTTCAAAAATAGGTATTGATAAAATACTTTTCATTTCCGCCCAAACATCCTTAGGTTTTATGTGATAATCTTTATGAGGTCTCTTATTTAGATCCACAACGATTATGCCTTTAGTTCTAAAGGCTTCACCTGCACATCCTTGATTACATTTTATACAAAACTTTCTATCTACAGCACCCATCATACTAGCAGACAAATATTTGACAGAGAGCGTTTTTTTACGAGGATTATAAAGCATAACATTAACTCTAAAATGATTGTGTTCCTTAGACCATAATGAAAGTGCCATAACATTTAGCATATCATTAATTTTCAGTTTTGGTCTTCTGTAAGCAAAATAAACAAAAGACAAATTTATGATAGCAGCAGTTGTTATTAGAGTAATCTGATATATAATTGATATTTCGGTCATTATGCTTAAAACTAATGGTATAACTAAAATTAAAGTTGATAGAATTGCTTTTGTACTTGCTGTCTCGAAAAAATATTTAATTTTCATTTTACCTATGCTTATCAATACTCTTTCTCCAAACATAATGGTGTATCTTAACTTTTTATTCGCTTATTTTTAGTTTTCCTTCACGGCGTGTGGGCAGGCACCTGCATTTTAGAATCATTTATAGCATGTAACACAACATATTGTAAACGTTATAGTGACCTGAACTCATATTACTGCAAATGTTGTGTTGAGGATGGTGCTTATTTTTTGATATGCGACCTATCCCTGTATGAGCCACATTATAACCTGAAATCCCGGAAAATTATATCTATAAAACTGAAATAATCAGCGGAAATCGAAAAATATGCCTTTTTTGACCTTTACAGAACTAACAAATTACGTATCATAGATATAAATTATATCTAT
>WQYG01000082.1 GCA_009781395.1 Candidatus Bathycorpusculum sp. | reverse complement strand
GGTGTTGTAGTATGTTCATTTTTTTAGCCTGTAGTAGTATTGTATGCAATTATGTGTAGGGGTTAATTATAAATTTATCATTATATTGTCTAGTAAGATACTAGATTTCAATACGTATATATTCGTCTTTTTTGTTTAAAGAACAGGCCTGAGTAGTTAAACACTACACAAAATACCAACTAAATTTTCATGCGTTTGACGTGTTTGTTGTCAGCATCTTTGTTATCTTTGTTAGGTTAGGTTGGGTTTGTTTATAAAAGTTTTGAAGTTTTGGTGTATGTGTTGGGTTTGTGGGTGGGAGCAGGTTGTGTTAGGGTGTGTTTGTGGGAAAGGTTTATTTTATCGATGTTATTGTGTGGTAATATCGAGTTTGGTTATACATGAACACAAAATACACCGCCATAATATTAATAGCAATACTAGTTACCACTTCAATAATAGGCTACACAGTATACAGCGGAACACTTAACCCAACACCATCGCCAACAGAACTTAGAGTATCCATAGCATCCAGCTTAATACACGTCGTAGAAGACATGGTACCACAATTTGAAAAAGACCATAACGTAAAGATAATTCTTAACGCTGACTCATCTAGTACCCTTTACACTCAAATTACTGCAGGCTCACCGGCAGATGTTTTCATGTCAGCCGACCAAAAATGGACCAAACAACTCTTAAACACCAACCCAAGCCTACTATTAAACAATCGATACGAAAATTTCACCACAAACAGCATAGAAATAATCTTAGCACCGGGTAACCCGGCAAACGTTAACTCCATAGCAGACCTAGCCAAACCTGGCGTAAAACTTGTCCTAGCCGCACCCTCCGTACCTGCAGGCTCATACGCAAATAGCACCATATGGAAAATAGAGTCCACTTGGGGCAACCCAAACAGCCCACAATACGACCCCTCAGGAGCATACAAAAATTTTAACGCCTCCATCTACCAAAACGTAGTCTCATACGAAAATAGTGTTGAGCAAGTAGTGGGTAAAGTTTCACTAGGTCTTGGCACTGCAGATGCAGGCATTGTCTTTGTCTCAGACGGCGTCTATGGCACCAACACCGGAGCACAAGTAACATTCATACAAATCCCAACAAACGTAAACACACAAGGCATCTATGGCATAGGCATAATTAACTCAACACAACACCCCGAACTGGCACAAAAATTCATGAACTACTGGCTCTCAAATACCGGAAAAGAACTCTTAACAAAATACGGATTCAACTCCTAAAAGCAAACGATAAACAACAACTCATCACAGAGTAGGAAAAAAATTGGTGCCTCCACACATCACCCATTTAAAACAAGAGAAAAAAGTATCAAAAATTTCACAATTAGCAGATAAAACTATGCTTACTTTTTTAATGATAATTGTGATAGTATACATTGCTTTTCTTACTTTACCCATACTGTCTGTTTTTTTAAAATTTGATTTAACCCAGATTGCCTCACAATTACAAACACCGGGAATAATAAGTGCCATAGAACTTAGCCTATACACCTCATTTATAGCTACACTTATTTCAATACTTTTAGCAGTTCCCACAGGCTACTTTTTAGCAACCAGAAAATTTTACGGCAAAACAGTAATAGACACCCTCATGGATTTGCCTTTAGTACTACCCCCAGCTGTTGCCGGCATAGCCTTACTTTACACTTTTGCCCCTAAAGGACTCTTAGGACCCACATTTAACAGGTTAGGCATAATAATACCAGGCTACACCGTAGCAGTTATTATAGCAGAAATCTTTGTTGCCTCACCCTTCTTAATTAGAGCAGTAAAAATAGGCTTTGAAAACCAAGACAAAACCCTCTACAATAGCGCCAAAATCTTAACAGGCTCACGCCTAAGGGTCTTTTTTACAATTTCGCTACCACTTGCAATACGCGCTATCATCTCAGGCACGGTTATGACGTGGGCACGAGCTATGGGCGAATTTGGAGCAACCTTAATGTTTGCAGGCAACCTACCGGGAATAACTCAAACTATGCCTTTAGCAATCTACAACATGCTCTACTCAGACCCCCTAGCAGGTTTAATGCTGTCAATTATTTTAATTTCCATCTCATTTGCAGTCATAATCATCGTTAAACTACTTGAACAAAAAAAATACGGAGAAAAAAGAGGATGATAAAAATTGAAACCTTATCAAAATCGTTTAACGAAAAGAAAGTGCTAAACAACTTAAACGTGGAAATTCAAAAAAACAAAATCACAGCACTTCTAGGACCTAATGGAAGCGGTAAAACAACCCTACTAAACATAATAGCAGGCTTACTAAACCCAGATCAGGGAAACATTTACATAAACAACCTTATGGTACACGGAACCATTGGAACAAAAAAAGTTAACCTAAAACCCTTTGAACGCCAAATTGGCTATGTTTTTCAAACCAACGCTCTTTTTCCCCATATGAAAATTCAAGACAACATAACATACGGCCTAAAATCACTACACCTATCTAAAGCTGAAATTAAAAAAAGAACAAACACCATGCTAAAACTTGTAGACCTAACAGAATATGCACAAGCCTACCCCAATCAACTCAGCGGAGGACAACAACAACGTGCTGCACTTGCCCGATCATTAGCCACAGAACCACAAATCATACTATTAGATGAACCCGTATCAGCAGTAGACCCACAATACAAAGAAACCTTCCGACAAGAACTAAAAAAATACCTCCAAACCCTAGAAATCACCACAATATATGTCACCCACAACCTAAATGAAGCCTTCATGATGGCAGACAACATTGCCATACTAGGAAATGGACACATAGAACAAATAGGCAACAAAAAAGAAATCTTTGACAAACCACAATCAGAATACGTAGCAAAATTCACAGGAACAAACATCCTAAAAGGCAAAGCCACAAAACAACAAAACAAACAACACATACAAATAGAAACCAACAACAACACACTATTAACAACAACATCAACAAACACAGAATTAATAGGAAAAAATGTCACCATAACAATAAAACCCGAAGACATCACACTCACAACAAAAAAACCAACCAACACAAACAACAGCAACATAACCAACACCCTCCAAGGAACAATAACAGAAATAATACAAATGCACTCAACCACACAAATCACAGTTGACATAGGCTTCCCAATTAAAACAAAAATCACCCCCACCATGATTAAAAAATTAGAAGCCACAATTGGCGACACAGTCTACATAACTTTTAACCCATCAACCCTAAACATATTTACTTAAAGACAACAAAACAAGTCGTTGCTACAAAAAGATCACAATTACACTACCGTTGACGATGAGATTTTAGTGTGGAGGTTAGTTTGTGAAGGGAGATTATTGTTAATGTCAAAAGTTTTCGTTTGCCTTCTAAAAAATAGTATCACCAAAACCACGATGGCACATAAGAGGAGCGCTATAAGTCCCAACAGAAGGCTTGTAGATAAAATATCTGTTAGAATGGTTTGATTGCTGTTAGGTGTTGTATGTTGGTTTGTTGGCAAGTCTGTTGTTTGTGAAGGTGATTCGGCTAACAAAGAAACCTTAGGTAAAGTAAATGTTTGAACACTACTCCAATCACTCTGTTCTTGCACAAAAAATCTAGGATCCTTAATACCATACACACTAGATATCACCTGACCCTCATTAAGATCATGCCAATACCCAATTTTTGCTTTGACTCTAAAAAGTAGTTGTGTATCATCAGCTAAATGATTTACGCTAAACCTCTCTACAGTATACTCAGAATTTGACTGAACCCTTTCAAAGGATGACAAATGGTCATCAACAAGATTTTGTACCTCAATGTCATAGTATAGATTAATAGTGTGATTAGTTACAGCGGTGTAGGGCGTGAAGGGTTGATTTTTTATTGTAACCTCTATTTTCCTGTCTACTATATGGTAACCTGGATAAGTGGTTGTTGTTTCTTTTCCAGTGTAGGAGTCAACAGTAGTTGTAGTATTAGATGGCAGATCATAAGAGTTGTCAACAAGTTTTACACTAAATTGAGGTACATACAGGTTAGATATTGCCTGCACAGGTGCAGACACAATGCATAGCATAATTAAGCTTGACAGCATCAAAAAGACTAAGGATAAAGTTAAAAATCTGTTAAATCTGTTCATAATTAATAAAATATGTGATAAACAAATAAAAAGTTTCTGCTTTATTGGGCTTTACGACAAAAATATTTAAAGAAGGTAATTTCAAGAATTAATGTTACCAGAAACGTTAAAATTTGCAGTTTACAACATAATAAACGTGTTACACTTTAACCTCTACACTGCAAGTGCTTAATCTAAAATCGCAACACAGCAATATTGTCGCAAAGCCGTTTTATTGATAAAATGCAGATAAGTTTCTTAAGAGCAGTTTTAATACTGTTTGCAGATATCGGGTTAGGGTAAAGTTGTAGAGAGTTAGAAACAAAAATCTAATATTTACAACATATATTAGATACTAGTGTTTGTGAGGATGTGTGATGATGGAGTTTCAGAATAGGAATGTGATTTCGATACAGGATTTTTCTAGAGATGAGATTGATTATATTTTTGAGGTTAGTCGGTCTATGGAGTCTGTTGCTAAGGTGGGGTCTGATGTTTTGAAGGGTAAGATTCTTGCGACGTTGTTTTTTGAGCCGTCTACGCGGACGCGGTTGAGTTTTGAGGCTGCTATGCAAAAGTTGGGTGGGTCGACTATTGGGTTTAGTGATGCGGAGACGTCAAGTACGAAGAAGGGGGAGAATTTTGTGGATACTATTCGTACGGTTGAGAATTATGCGGATGTTATTGCGTTGAGGCATCGTTTGGAGGGTGCGGCGTCGGTGGCTGTGGAGTGTTCTAGGGTTCCTATTATTAATAGTGGTACGGGTGCTCAGGAGCATCCGACGCAGGCGTTAATTGATTTGTATACTATTCAAAAAGAGAAAGGTCAGATTGATAATTTGAAAATTGCGTTTGTTGGTGATTTAAGGTATGGTAGAACGGTGCATTCGCTTGCTAGGGCTTTGATGAATTATGATGTGGAGCTTTTTTTGGTTTCGCCGGAGGTTTTGCGGATGCAGGAGAGTATTTTAAGAGAGGTTAAGGGTAAGATTTCGGTTATTGAAAAGCAATCTCTTGAGGATGTTATGTCTGAGGTGGATGTTTTATATGTGACGCGTATTCAGCAGGAGCGTTTTTCTGATTCGGCAGAGTATGCTAAACTTAGAGGGAGTTATCGTGTGGATTTAGAAACTGTTAAAATGGCTAAAGAGGATATGATAATTTTGCATCCCTTGCCAAGAGTGGATGAAATTGCTCCAGAGATTGATCAAACTGTTCATGCACGTTACTTTCAGCAAGTTGGGAATGGTTTGTTTGTGAGAATGGCCATACTTTCGCTGGTGCTTGGTGCAACAAAGTAAAAACGCGTTAGGGTGAGTAGGTGGGGTTGAATCGGTCAAAGGTGCCTAAGGTGCTCATTGAGTTGCAAGTGGGGCATTTGTGTTGTGTGCCAAGCCAGCTTTTTTGGCAGTTTCGGCAGTAGGTAATCGTGCGGTTGTAGGTGAAAAATTCTATGGGGTGGCGAGATGTCACTAGTTGTCTAGTTAGGTCTATGAGTTCTAAGGGTGGTATGTCTAAGGTTTCTAATTCGATAACGTCTATGGAGCCGCCTATAGTTAATTCGGATAGTTTTTGGATAAGTGTTAGATGGTCTGTTTGAATTGTTAGGGGGTTAGGGGTGAGTTGTAGGTGTTTGGAGGTTGAGTAGTAGGGGTTGTCGCGTGTGCCGGAATAGTTGATTTTTGCTATGCCGTATTTTTCAATGTCAAGTTGGGCTAAGCGTTTGGGGGCTTCGGGGTGGTATAGAATTGCGGGGTAGAGGCGTTTGCCGTGTTTTTTGCCGAGTTTGTGTCGGAAAGTTGTAAGGGTTTGAGTTAATTCTTCTATAAATGTTTGGTTTTCGGGGTCATTTATGTTTTTTGAGGTGAGGGCTTTGACTGTTTCAGGTAGACCTGTAAAGTTGATAATGCGTGAGCAATTTTCTAGTCTAAGGTAGGCATCGCCGGATATGTTTTTAAGTAAGAAGGGTAGGGAGTTTTTTCCAAAGTGTTTGAGGTTATTGTATTTTATGTTTAATGCTCTAGCGGCTAGTTCATAGCGTTCTTTTAGTATATCAAAAAACTTGTTTTTGTCTCCTTCGGATTCTTGAACAATTCTAGGTAGATTTATAGTTACGCTGCCTAAGCAGCCGGTGCGTAATGTGTCGGTTTCCCAGTCTTCGGTTAAGTCGGGGGTGAGTTTTGTTCCAGAAGAAGAAAAAACTGTTAGGGTATTTTCTTTTAGTGTATGGTTAGCAAAGTAGAGCATTCCTTGTTGAGTGGCTAATGTGTGAGCTTTTAGCAGTAAATTTTGTGTGTTTGGGTCATTTAGAATTTTTGAGTTTATTTTTATGATAATTTTGGGATTCATTAAGGGTTTTATTGTGGTGATTTCGCTGTAGATTTGAAGGGTTAAATCAGCTATAAGGTGGGCCTCTTTGGTATAGTTGCCATATTTGCCGCAGAGTTGGCCGTTTGGTCCTATGGCTTGTTTTTCTGCGAGGGGTTTTGGGATAGATAAATCTAGTTCCAAGGTTGTTTGGGTATGGGGATTAATGTTTAAAATAAAGAAGAGTAACGCTTCTTTTATTGTATCTGGGTCAATTTCTGTGATGTAGGGAGCCATAAATATGTTAAAGTAACTAAAGATTTGTTGATGACTAACTTCGTGTGCAGAGTGTAAAAGTACGTTAAGAGCTATTAAGAGGGCAGAGTTAAAATTTTTTGGCGGTTCAAGGGAGGTTTTGGTTATATCATCGAGTTTAAGACCATTTAAGAAAAAAAAGCGCATATCATGGATAACTTCACGGGGTTTAAGAAGCCAAGTACCTAAATCGTCAATGTTTATACTGCCTAAAAGATGAGCATCTGCTATGTCACGTGAAAAAATGTTTAGAAGAGTATATTCACTTATCAAGTTTTGTCCTGCTTTGGAGAGCAAATTGGAGGCATCTAAACAATAGTCTTTAGCCTCAATAAAGGCAGTTACTTCGTGTACAGGCATACCTACGCGGGTTAGTTTATGACGATAATCTTCAAAGCCTTTCTCAATTAATATACCATTCACCATTTCACGTATTAACGCTGCTGTTAAATATTTTGTTTTAGATTTAAGCAAACGCTTTTCAGCTTCTTTTGCAGCTCTTTGAGCAAGTTCAGGGGGCACTTTGGCTTCCTTAATTAAAGAATTGGCAATTTTGTTTTGATCAAACGCTTCTAAAGCAAAATGCGAAGTACGAACAATCATACCTTTATGACTAACAGCCTTTTTTTCCACTCGGTCAGCAACATCAAGAACCATTTTACCTAAATCCGTAAGGAAATACTTTTTTGCATCAACATCCGCCTCAACTAAATCAGCCTTAAGAAGAAACTTTAAATGATAAGCAAACCGTCCTGCATCCCTATTAGGATTCAACTTAAGAAAAGTCATCAACTCTGTATATGAAAGGGCCCCTTTATCAAACAGCAGATTTAAAAGTTGTAACCTAAGAGGCGAGGAAACTGCCTTAAGAACCTTAACGCCTCGCGCCCTATTTGGAAGAGTAACCATTCATTTTCCCTCAAACATGTTGCTACTTAACCTAAGAAGATAAAGCTATAACTTGCAAAGAGGTATTTATACAGATAAGCACAAACACCTATTCAAAGAACACTTTTAATGATAAAAAAACGTTTCACCAAACACACCCACCATTTCTAAACAACAAATAACCCAAACCAAAACACAAAAATCAAAAAAGACACAACAACCAATACAACACCAAAACAAGCACTAAACCAACAAACTCTAACGTATAAAACCAAACACCCCTCTACTTACAACCACTAAAACTACTAGTACTACTAGTACTACTACTAACTATGTAGAGTTAGAGTGTTGTTAACATATTGTACTGCCTTCTACAACATCTTTTTCAGGCTGCAACACAGACACATTACCTAACTCATCTTCTGCAGCTAAAATCATACACTGCGATTCAAATCCAGCCATCATTCGCCGTTGCAAATTTAGCAAAAACACACACTTTTTACCTGCCAACTCATCAGGACTGTAAAATTTTAACAACCCCGCGATGCATTGACGCGTCTCTGAACCAAAACTCACCTGAATTTTCAAAAGTTTTTTGCTTCCAGGAACCACTTCAACCTCAACTATTCTACCAATCCGCAAATCAAGTTTCTCAAAGTAATCAAAAGCTATTTCTTCGGCCATCAAATCACACTAAACCATAATAACACATTCTTTAAATATTTACTTTACCATTCACAAACTCTCTTACACACTTTTCAAACCCATTTTCAGCTCTTTCTCTTTAAGGCGGTATAAACTGTTTGGAAGGCTTTTTCATTACTCATTTTTGAAAGACCTTTTGAGTTGCAGCTGCAGGGTCGTATAGATAATTATCAGAATAGGTATTGTAAAAAGTACAAGGAAAAACAGGTGTGCCATACTAATTAGAGGCAGAACTCTAAATAGAGGCATAGTAAAGGGGTAACTAGTGAATATGGACATCAAAAGGGTTGCCATAGGTATTAGCAGTACAAGGTTTGTTTTGTTGTTTTTGAAAAATATTTTAAAGTCTTGGGTTTTGGCCATGACAATAAGGGCTGCTGTAAACATGGAGAGTTCGGCTACAAGGTTTAGGGGGTCGCTAAGGCCTATGTATGTAAAGCCTAATTGGTGAAATCCAAAAGTATTAGAGGATAAAGGCCAGAGTAGTTGGAGTTGTCCGCCTATAAAAAAGTCTGCAAGTAAAAAATGGGATACATAGGCGATAAAGTAGGGTATTGCGCGTTTGTTGTAGAGGATAAAGAAGGGTGTGAAAAAAAGAAGAGCAAAAATTACCGAGTGGGTTGGGCCGTGATGTATAGATGTACCCGTGAGTGTTCCAACAGCTATATCGATATCAGGCAGAATTGACATAAGAATTAAGGCAGGTATGTTTGGGCTGACTTTTAAAAATTTAGAGGATCCTTTACCTAACAGATACGCTAAAGATATATGGCCAACAGCAAACATGTAATCAACATTTACCGCGAAACTATTAAGCCTATTTACCTGACTTTTTAGCCGTTTTTATACACTACCGCCCTTCAGGTCTTTTCGAGTTTTTTCAATACAACCGTTGCTGCTCGCTCAAAATTACCATGTCAAAGTATGTTATTTTAGTTTTCCGTC
>WQYG01000081.1 GCA_009781395.1 Candidatus Bathycorpusculum sp. | reverse complement strand
TACAAATTTTGTCGCATGTTTATGCCAAAAGTATGGAGTGGTGCCGAGGGCAGGGTTTGAACATGCGACAACTCGGTCTTCAGCCGAGCGCTCTCCCAGGCTGAGCTACCTCGGCACGTTTTTACGTGCTTTTTTCTTTACCTCGGAACATTTTGAGTGTCTCCGTTGTAAACAGAAGTATTATCATTTACGTTTCCTTAAGAATATTAAGTTTTCCTTTACGCCTACCCATTCAAAACCCTGTTCTAACAGCGTTGTCGCTTCATGTGGTTCACTTGTGACTTTAACAGAGTATTCATCGCCTGTATAGTCAGCAAACAATTTCCGTTCAATGTTGATGTATTTCTCAGTGTTCTTAATACTTTTGTGTCCAAGGAAATCTCTAACGTATAATGCGTCTTTGGTTCTGTGGTAGAGCATTGTGCCTTTCCAGTGTCTGAATGTGTGGAAACCAATTTTTAGTAGTCGGGGATTTTTGAGTTTATCTGCTTGTTTGTGCCGTAATCGTAGATATGCCACTTTTAATGAATCCATTCTGGCATTACCAAATATTATTTCGCTTTCTCTGGGTAATGCGTCAAGCTGTGCCATCAATTGAGCTGAAAGTTTCCATATGCGTGCATTGCTGTTTTTCTCTGGCAGGTTAAGTGTTAATGTGTTTCGTTCTTTGTCTAAGTCTGTCCATTGTAGTCGTTTAGCTTCACCACGTCTCATAGCGGTTTCTTTGAGCAGTAATAGAAAAGTTGAGAGTTTATTTGGTGCTGATGTGATCAGTGCATCTAATTCTTGTTCTGTGGGTATGAAGGGGAATGTGTCTGTAACTTTGCATAGTGGGGGTTCCCATTCAAGTTTATTATGTTTTAAGAAGTTGGTGTAAGCAATGATAACGTTGCGTTGTCGGTTGGGGCTCCATTTCTGTGCTTTCATGACATCTTTGACTGAGTCAGAATCAAACAGATTGGCACCACGGTTTACCAGTGTGTTTAATGATGAACGGTTTAGTCTGATGGTTTCTTCACTATAGTTTTGGCGGTTTAGGTACAGTAGGAAATCAAAGATTTTTCCTTTGATTTCTTGTTGATTTTTTTCCATTTCTCCAGCTACAGTTTTAGTTTCTGTGGCTGAATCCAATTTTTTCGCACCCTGCAGGATTACGCTTAATTGGTGACTGTTTATACCTGTTGACGTTTTATAAGATTTGCTAAATCTTTTTTCACATTTCTTACAGTGGAATCTTTGGACAGCTACACCGTCAGGGTAACGAAAACCTGCTTTAATAACGTTAACACTACCACATTCAGGGCAAAGTTTTGGTTGGAGTTCTTCTGAGGTGTTAAAAAAGCCTTCAGTGTTTTTATTTTGAACTTCAACCATACTTTTTAGCCTCAGTTTTTGCCTTCAGTTTTCAACTTGGCAAGCCAATAATTACGTAATGGTTCGGGAGTTTTGGAGTTTTCAGTAAGCCGTTTTATTGCGATCCAGTTGATAGCTTTAGTTTTACCAATAAGGTTGTTAACTGTTTTTGGTTGTTGCTCAGTAAGGGTTTTTCTTTGAACAGGTATACTACTGTACTGTTGACTCCATAAAGGCTCAAAGGTTTTAACCCATTCAGGGTAGGGCAAAACATCTAACTCCTCCCCCAACAACTCATGACGCAACTTCTTCTCCTTAATACCAACATAAAAATCACGCAAAGTATTAGGGTTAGTTCCTGTCTGCTCAGAAATACTATCCATACTCAAATTATGAAAAGCCCCCTGAGTCACAAACGTATGCTTAAAAATGTGAGTTGCACCCCTCATGGATGCAAGCTGTGGAATATTTGCCTCTTTAGCCACATCCTTTAACACCTTACGCACAGTACTGTAGGATGGAAAGAGCGGTTTGTCTGGCGTGATCTGGTAGTCTTTGATGTATTGTTTTACTCTGTTCATACAGTTTGGATCTAAGAACCGTGGTCGGTAATCTTTGACTTTTGGCTCATACATCATAACAAGATTCTTCTCAAAGTTGCAGTCTAAAGGCCGAACACCCAAAATACTACTTATACGCCCACCAGACTTTACACCCAATTCCTCAATAAGTAGCAGATAATGATGTTTTGTTGCTTTGATTAAACTTGTAATATGTGTGTCTTCGAGGTGCCATGATTTACGGCTTTTAGGGCGTTTCAAACCTTTTGTAGAGAATTCTTCTGTTTGTAACAGATCGTGTTTACCTGTGGCTTTCATCCAAAGTCGCAAACCAAAAACTATGGTGTCACGAGTTCTTTGAGTTACTGAATCGATGAACTGTTCATGGGTGCAAAGTTTACGGTAGTCTTCAATAGTCCAGTTTATGGGGTCTTTTTTGTTTAAAAGTAGGTAGCATTTGAGTCCTAATTGGTAGCATTTTTTCCAAGTTTTAATGCGGTTTCGGTTTTTAGATAGAAACAGTTTAGCACCTTCAGACGTATTGAAGTCTTTGATGTATTGGGGTATAGCACGTTTAGGCTGTTTAGGATACCTTTGCAAAATAGCATAAACCGTAGGACGAGACAAACCACTTGCGTTAGACGCCGCTGTTACACCATGCTTTTCTGCAATCTCATAACCGTTGGCGTTTACAAACTGTTCAAGGGTTTCTCTACGAATCTTTACCGACATTAGAGATCGCCCTCTGGTGGTTCACTTTTGTCTTCAAAATCAGGCATATTTGACTGACTACTTTTCATCTCAGCATAACAAGAACTATGTGCTCTACCCTCAGGGAACTCATCCCAATCATTATCCATAAATCGTTCTTCACATAAATAACAAACGTACAGGTCAGTCTTAACAGAAGATTTGTCTGGTACAACCTTTTCTGGTTTAACTTCAGTTTGTTCAGTAACTTCAGTGTAATAAGTTGTTAAGTTCTGTTTTTCTATATTTTTTGTATAGGGTATACCCTTTTCAGCCCTGTTAAACCCGTTAACCCTGTTAAAATCCTTAAGAACCTCAAATTCTTCCGTTACCTTAAAGGCTTCTATTAGTTTCGGCGTAGGATAAACACCACTTTTCCCATGTTTGGTTAAATCCAAAGATTGTAATATAGCCGATAAAGGACGCCGTTGATTATTTTCCACTAAACCAAAAATTGTTCTCAACATGTCAGCTGTTACTCTTCCTTTGAGAACTGTAGATTTTAAAATATCACAAAGCACATCCCTCTCAATAGGTGCGTTACAAAGTTTTGCCTCAATCTCTGTAAAGAACAAATCCACGTCTTCGACTGTAAGGATCTCAAACTTGTTTTCTTGCGCCAGAATGTTCAAACCTGCTTTAGTATACTCTCCACTTAAAAAGTTAACAACCACTTCAACATGCTCTTTGGTGACAATCACAGTTTTATAATCATCACATGCTGATAAAGTAAGGTAAGCAAGTGCTATGCTCAACCGAGCAAGTTTAAACTTCATATCAGCAGAAACAATCGGTATGTCAGCATAATGAAAAGTTTCGTAGAGATCAGTTGCTTGTTGCAACAGAAAAGTGAAAGCTTCCTCTGTAAACGTGACTTCAACGGTACCACTCCAACACCACTTTAGCACTTCACTTAACAGGGCAAATTCTGGGTCTGGTTGGGTAGTGTGGTTTTGGTTAATTTGTTCTGCTGAGACATCTCTACTGTTTACAAATATGGCTATGTCTCGACGAGCGATTATTGTAGGATCTGCAACTGAAGGATAAGCTTGTATGGGATAAAGGAACTCGCTTAACTGTTTAGTTGGATACCCACTGGTTTCTTTATCTATGGCATTGTAGATTTTTATTTGTCTGGTGCGTGTTGGTATGGTTGCTTTTGCTGCTTTAGTAATGGTTAAGACTCCGTCTCTTTCTACTTCAGCAGTTTTAGCCCACTCCCAAGACGGCAGTTTATGACAACCATCCATAGCCAAAAGTTTACAATCCATAATTGGTAAATAACCCCAATCAACAAACCATGCCCTATTGTCCATTTGTGAAGTTGCACCTAAAATACCTGCCATACTGGCTGTTTCTGCTGAAATGACCATACCTG
Source organism: Candidatus Bathycorpusculum sp. (assembly GCA_009781395.1). Classification (GTDB taxonomy): domain Archaea; phylum Thermoproteota; class Bathyarchaeia; order Bathyarchaeales; family Bathycorpusculaceae; genus Bathycorpusculum. The sequence goes on along the minus strand of WQYG01000081.1, from coordinate 5,231 downwards.
CGTTTAAGAATTGAGCGATTTTTTTAACAGTCTCACTCTTGCCAGTAGTTGAATCTCCTATAATGTCAACAAGACCCCATCCACGTTGCGGTTTATTGTGTAATGTAACAGATATGGGTGTGAAATATGCAAGGTAAACGGCGGTAGCTACGTTACTTCGCCCGATTATCTGGGTGTGTCGGCAGGTGTTTTCAAGTATCCAGTTTAAACGGTTTTGTATGGTTTGTAAAGTGTTGTATTTGTCTGCAAGTTGGTTTAGTTTTTTAACGTCAAAATTGTCTGTTGCTTCGTTATCTTCTACTTTGTAGGTTAGTAGGGTGGTGCGTTGGGTTTTTGGGTTTGGTGAGGGTATGCCTGTTAGGGTTATTTTTGTGGCTGAACGAAAGCTTAGTGGTTTGTCGGTTATGATGTAGATGTCATAGTATTTGTATTCTTGTCCATGTTCATCGATCCATTTGTCGCCTTTTTGTTGTATGGTATGGACTGGGGGTTTTACTCGTAGGAAATATGCGGTGCGGTATTTTTCTATTGTTAAATTGGATACTTTATTGCCGTTAAATAATCGTTTTAGTCTGCGTTCTTTAATGTCAATGGGTACATCAATTAATGATAGGTTAATGGAGTCTGCGGGTTTAATGATTTCTTTATCGTGGATAGTTTCTAAAGTGATTTTGCCATATTCGTCACTTCTAATGGTTACGTCTGCAGTTATTTCGGCGGGTATTTGATAGGTTAAGCTGCTGCTGGATACTACAGCGGTAACTTTTACGTGTCGTCCAGCGTATAGTGGGTTTTCAATATCGTTTAAACATGTTAATTCTATAGGGTTTTCTTGCGTACCTATCTTACCCAGTTCAGCTTCTACAGCAATTATATGGGGTACAACGTCTTTGATTCTACATTGTAATTGTTGGGCTATCTGTGACATTATAGCTATATCGATTTCAGCGTTAAACCATTCTGTAACCTCACCTGTTACAACACAAGTAAACCGTACTAACGAATCAACCTTATTGTTGTCCAGTTTAACCTCATAAATCAGTTCTGTTTTGTAGTTTGAGCATATGCTGTTTGGGTGGAAGTTGGTTTGTTCGCAGGGGTGTAGAGTGCAACTGGTACATCGTGCGGGATTTGAACTGTTATTTTCAGTAGATGTTTTAGTATTGGTTGGTTGTGTCACTGTTTTCACCTTGGCTTGTATTCCGATATTTTTGTATGTCGGCTTTCAAGCTTGAACCATTAAGTAATGATCTAAGGTTGTTGCAGGTGATTTGTCCAGTAAATCGGTGTTTTCCGTGTTCGTAAATGTAGATTTTAATGGTTTTTCCGCTACTTGATCGTACGGCTTCGCCTATAACAGAGAATTCTGCTGTGTTAATTTTCTGCATTGTTGGTCGTGCCTTTCTTTTTTCTTGGTTCAAAATTGTGGCAGGCTTCGTCTTTGGCTATTTTCCAAATGTGTCCTTTTTTGCATCGTCCAACCCAGCTTAAGCAGTCCCAACAGCGTTTAATAACCCCACCATACCCTTTAGAAAGCAGTTCAGAAGGATCTGTAAATTGAGTTATCATTGTGTTTTTGGTTCCTGTTTTAGGGGTTTTCGGGTAATGAACTGTTTTTCTGGTCCTGTTAAGCTGTATTCAAATGATCCCAGCGCAGCCTTTCCGTTGTTGTTCTGTATGGCTGTTAGTAGGGGTTCTGCTCCTTTGGTGTTTGCGAAGATCCAACAACTCTCTTCTGAGGTTGCGGCTTGTTTTGTTTTGTAGCTTTTAAAAGGTAAATGGTCAAAGTTTGGTTCGGTGTTGATAGGTGTGGTTACGGTCTGGTTTGTAGGTTGGTGTGGTGGGTTCGTTAAGTCTGCATATCCTTTGGTTTCGCCTATCTTGTTTAGAAGCTGATCTACTACTTCTATTGTGTACTGGAGAACGTCTCTTTTAGCGACCAGTTTTGCAATTTCAAAATCGGGTATTTTTGATAAATCACATAATTCCGTCATGGTTACACCCCCAACGCCTTCTTTTCGTCCACGGATAAGTAGTTCAGACTTGCCAACTCTTTGAAAACAGCACGCCGTACAAAATCTGAGACATCTTCACCTCTATTTTTACTCACTCTTTCAAGCAACTCTTTGGTTTTTTGTGGTATTCTTATACCAATTTGTATGTTCGACATGGTTTATCACAGTTAATTATAAATAGACAGTTGTTGTCCATTATATTGGCGTAATGGACAAAACAATGGTGTAAAAAATGAAGAAAAACTATAACGATGAATTCAATGAAGTCCTAAGTTTATGGAAAGACCCAGATATCACATCACTACACTTCGCTGAGATCGTTGAAAAACTTAAACAAAAGAACATCCTGCAACCAAAAAAATGGTATACAAAAAAAGTACAGCGAATCCTCAATAAAATGGTAGAACAGCGCTTATTAACTAAGGATAAAATGGGTGCAGCACTGAGTTCTCCATCATGCTACAAACCCACTGAAGAAGCCCCAGAATTTAATATCCATCGTTATTTTGAAAATATACGTAAAACAAGCACACAAAAAAAGTTAGTCTTCCAACAGAACGAGTCACTAATTGTTTATGGTATTCCAAAAGAAAAAGAGTTAACCAGCACAGAACAGCACATTTTGAAACATATTTTGGATAGAATTGAGTCTTCTTTTGAGAGTCTTTACCTTCTAAAACAGTCTATTAGACGAAGAAAAACAATTGGTGAAGACGTTCTCGATGCTGATTTGATTGAGACGTATGTCCGAGAAGAAATATGTGACTATTTTGGTAAAAAACTCACCATTAAAGCAAACCTGAAGGGGAGTGAAGAAAGCAGGAAAAGAGAAATTCATGGGTTAGGCGAAATGTTGCTTGAAGTTGCAAAAGAAGTCAATGTGTATTCTGATGAGAAACTATGTTCAATTTACCCCTATTTGGTCAATGATGACAAACGTGAAGTGGCATATTTAGAAAACGTAATCAATATAGAAAAAAAACCTTGTTTTATATCACCTACCTATGCTCCTATTGGGATGGATGGAGATTTAGCGATTATAAAGACCTTACCAGAGCATTACTTAGAAGAACATATGTTAGACCCATATAAACAGTTAAACGTCCTCATTGAAATGTTTCAGCCTAATTATGAGCCATATCCACAATCTGAAAAAACTGTAAGTGAACTACCTGCTGAATTAGTTGAATTTTTTAAAGATCCTTGTGATAAGTGTGACGAACATATAGACATAAAGAAAAATGATCGTTTTGACGATGCAGACCTTTTTCATATAGCAGATCAATTTGTTAAACATATGACATTTGAGCATACGCTTACGTTAGAACAAATAAAAAAGTTAGCTGAATGGAAAAAATTACCGTTAAAACTATATGGTGGTGACAATCACGAGAAACTTGTTAGGTGTATTTATCATTTTTTTGAAGAACACCAAAACAGGGTTAAAGAGTTAAAAGAAAGTGATGAAGCTTATGAGAAACTTAGCCCTGAAGAAAAACAGAAACTTCATGAAACTATGAAACCTGTCGATGTAACAATCTATACGGAAGTTGCTGAAAAACCCCAGATACCAGAAGAAAGGATAACACCTGAGATTTTAGCAGCCGTAAAAACCAAATTACCTGAAGAAATAGAGCAAATATTTGCTAAAAAACGGTGTAGTTAATCAAATTAAAACCTTACAAAATCTCAACCAATTTTTTTGTCTTTTTAACGGTATGTTGAAAGTCCATGGTTTTTCTAAGGGTGTAAATTGTTGGAAGCCATAGCTTTTGTGATGTGTTTTTTACTATGGTGTACTGTAAAGTTCTACTTGTTTACCATGCTTTTACTCTTTTTACGCTTTAGACTTGGTTTTGTGTAGAGAAAATATTTTTTGACTCGTAAAGGGTAAATGTGTTTATAACGGTTAATATCAGTGGCATTTAGGTTAAAGGCGTGGATTAGGGCGTGAATTGTGTTTACTGTTGTTTTTTGTAGCTAATCAGTAAACAAGCCTGTGTGTGGGTTGTAATGAAAGTTTAAGTCAGAGATTAGTGTGTTTCAAAGTGTCTAAAATGCATAATTTTAGGGTAAACACTGCATACAACAGTGGGACAACGTGTTTTAGTAGGGTTTTTGTCACGGATTTTACACGGATTTATCATGGATAGCAGGGTAAATTTGTCATGGATCTCGTATAGACGGCAGAATTTGCACAAATCTTGTCCCGAGCACATTTGTTTGTCTCAAACAGTTCGTCTCGAAGTCTTTATCTAACATTGTCACGTCATAAATCGTTTATCCACTGGTATAGTGTTAGATGGTTTTAACTTGTCACGTCTAAACAGGAGTGTACTGTGAAAGTTCCATGACAAACGCGGTGTTTACACGGTTTTAGCGGTGTTCACAGTACAGTTTATGCGGTTTTTTCAGGTTTTTGCCATGGTAAATGTACCGTAAACGCACCGAGTGCCAACCCGTTCATGTACACCAGTTTCAAATATTTCTAAAAAAACCAGTTTGTGCACAACAAATAACTTCAAAACATGCCAAAACGGTTAAACGAACAAAAAAAGAACATTGAAAACATTTGATGTTTGAATAGGAGCCAAAAATTTGACAGCTATTAATGAACCAATATTTTATACCCTTTATTTAGATTCTAGTGGTGATTCTGGTTGGTGTGCTCCTTATGGTAAATCGCCTGTAAGATATTATGTGAATGCAGGACTTGCACTCACTGATGAGGCGAAACTAATGGCTGAAAAAGAAGTAAAAGATATACTTGAAAAATATGTCGATGTATCTGTTGTAAAATATGTTTATAAAATAGAAATAGTGTATCATGACATAATTCATGGCTACAACGCTTTCAGTGTTTTAAAACACGAGGACAGGTTAAATTTGTCTAATGAACCATTTTGTTTGTTTGAAAAACTAAAACCTGTAATGTTTGCTACGGTTGTAGATAAATTCAGATTGAAAGAAAGATACGGTAATGTCGCTTATAATCCAAAAGAATTGGCAGTAAGAGCAACCATAGGGCGGTTCTCCAAATTCTTAGAAAACCAAAATTGCACAGGTACTGTAATAATGGATCGCGAAGAAGCTAGCACGACAAACGCATGAAAAATTTTTGTAAGTGCTTTTAGCAGAGATACTTGAGAAAAAATTTGCTATTTTTTAGACTACTAAGAGTTGCTGAAGATACTTTGTCAGATTAAAACTAATTAT
>WQYG01000080.1 GCA_009781395.1 Candidatus Bathycorpusculum sp. | reverse complement strand
GCAGGCTGAGATTGAGGCAAAGTATCCTGTGGTGTATAATGATTATCTTAATATTGATTGGAGGCCTGTGGTGTCTTCGGGGTCTTCTTTTTCTGATGAGGAGGTTAAGTATATTAGGGCTTTCTTTGCCAAGATTGCTTCTGGAGACTGGCGTATAGTTAAAAATGAAAAAGCAGGTAGCGATAAAAAAGACTGGGTTACATCAGGTTAGTGCCAATTCGGATTTCTTTCTTTTTCTTTTGATTCTTTTAACAGCTGAGTAAACGTTTCATTTACTACTTTTTATATGTATTATTTAGTTTGTATTCTGTGATTAGTTGTCTTATTGCTTCTTGGGGTGTTTCCACTTGTCGCTCTTTTGTTATTGTTAGTAAGTATTGAAATTGTTCTTCTGTCATGGACATCATGAAGCGTTTCATTGTAACCGTTTATAGGTGTACGTAAATACTTATAAGTATAATCTACTTTTAAGTATATACATATACTTTAAAATACTTAAAAGTATGCAAGAGAGAGCCGTAAATGGTAACACAAAACTGTGGAGTAAAAGGATGCACAAACGCAGCAACAATAGCTATCAAAATTCCTGAAACTTTTCGCAACTATGACGCCCTAACAAGTAATATTTTTTGCAGCAGATGCGCTTCACTATTCACAAATCCTGATGCGAGAAGGTATAACTGGTATCAACCTGATCCCGAGAAACCAATAATAAAAATTTCTAACATAGACGTAATACCTTTTCTTCAAAACATGCCCGCGCCTCCATATACATTATACTTTACAAAAAAACACAGAAAACACGGTTGGAGATACGCCATAAAAAATCCCGTTCACAACACTTCATCATTTCAAATCACTTGCGATGAAGAACAATTTCTATTTGAACGCCAACAATTTGAAACATACATCAACCTGTTAAACGCTCTATGGGCAAGGGAAACCCCTAAAAATATTCTGTTGGGCGGGTTTCCTGAGTTTTGGGCGCAAAAAAAATACCGCATAACCGAAACAGAAAGCCTACAACTTGAAAAAATACAACACAATCCATTATGGATTTTTCTTGTGCATTACAAACGTAAACCAAAAGAGGAGTAATATTATGAGTGAAACACAAAATGTAAATCTTCAGCCTTATGTTGAAGAAGAATTATCTGAACAACAAAAAACGGATATAACAACTTTGTTAAAAACCATTTTCAATAATGTTGACTGGAAAAAATTTGGTAACGGATTTGATAGTTACAAGTTTTACGCCCAACGTGTAGAAGCCTTTGCATCATCTAAACCTTCTGTCGCTCAATTCTTTAACAAATTATGCTTTGATCTTGACGTGCAAGGCACTTTTGTTAATGTGAATTTGATTGACAGTTTAGACAAAAAGGGATCTGTTGTTTTAAAATTCTTACGTAATCAGCCCACATATTTCATACTTAGGTTCAGATGTGGAGAATTCTAAAATGTCAAACCTTAATCAAACAATGGAAACCCTGTATGTTGAGGGTGTGATTACTGCAAAAACGTTACTACACCATGGGGGCGATAACAAAACAGGCATAGTTGTTCCTTTTAGAAAAACCGATGTTTTAGTAGGGGGTGAAGTTATAAAAGTACCTTTTATAAGTGGCAATGCTTATCGAGGATTACTTAGGCGTTACGCATTAAAAGGATTCTTTGCCAGTTTAGGTTACCAAATTAAAAGCCCTCATTTGTTCTACATTTTAAGCGGAGGTGCGTTAACTGCCGTAGATGGGAAGGATAGTGGGACTTTAAATCTTGAGATTCGCCGTCAAATACGCAAATATTTCATGCCTTTCAACATTTTTGGAGGTGCATTAGGCAACCAGTTGTTAAGTGGTAAAATAAGCGTTGACATGGCATGGCCAATCTGTAGAGAAATGAACGAAATATTACCATTGCAAGGTCAATTGTCATACTGGGATTTATTAACTGAACATTTTGAGACAAGACGTAAGGAGACAGAGGTTCCAAAAGACATAGAAGCCAACATGGGTAAAAAGGGTAAAGAGCCTACAATTCAAATGAAGGTACAGTTTGAGTGTTTAATTCCTGGGACACAACTTTATCACAAATTTGCGTTGATGGATATGAGTGATGTTGAAAAAAGCTTTTTTGCTTATGTGATGGAGCTTTACAAAAGCAGAGCTATTCTTGGGGGTAAATCTGCAACGGGCATGGGGCAAGTGGAAGTTAATTATCCAAGTTTGAATTGGACAAGTGAGTTATATCTGAAATGGTTGGATGAAAATAAGCCTGGTATACTGAACTTGCTTGAAATGTTAGACCGTGTAAAACCTTTGAAAGCAGATCAGACTCCTTTGTTTGAAAAAGTAGGAGATAAGCCAATAGAGCCTGATCTCTCAGATTGTGCAGACGGTGACGTTGAGGATTAAATATGAGTTCTCGCCCAGGTGAACGGTTTAGACCGTTCAAACTCACCTGTAAAATTCGTCCTCCTGTGGTGCTTGCTCATCCATGGGTGTGTCTTGACGGTATTTTAACTCATGTTATGTCCCGTAGAAATAGGGGGGAAGCGTTTTACACTCAAAATCCTCATATTGCCAATCGTGAAAAACATTATTACAATGGAATGTGTATGCCTTTAAAACAGTTTTTTGATGTTTACCATAGTAGTATAGCTTTTTTCAACATACCCTATGACACATTAAGTTATACTAAATTTTATAAGCGGTTTTATGAACAGGATAGTCATCTTGTGGGTACATCTCAAAAGAGTATTCAAATTGGGAGAGGTCCATTTTGTGCTCAACAAATTGAGATTCCTTCTTTACCTGCGACTGAATGTTATTTTTATGGGTTTGGCGATATTGAGAAAGTGGCAGATCTTATGCATCATGTACCTGGAATTGGTAAAAAAGTGGCTGTTGGTTGTGGTAGTATTTTCAAGTTTAGTATTGAGGAGATTGAGCGTGACTTTAGTTTTATAAAAGATGGCGTGGCTATGCGACCTATACCTTGCAAGTATCATTTTGACAGTGCTGAGAACATGATGATTGCTTATAAGCCTCCATATTGGGATTGCGCTTCAGGTGGGAATGTTGGATTGTGTGTTAAGCCAGGTGCGAAATTAACAGACATTCGTCATAGTTGGTTACGTAACAACAATGTATCCGTTAACTAAGGAGACTTTTTTACTTCATAGTCGGTTGCCAGAGTTTAAGCAAAAAGTTGACTCTACACTTTTTTTAATTAAGAATTTGGTTGAGCAAGAAAAGTGTGTGGTGTGTTATAGTGGTGGTAAAGATAGTATTGTTTTACTGCATTTAGCCTTACAGGTGGATCCTAAGGTTTTGGTTTGGCATTGGGATCATGGGTCTCAGCTTATGCCTCGTGAGGTGGAGGAGGAGTTGATATGTAATGCTAAGGTTTTGGGTGCTGTGAATTTGATTGTGCGTTCTTCTTTGGCTGTTGAGCGTGTTGATATGCGTGATCGTGTGGGGAATTGGTATGGGGTGTATTATGCAAATAAGGCGAGAGTGAAGAGTGAGTATGGTTGGGGTACTGAGCTTGTTGGTTTGCGTGCGGATGAGGGTGTGAAGCGTAGGTTAAAGACTCAGGTGGAGAAAAAAGGTGAGGCTTATCCTTTGAAGTGTTGGTCTTGGCTTGATGTGTGGGCGTATATTGTTAGTAGAAAGTTGCCGTATCCAGGATATTATGATGTTGTTGCTACTAATGATATTAACAGTTATCGGTATTCACGGTTTGTTACGTTTTTTGATAAAGAGTTTGACAAGTTTGGAAGTACAAGTAAGGATGGATTCTTTTTTCCCCAATATAGGCATAACAAATAAAATAAGATAGGGTTTTTATTTGAAATTGTTAAATGTCGGGCGATAGAAACAAAAACTAAAGGAATACAACATGTGTCATTCAATAAACACGGTTCAAACTACATAGACGGTTTCTGTGACAAAATATTGCACATAGTTATTTAAGCAATAATGGTGATTTTTATATCATGATTTAGTATGGCCACCACTCAAAACACCGTCATAAAACCATACGTATTTGTAAGTTATAGTTCAAAAGATAAGAGTACAAATACGCAATTAATTATGGAACTATTGCATAGGTACCCCAAACATGTCTGGATAGATGAAATACATCGTCAAATAGGTAGAGAAAGTGATGCGTATATCAAAAAAACTATACAAGAAGCGTCCGCTTTTTGTATTTTCATAACAAAAAATGCTTTAGACTCAAGTTATGTTCAAAAAGAGTTAGAGTGGGCTGATGAAAAAAAGAGGAAAGACCCACAGTTTCACTTGATACCTGTGATGTTGGAAAAAGTGGAGTACATCGGGTTCAAGCAAAATATAACATTTATTGATTTAACTACACCAGAATCTTGTATGCGGGACATGGTTAAATTGATGACTTTGCTTGATGAAATAACTAAAACAAAGACGGGGAAAGATGTCATTATATATATAATTTTAGCGGCACTAATTGGATTAATACTTTTATTATTTGTATGTGTCTATGATACATACTTTTCAGAGCAAAATACGGCGTTATCAAATAACACTGCTCCTTAGTACTCTGTATTTATCCAAAAATGGGCTAAATTTTGCCCATATTACTTTTTATTTGTTTTTGCTTGCATTTTAAAGACAATATTGTGAAATGGATAATTTTTTGTTTAAGCGTGCAATTCTTCGACGTTTGTTAATTTCGTCTTTGTGTTTGTGTCTGTATGCTATGCGTTTTTTGTCTATTGTTTCTTTGTTTTTTAAATAATACTTTTTTTGTTGTGCTATCCTTTTTAATGACTTATTAATACAACAAGTGCAGTATTTTCGGTTGCATGTTGTTTTTATATATGTTTCTTCTTTGCCACATTGTACACATTTTAGTGTGCAAACTGTTTTCTTAAATCGCTCTTCTTGTAGAGTTAAATCGTCTAAATCTAATTTAATTAGCGGATAGACTTTTTTTGTTACTTTTACAGCTCGTTCACATACTTTTTTTTCGCTTCCATATCGAAAAATCATGGCATTGCTATGGCCTAATAGTGAGTTTAGGGTGTAAAAATTTGCGTTAATATCGATTAAAGCGTCTGCGTATCCATCACGTAAACATTTTGGAACAAATTTTCTAGCGGTGTATAGTTTTGCTCTTTTCATTGTTTTTGACATTGCTTCTCGTATTGCTACTGCACGTAATGTTAATCCTGTTTCGCCTACAAACAATGGTTCCCCATCTTTGCCTTTTCTTTTAGTTAAGTATTGTTTTAATAATTTACATGTGTCTGGTGTGCTTACTCCGTAGTATGGTGTGTTGGATTTTTGTCGTAATTTTCTAAATGCTATATAGGGTTCGGTTGGGTAGTCGCCTATTTTTAGGTTGGCAATGTCTGCGGGGAGTAGTCCGTTTTGGTATGCGATTGTTATTATTAGTCTGTTCCTTGTTGTTTTTGCGTTTTTTATTAGTGTTTGTACTTCTTCGCGGGTTGGACTGTATTTTTGTGATTTGCGGCTTTTAGATGTTTTATAATTTCCCATGTCTAGTCTCAAAAAAGTACTGTTGTTTGTGAAAAATCCGCTTATACGTGTAAAGTATGATCGTGCTAGTAGACCATGTTCTTTTTGTTTGTTTAAAAAAAGTTTAATTTCGCTTTCGTATCTTTGGCGTGCTACTAAGTCTTTGTTGCGTAAATCTTTTTGGCGTTCTTTTATTACTGTGTCGGGGTCTTTGTTTAAGTATAAGAAAAAGTTTGATAGCATATCTGCATAGCTGTATGTTGTGCTAAATTGTAATCCTATTACTGCTCTTTGAAATGCTGTATAGTGCTCTATTGGTTGTCCAAAATGTTTTAAAAATTTTTCTCGGTAGCTTCCAGGGTTGTACCCTCGGATTTTTATCTGTGTTGACATGTTGCAACCCTTTGTTATTTGTACCGCTTATTGTAGCATTGTTTACACAAAAAGCCATCTTCCAATTTCACATTAATTGTCTTGCACTCCTCGCAATTGCCGTGGAATGCTTTGTTTGGATCGGGCAGGTCTGTATCGTCTTTTCTTGTTGTGCGTACGCCATACTTTTTCACCCTGTCCTTACCTCTTAAACTGCGTTTACGCAACCGCATATATTTGCGTAGTAGGGGACGGAAGATTCTTTCGTCATCCTCAGTCCATACTTCTGGTTCGTTTACGCCATCCCCGACATATAGTTCTTCGTTAGCTTTTTTTTCTTCAACCAAACCTTAAACCTCCTCTTCTTGTTGCTGTAGTTTTTTGTATACTTCTTTTATTTCATCCAGCACATGGTCAAACACAAAATGATCACCACTGTAATAACTTACAATATTCTGTATGGCTTCTTTTTTTCCAACTCTAAGACCATCTCGTGGGGCAACTTGACCGTTACTGAACGTTTTATATTCCCAGTCTTCCCAGGAGCTAGCTTCTATATTGCATACATATTCTTTACTGCCATAATATGCTTCTGCACTACTTGAATTATGTGTCATTAGTTCACTGAATGATATATCGCCTTTCTTATCCACGAAAACTTCCCGACTCCAACCATCTGGTGTTTGCAGACTCTTTTCCAATAACACCTCTAGAATGTCAGACTCGTATTCTGTGTTTATGTTTATTTGTTTACGAGGGGTCATGTTTATGCCTCCTCTTTTTTTATTTCATTGGCTAATATATAATCCCAAATTTTGTCCTCTACTTCACTAACTAAAGTATTTTCATCGCAATCAAGGTCAATATTGGTGAAAAAACTATTTAATTCAATTTCATACTCGCCGTAACGATCAGTATTGTCCACACCATAGGGTGTCTTAAAACTTATATGTCTGTTAAATCGTAATATTGATGTGCCTTCACCGCACTGTGTTGCTTGTGCTATAGTTTTTTCTCTACGTGGTATGTTTTCTATTTTTGTTTTTTCTGCATACGCTTCTTTGATTTCTTCATGGTCTGCGCCATCAACTCCGCAATCACAGTCTGCACCGTCCCAGATTTCTACTTCACACTTTTCACACCGCACCGTACCATCTTTAAACACCGCTTTTAAAACCTCATTGTTGGTGTATTTTGTTACTACTTTTTCGATTAGATCTTCTTCTATTATTGTATATGCTATGTGTCCGTTTGCACAGTTTGCGCTTTGTTCGTATGGTACTGGTTGTAGGCATAGAGGGCATTCTAGGACTAATCCATCTTCTGTGTTGTATATTTTAAATGTTTCTGTTTCGGGTTCTTCACTTTTGTAGTATTCTATTTTTAGTGTTATTTGTTTGCTCATTTTTCATACATCCTTTTCGGGTTTTACCCCTTATTTATAGTATAATACTATAACACTATTTAAAAGTTATGGTATAATACTATAAAAATATGGGTGGCATATAAAAACACAACAACAAAACAATAGCAAGTGGAAAAGATTTCGTACATCCAAAACCATCGTGTGGTGTGAACTAATCACATGCGTAACATGTAGTCAGCATCCCCATGAAGCCCGTAAAAAGTAGGAGTTCTTATCTTTTGTTTTACCCGATACGTGTTTTAAAAAAACTATTTTTTTATTGGTGCTAATCGCCCTTCTACGATGTCTTTCAGAACTTCTTGTTTAAGTTTGTCGCTGTCTATTTGATTGTTATTGAAAAAGTGAGGCGATGCATCTAGATTTCTAAGGTATTTTGTGTCTCGGTTCATGTAGGGTCGCTTTCTCCTGTTTTTACAAGGATGTATGCGACACTACATAAGGTTTTATGCGTCAGTTCGCCCGTCGAGTCAATATCATTGCTTTTGGCTCTGCGACTCTAGGCTCATCATCCAAGGTAACTGAATGCAGCCTTAAGATAAGTCTCTTACGGACAACTCTGCAATAAAACTGACATACAAACTGGTTTTTTTATGCAGGTTTTACTGTGATTTTGGCATGGCTGTTTGTTGTTTCTTTTATTGTGAATTTCATACCAAGGTATTCTTGTTCTGTGTTTTTAGTTAATGGATAGCTTTTGCCCCATTCGCTATAATATTGTTCGCCTAATTTTGTGACTTGGATGTGGCCTGGATTTATTACTTGTCCGTTTCTTGTTCTGTCGGGGTAGTAAACAAAGCCGTAACTGTCCCTGCCTACATCTACGGAATGGTATAGTTGAGCGTTTATTCGTATTGTTTTAGAGTTTATTGATGATATTGTTTGGAATCCTTCTGTTATTATGTATGCCATGGCTGTTAGTAGTGCGATGGTTAATAGTATTATAATGAGGGTTTTTCCAGTCGGTAATCTTTTTTTATGTCTGTATCTGTAGGACACTTGGATCACCTTATTTTTATGGCAGTTTCCATCCTTCTTTTTTCTTTTGTTTTATGATGTCTTGTACATCTGTTTGAGTTAGGGCGTATTTGACGTGTTCGCAAGTTTCTGTTTCGCAGTGATCGCAGTATATGCCTATTGGGGAGATTGAGACATGTACTAGTTTGTTTCCTTCTAGTGTGCGGTCAAAGATTTTAATGCCTGTTGAGTCTGCGTTGATTCTTTCGTAGCGGGGTAGTTGTGTTTGGGTTGCTGGGCGGTGTTTGTCTATGTATTCGCGTATTGCTTGTTTGGCTATTTCGGATCTTGAGGTGAATCCGTGTGTGCCTATTAGTATGTCCATTTCTTCTGCTAGGTTGTCAGGTAATCTGAATGATTTGTTGTCTTGTCTTTTTACTTCGGACATAGGCATTACTTCTCTTATTGTCATCCATATGGCATCCACTCTTTTATAATTTATTACTATTTCTGAACGTATCTTAATCGTGTCAGCAATTCGCTGACAATACTTATATATGTGAATGACGTATGTCATCATTGTGATGAAAAGATGCGGACAGACAATAAAAGTATAAGATTGCCTGAAGAGCTAGCTGGTGAATTAGATCAATTCATTGGAAAACAAGGGTTTAGAAGTCGCTCAGAAGTCGTAAGAGTGGCCATACGTGATTTTCTCTCTAAAAATAAAATTCTGACACCAGTGGGGGTTTAGGTTTTGGGTGGTGTTTGGTTGTCTGATGTTGAGCATTGTAGGTTGTTGATGGCGCATCCTGTTGTTAAGGCGTTGTTGGATGAGGCTGTTGCTTGGTATGATGCGGAGCAGAAACGTCAAATTGTATCTCAGTGTGTACCGCCTCGGTATGTGGATGGGACTTAGTTTGTTGTCTGTTGTTAAGCGGAGTCGTTCCCCTGCTTCGTATTTGGGTCGTATTCGTGTTGTTCGTACTCGTGTTGAGCATACTTGTTGTAAGT
>WQYG01000079.1 GCA_009781395.1 Candidatus Bathycorpusculum sp. | reverse complement strand
GGCAACAACGCCCCAATAGACAACGGAATTTATCACGCAGGCGACACCGTCACAGTACTACCCAACATACCAACTAGAACAGGCTACACCTTTACAGGCTGGCTCTACAACACAGCAATGTATAGAGGCGGCGACACCTTTACCATGCCAACAACAGAAAACGCAGTACTAGTTGCGCAGTGGACTGCAAACACTTACACCGTAACCTATGCACCCGGCACTCAAGGCACATTCACACCCCAAACACACTCAAACCTACCCTACGGCACAAACACACCCACCTTCAACGGAACACCCACAGGAAACACCGGCTACACCTTCACAGGCTGGACACCCACAATAACAAACACCGTAACAAGCGATATCACATATGTAGCCCAATGGACCCCCACAAGCTCCTCAGGAGGCAACGGCAGTGGCAGCGGCGGTAGCGGGTCCTCAAATAAATCCTCACCCCCAACCTCTCCACCAACAGAAACAGAACCACCAACTTCACCCCCACCAACAGAAACCCCGCCAAACAAAGAAGAAGAAACCAAACTATCATGGGCCCTAGTAAACCTAACACTAAGCGCAACAGGAATCATACTAGCACTACTAATGATTACCCGTACAACACTAATAACAACAAAGAAACACCCAACAAAAATACAAACACAACCTACTAAAAATCAACAACCCCCAACAAAACAAAAGAAAACCCAAACACTCTGGCTCCTTGCAACAGTTACCCTAAGCATAGCAGGCGTTATTGTGTTTCTGCTAACAGAAAACATGAGCCTACCTATGAAACTTGTAGACAAATGGACCATCATAAACACAATCATATTTGTGGCAGAAATCATAACCATAACCCTCAGCTTCAAACACGAAAAAAAGACCACAAAAAACACAACACCCAACAACACCCCCACCCCTAACAATCCATAACCCCAACAACCAATCCACCTTCTTTTTTTTAAAAATTTTATGCACTATTGCAAGGTTTTCTCAAAATAACTTAACTCAACACCACATCTTGATATTTACAACTTCCAGTAAAACTGATTAACAACCATACCCAACCATACCTCTGCCACAATTTTCCAACAAACACATGTACTACTATCAGTAACACCTACTTTTGAGAAATTTAGAAACTTATAAAACACAAAATACCAACAACGCATTATAACAAAATAGTGACCAGAACACATAGACATTGTAAGGCAAAATTTGTTATTGGAGTAAGACATGTTTATAATTGCATTCAAAAAAAAGTGTGTGAACTTTTGGCAGAGGTCTATATAGAAATATATAAGTGCATAGCTTTTTATAACAGCTTTTTAAATATTTAGAAGGCTACAATTAAGAAAGGAGCAGTTGAACATGAATGTATGTGTTATGGGTTTGGGTAATATTGGGCTACCTGTAGTTCAGCATGTTTCAAAGGTATATAGACAAACCCAAGGGTATGATATATCTCTTGAAGCAGTAAACGCTGTTAAAAAAAAAGGCATTGATGCTTCTACTGAACTTGCCTGTGCAGACATTTATGTAATTGCAGTTAATACGTGGCATCGTAATGGTTATTCTGACATGAGTGCTATTGAAGATTGTACAAAACAAGCCTTAAAACTTAATCCTGATGCACTCATATGTTTTGAGTCAACTCTTGCTAAGGGTACAGCACGGAAACTTGCTGAAAAATATAATTCATCCAACATGGCTGTTTGTCCTCATAGATGGTGGAAACAAGAAGAAGACAAATATGGGGTAATTCAACTTAGAGTGTTAGGTGCGTTAAATCAAGAAAGCCAAAAAAAGGCACTTGACTTCTATAACACTCTTGGCATACCTATCCATGTTGTTAGTTCATTGGAAATTGCAGAGCTTTCTAAACTAGTTGAGAACACATACTATTATCTTCGTATTGCCTATGCAGAAGATCTTAAACTACTTTGTGAGGATAACAGGGTAAGTTTTGAGGAACTTCGAGAGGCTGTTAACACAAAATGGAATGTTGACATGGCAGAAGCTAGAGATGGCATCGGCGGGGAATGTTTACCTAAGGACATTCAAATTCTTATAGACACATATCCAAATATGCCTCTGCTGCATGGTGCAATATCTACAGACAAAAATTATAGAGCAAAAATAGCTCACAACCCATTTGGCTCTAAACCAGAAACCCAACAAATTGAAGAAAACAATAATAGCAATAATAAAAGTCACGGCACTTAGGCGTTATGCCAATGTATCGCCCTAGTAAAATTGCTCTCGTATGCGGTGTAAATGTCTGTTTTACAGTTGCGGTTTTAGTTTGTTTGTACTTATATAGGGTGAGTGTGCTTAAGTGGCATTGGACGTATTGGGTAGTTGCAATTTATGGTCTGGTTGTAACGTCGTTTATAGTTTTTCGTTTAATAAGTGCTTACTTATACAAGCCTGTACCGGATAGAGGTTATCGGCCTAAGGTTAGCATCGTTATTCCGGTGTATAACGAAGAAAAAGTCATAGGCAGCACTATTGATGCGATTCTGAACTCAAATTATCCAAAAGAAAATTTGGAACTAATTGTTGTGGATGATAAAAGCAAAGATAACTCTTTGGAAGCGATTAATAAGAAACATCTTGAATACAATTTCAAGGTTATTGCCCATACTAAAAACATGGGTAAACGTCATGCGGTGGCAACAGGTGTTAAACAGTGTACGGGTGAAATTTTGGTGTGTATAGACAGCGATACACATGTTGAGCCTGATGCAATAAAAATGTTAGTACAACCCTTCACTGATAAAGAGGTCTACTGCGTTTGCGGGAACACTAGTGTGGTCAATAAATCTAGTTCTAAAACCACCACGTGGTTAACGCGGTTTCAAAAAGTTTGGTATGCTGAAGCCTTTAGAGTGCGGAAAGGGGTAGAGAGTCTCTTTGGTATGGTGCTTTGCTGTTCAGGCGTGTTTTCTGCTTATCGTCGAGAAAAATTTGAAGAAGTCGTTAACGAATGGTTAAATGAAAAGTTTCTCGGGCGAAAAGTTGTCGCAGGCGATGATAGACAGATGACAAATCTAATGATGCGGCTGGGAGGAAAATCAGTGTTTCAATCCACAGCACTAACACACACTATTGTGCCCCATAATCTTAAAAAATTTGTTAACCAACAAGTACGTTGGGCACGCGGATCTGTAAGGGGCACATCCCTTGCACTTACATTTTTCAACAAAAAAAACCTATCACAAAAAATTCTTTTTTACTTAATCACTTTTTCCACGTTTATAACACCGTTTGTCTTAATTGCCAGCATTATTGGCTTAGCAATGTTTGGTGGTACAGCAGGGTTTGTTAGCTATTTCATAGGGTTAGTGCTAGTTGCGTTTCTATTTGCAATAACGGACAAACTGCTGGTTAACTATTTCACCGCAAAAGACGTATTATACCGAATTGCACTATTTGCCTTAATGCTACCAGTAACATTTGTTTACCTATACGGCTGGATTACACCTTGGAAAGGAACCGTCTGGGGAACCCGCTAAACACAAAACACCACCTATCAAACTTGTTCAAACGTGGACCTCAGGATAATAATTAGCAGTAGTATTGTTAAAGTCTGTAAAAATTTTTGCACAACAGTAAGGTGAAAAAGAAACATGCCAATTTTGCATTTTTGCAAAGTTGATAGCTTGTTGACTTGGAAAAGCAATGGCGTCAACCCCGGATTTTAACGCTAACACATCAATATCTGCACGTTGTTTACCTTTTGGACGCATACAACCCAAAACTAGGGGAGTTTTAGGAAACATTATACGGGCAGAAGCTATAACACGGGCAATATCATGTGGCTGAGGGGGTTTAATATGGGCCATTTCAGTTCCACGAAGAGGCATAAACGCAAGGATAACCACCGCAGAAGGATTTGTTTTAGAAATCATTTGCAAAGCAGCAAACTCTCCATCTAATTTACCCTCATTTAAACCAACAACCACATGAGGCACAAAATTTAAACCAGCTGACTGTAACGCAGTAAGAGATTTAACATAATCATACACAGTAACATTTAGTCCATAGACTTTGTTAATTGTTTCTTGGGAACCAATAACATCAATTAAGGCAGCATCAACCGCAGATTGCTTAAGTAAAACAGCCGTTTCCAAATCAATAATACCTGTGTGAACAAAAACCGTCAAACCTAACTCACCCTTAACCCTAGCAAACGTAGGTATAAACGGTTTAAGAGGAACTGCTCCATCAAACATACAACCCCCACTAATCAAACAACCCACTGCGCCAGTTTGCTTAAATTTAGAACACACCTCAAACAAATCATCAGGCGTAATTGCAGACTGCATGGTAGCTAACACTTTACCGCCACATTGTTTACAATTCAAAGCACAACTAGAACCGGTTACTGAAACCGTTGGAAAAACTTGGGACAAAGAACCAAAAAAACCAGACTTGTAAGAAGTAAAACTTGGAGCATAAAAACGAATTTTATGATTTTTAGGCATAAAGACGTTTAAATCTAAGAGACTAAGGAGATCTTGTTGATTTAAACTCCAAACAGACTCAACAGAATGCTGCAACATGCACATCAACTATTCTAAACAGAAGGCTTCTTAAGAATATACTGCACACTTTTAACATACACCACCAACAACTAGCCAATAGAACAAAAGTTATGCAAGTTACGGTCAACACCACAACAACAATATTACACCATCATCATCATTATAAACTCTAACAAACCAAAAATACACGCAAGGTAAAAGGGTTACCATATTATGCGCAGGCGTTTTTTCTGTTTTAAACACAGCACTCATTTTTCCAAAGTATTCACTTGCAGACAGAAAGATAGTGTAGCGCTTTTCACAAGTCGGTAAAAAGGTAAAATTGAGCAATATTTAAAACAATGTTGCATCATTAATTTTTTGTCAGGAGAGCTAATGAAATGTCGATGAAACGTAAACTGTTACTTATCTTGTTTGTAATTCTTGGCGTTGGAGCTATTTTGACCACAGCTCTGGTTTTGACGGGTCTTCATCTTAACACGCCAACAAAGGGAGCAACAATTAATTCATATGAAAATCCAAGAGCGGCATTATTGGTGATAGATGTGCAAAAAGATACAACCAGCAATACGGCATATGGTGACACAACAGAATTCGTTGAAAAAATAAATCAAGCAATCACCTTTGCTCAAACAAATGACATAGACGTGCTATATATTAAAAACGAATATGGAAATAACCCCATAATATGGCTGCTTTCTAGGGGCAAATATAGAGAAGGAACAGATGGAGCAGAACTAGACAGCCGTTTACTTGTTGTGAATGATAACGTGTTTTCAAAGTCAATTGGCGATAGTTTTTCTTCAAAAACTTTTGAAGAACACCTTATATCAAAAAACATTGATACCCTCTACATTGTCGGAGCTGACGCAGCAGCCTGCGTATATAACACAGCACAAGGCGGAATGAACAGAAACTATAACGTCAACATCATCAAAGACGCAATCATAACAATTAACACCGACACACTAAACCAAATGCTAACACAATACACTTCAGAGAGCATCAACCTCATCGAGTTAACACAACTTCAAAAACCAACACAACCCAAATAAACAACACACCAACACCAACATAACAAATACAAAACAAACACAAAACCATAACAACAAACACACAAAACCCAAAAAACAGCAAAAACTTTTACAACCACTCACAAGATTGCAAACATTCACAAACCTAAAACACAAACAAACACAAAACTAGAAAAACAAACTACCCACGCGTATACAGTTACAAACTAACAAAAAAAGAAAAGAAAAAGAGAAAAAATAGACTACTCAATATGCCAACGTTTTGCAACTTTAACTGCAACAAACACCAACAAAGCCACTAACGCAAAAGTCAACAAAGCAACCAAAAAGTCACCATACGCAAACACCTGATTCCCAACTACAGCAGCACCCTCAGCCAAATTATCCAACCCCGGAACAAGCAAACCAATTGCCGGCAACAGCAAATCCTTAACTAAAGCCTGAACCAAATTACCCAAGTACATGCCAATAATGAACGCAATAGCAAGACCAAAAATTTTGTATTTATACAAAAAATCTTTGAACTCACCCCACAAATTTTGTTTTGGCGGAGGAGGCGGAGGCGGAGCTTTTTCTACGGCCTCTCTAATTTTCTGCAACTCATTCAATATTTTTTCTTCATTTGACAATAACAATAACCTCAAAACATTCTATAACATTTGATTAATAAAAATATTCGCCAACCCACCAACACTCATAAACAAACAACCAACAAAATCAAACAAACAACTAAACCAATCATCTTTCTCACACCTAGTTTAAACCCTAAACTAAAATTAAAAAAACAATTTTTTAGAACAAAAATAGACCCTACCTTTTCTCTGTTTGATCTAATCTTTTTTCAGAGGAGTTACGTAAAACAAATAGAACAATACATATCGTCACAACCACAGAGACCACACTAACAATCACTACAACCACTCTTAAACTACCCGTAGGATATACATTATTGCCACTTGATGCTATGTTGCCAGAAATTTTACCGCCAAGTCTATTAAAAGTGCCAGCAAGATCATCATCTCCAAAGTTGCGAATGTTATACACACCACCCCCTGTGGCGGCGGTGTTGCCAGAAATTTCACCCCCAGACATAGTAAAAACATATGCATTATATACGCCACCACCTAAAGTAGCTATGTTGCCAGAAATTTTACCGTTAGACATAGTAAAATTAGCTCCACTATGTACACCACCACCCCATTTAGCAGCTTTGTTACCAGAAATTTCACCCCCAGACATAGTAAACTCACTATAACCTAGATGTACTCCACCCCATAGATGTACTCCACCACCACTACCCCCTGTAGCTGTGTTACCCAAAATCGTACCCCCCGACATAGTAAAAACACCCATATAGTCCCATATGCCACCACCATTACTGGCAGCAGTATTGCCAGAAATTTCACCCCCAGACATAGCAAAAGTGCCAATATTGTACACACCCCCACCACTGTCCGTAGCAGCGTTGCCAGAAATTGTACCACCCGACATAACAAATATACCCGCATTAAATACACCACCAGCAATGTTTGCTTTGTTGCCGTAAATTATGCCATTATACAGGTAAAACTCGGCAAACCGATAAACAGATACGCCACTACCTACGGTGTTACGTGTATGGGTTACTGTAATGCCATCAATTCGCAATATTCCGTTGGATGCAACAAAAAGAATAGTGCCATTAACTGCACCAGTTAGTTTATAGTACCCGTTTGGTTTGTTGCTTGTAAGGGTGATGTCTTTGTCTGCCGGAATAATTATGTTAACGGGATGATAGTTTGAGTTATGGTCGTCGGTGGTTTTTGTTAGAGTGATGTCGTTATCTAGGGCAATTGTTATTGGTTTTCCAGTTGGGGCATTGTTTATAGCGTTTCTAAGCTCGTCTTCAGTTTTAACATAAACAGCATCCACCAAAGAAGAACCACCCAAACCATTTACAAATATACCTACAAATAAAAAAGAAATCAACGTCACAACCAACAAAGAAGACCCTAACAAAGACCATTTACGAGGATCATGAAACTGGGTAACCACGCACATAACCGCCGAGTATAAACGTATAATGATAAACGTTTGCAGCTTATTATTTTTTGTCTTTTTTGTACGCGTGTTGTTTTTGCATGTTTATTGTTATAGGGTAACTTTTACTGAGAAGAAGATTTGTTATTGTTGTGAATTTAAAATTTCTGGCAAACTAAGGGTGACAAAATTATGTGAAAACTCTAACTTTAACAAGCTATACAATAGAGTAACCATGTTTTGTGTTTTACAACCCGAGCCAATAGATGACATAATGATTTGTTTTAAACGAGAAATAACTTAAAGTAAAGTCTAACAAAATGACTGCATCCATTAATTTACCATTTGTTATAACAAATTTTTAAATATAATTAAAGCCTTATTGGATCTAAGGGATTGTAATGAAGACTATAGTGAAGGTGTTGTTATTATGCATCTTAGGTTATGCATTGATTTTTGGATTTGCTGTAGACTTTGATACAGTACAGGCTGGCACGGTAACTAAACTCCCCACTCCAGAATTGGTTTCGGTCACATACAATGATTACTCCTACAACGTACCAGCAAGTACATCCAAAGATCCATTTACAGGCAAAACAATAGAAAACCCGGCATATCATGTAGACAACAGAACACTAACCTTTGTCATTAACAAAAAAAACATCTCAACTGACCCTGGCGGTTACTTTTATTACCTAATTCGAATGAAAGGAGCTTTCTCAAACGAATGGAACACCATCACAAGCAAAAGTATACTTGATCGTACCTCTCCATTAACAACAGTAGTGCTTACCTTGCCAAGCCCCGAAACCATACTTTCAGGTGACTCTGGTCAGAGCTATCGTTATCCTTTGGAAGGAAAAGCGGATTTTCAAGTGCAAGCACAAGAATGGGGACAAGTCCCAACCGAACTAGGCCCCCCATTTGAAAGCAGCCACGTAGAAACTTTGCTCGCAAAGAGCGATTGGAGTAACATAAAAACAATTACCTTCGGACAACACTTAGACAACGAAAACTCAAAACAACCAAACCCAACCTCCCCTGCAGACCAAACAGAATCACAAACCAATACAAACCCGACAAAACTTAACTTATCTGAACTGGCACTATTGGCTACTTTATGCACCATAACAGTAACACTAACTATTGCACTTAGGCATAAAAAAAGCAGAGTTACAAAAACTGCAATTATTCAATCATAACCTAAAATCCCGCAAGAACCAGCACAGGTTTGTGTTACTCCTTGTAAACACAACAAATTTTAAACACCACCAAATCTGTCAGATCAATAAACAGTGTCACATACATAATTACGTGAATTATACAAACTTATTTTTTACAAAAACACTTTTAAAAACTATTTTTCAAAAACAGCCACATTCTTCAAACATTTTCACCACCCACACACAATTTTCCAGAAAAAAGACACCACATCAAATCACCAACCACCACATTGTTACCACACCTAACAATTTCACCCACCTACCACATAAACATCAAAATAACAAACACACACCCAGATACACACCCACCCAAACTCAGCTAAAAAGGCCAACAAAACAAAACGCACAATCAAACACAAACACAAATAACTCAACTACAACAGTCTCTTAAACACCTTAAACCCACCACCACTAAACCCCCTCAGATATCACATAAAAAAAGTTTTCAGTTTTTACCCTATAATCACCCAACCACCATTTTTGTTAACCCCCCCCCCCAGACTGTCTAAAAACTAGCATAAAAAACCAGTAAAATTCAACACAAAAACCTAATTTTTAAACCTACACAACAACACATACAATTCACACATCTAGTTCAAACTAACCAACAT
>WQYG01000078.1 GCA_009781395.1 Candidatus Bathycorpusculum sp. | reverse complement strand
TTTGTTTGAAAACTGTGTGTTGGTGTTTTTTAACGGTAAAATATTGGTGGGAAAAAGTTTTGTTAAGTTTTTATGTTCTTTTTCATGTAGTCTGGGAGGGGGAAATTATTTTGGGAAAAGACAACACCAAAGTTTTACGACAAAACACTTAAAGTGAACTACGCGCCCCCTTCCAGGGCGAGCATCACTGGTTTCGGTTCGATTTACGCATGTTAGGTTCGTGCATGTTTAGGTTCGATTTATGTAGTCTTCGATTTTGCGCTATTCACAACGCCGGCAGTGCGAACAGCATAGCCCTCCGACCACAAGTGTTCGCCTCAAAGGTGCAGCTTAATCTGCGGAAACTCTTCAAACAGCAATCGGGCAGAATTCGACTTCAAAACACAAACAATATCTGGAATACACACTTTTGGTTTAGCAGAAACGAACACATGCACATGATCCCCCATCATGCACCATAGCAGTCAACAACTGGTAGCCATGGTTCTCAGTAATCGTTTTAAGTACTTCCAGCAGCTTAATACTACAGTTGTAATTTTTGTTTATAGTGATGGTGCCACATTGCAACACTCTGATGATCACGCCGCCAACAAACCCAACGCATAACAACCCTCAAAGTACGAACAACACCCAAAATAAATAAAAACTACAAAACAAAAACAATCTTTACACACCAAAAAACAGTTTTCACGACACCACACTCCACCATCTACAGACTAGAAAAACGCATATGACATCTCGCAATGAAACATTTTACCACTACAACAATCAACCCAGCACTACAAAAAATCTAAACCACAACTTTGAACCACCACCACCCCAATTCTGCACAAACAACAAAACATTCTTGAGAACAAAATTAATTACCACTCCCCATCAAAAAGAAGACAACACAATTACATAAAGTCGTTAACAAAAATAAAGATTACTTGTAAACCTTCTTTCTATGCCCAGTATCGTAGAGCATCACAATTTTCTCAACATCATCTATCATATATATGACTCGATAGTTGCCGCTTCTAATTGACCATTTTCCCACAAAATTTCCCCGTAACGCTTTGCCCACATAAGGGTCAACCTCAAGTTGCCTTATTACCAAATCAAGCTTTTGCTTTGTAGCAATATCATAATTACGAAAAGCTTTCTCAAAAACTGGTGTAACTTGAAGACTATATTTCACCAGATTCCCTCAACTCTTTGAGAAAATCATCATAAGACCGAACTCTACCCGCTTTAACATCTGCTTCAGCCTCTTTTAAACTATCCACAGCCTCTTTATCCTCCAAAAGATTAAACGTCTCAACAAGTTCCTCAAGTAAACCACTCACCTTAACCAGCAAAACCCTATCTTTGTCAGTAATAAGAGCACCCTCAGACATAAAATCACCAAACCAATACTACAACCCAGCCTTTAAAATATTATTCCATCCGATGTTAAAATGCAGTATAAACGATAACAGACATTTGTAGTATAGAGACTTGTTGAATACTTAATTTAAAAGATAACCACGACAGTTCCAGTTTACATCTTGCAGAGGCACATTTAACAATACATAACCAATAATCACTAAGACAAATTCAACTTTTACCCCCAACAAAACAGTTTTAGTAGACCACATTCCACACATTTAAATTAAAAAACCATAGAACCACACCAAGAAAGCATCCGTCTACTTCATCAATCTTGTACAAAGAAAGATTTGAAAACACAACTTTGAACCACACCCAATTCTGCACAAACAACAAAATACTCTTGACAGTAATTTTTATGTCATTGTCCTTCAGAAAGAAGATAAGCCTCTAACATAATTCGTTAACATTAAAAAAATTTATGTAATCGTTGGGATAGTAAATGTAGATACGGAAAAGTATATTTTAAACTATACTTATAGTACATGAAAACCGGGTTTGGGATTTATAATGGAAGTTTAAAGTATTATGACCCTTGTTGAAGATTATGATGGGGTAAGGCCCCAGTTTATGACATTGTTGCTTCTTGTTTTATCGATAGATGACTACAATCATAAGAAAGCAATGGATATGTTGCATATCCAGAAAACAATTGAATTATTTGAACAGTCTCATCAAAAAAAATCAGTTGATTTGTCAAATTTTAAATTAGATAGAGTTTCCTACGAGTTAGAAGAAAACATGGAATCTCTTGTAAAACATGATCTTATCGAACAAAAAAATAGTAATTTTGCGCTCACTCCTAAAGGTGAGAAAGATGTCAATTTATTAAAACACCAATTTGACACTACAGAATTTAAAAAACTTGTTAATGCTAAACAGCTTCTTGGCGACTTATCAAACGATGAAATATTGTATTTTATGTATAAAACTAGTTCTACGACACAAGAACACTCAACAGAACTCTTACGGCTTGAACGAAAAGCCAAGAGTTTAGTTAAAAGTCTATTTTTAAAAAGAAAAATAGATGCTACTACTGCAGCAAAATGGCTTGACCTGCCTTTGGCAGATTTTGTGAAAAAATTTCATAAAAAAGAATTGTCCACCAAGATACAACAAGAATTGGTTAAGGGTTATCAGCAAAACGCCGATGAAGATTTAGCTATAACAAAAGAGTTTGAACCGATTGATCACGAATTTGACTGCGAATGCAATAATGCATAGGGCGACATATTTCTTGTTAATTTGAATCCCATTAAGGGTTCAGAGCAGGGCGGTACTAGGCCATGTGTAATTATTCAAAACAATTTGGGAAATAAACACAGTTCAGTAACAATAATTGCATGCATAACAAGCAGTAATTTGGAACACAAAAATTATCCTACTAACGTTTTTGTTACCGCTAAAGAAACAGGACTTGACCACGACTCCATAGTTATGCTTAATCAACTTAGAACAAATGCCAAGACACGACTTATTAAAAAAATAGGCACTATTTCTGAAACAAAAATGCTTGAAATAGACCTAGCCCTAAAAATAAGCCTATACCCCCCCTATAAACAACTAACAAACACCATCAACCAACCAACCTCCTCAAATAAACCAAAACTAATCTCACCCCCACCAACTTTTTAAATTCTTAAAACAACACACACCACCACACCCAACCCCATTTAACCACCAACACCACCCTTACAAAAACCACCCCAACCCCACACAAACAACAAAAAACATTTTTAACAAAAATTTTAATCACCACCACCCCTCAAAAAAAAACAACACAACCACCATAAACACATCAAACAACAACACACCCAATCAACCACACCAAAATCCACCCATTTTCACTTAAACCTTCCTAAAACCCAAACACACCTCCACAAATATTTCCCCAATAACATCAAATACCATCTTAAATTTTCTCAAAAAAAATCACATAACATTAAATGTGTTAACGCAAAGGCAAATGTCGCTAAAGAGTTGGGCACATGAACGACAAAAACATCAAACGCTTTGAAAACAAACGCGTACGCACCACATGGGATGAAGAAAAAGAAGAATGGTACTTCTCCATAGTTGATGTTGTTTCGGTATTAACAAATCAGCCTACGCCGCGAAATGCAAGTACATATTGGGCGGTTATGAAAAACCGTTTGAAGGATGAGGGTGCAAACGAACTGCTTACAAATTGTAAGCAGTTGAAAATGTTGGCAGAAGATGGTAAAATGCGCCTTACAGATGTTGCAGATACCGAACAAATTTTACGTATTATCCAATCTATCCCCTCGCCAAAAGCTGAACCGTTTAAAGTTTGGCTTGCAACGGTAGGTGCGGAGAGGATAGATGAGACCTTTAACCCTGAAATAGCGATTGAACGCGCATTTGCTACATATTTAAGGAAGGGATACTCAAAAGACTGGATAAATCAAAGAATTTTGACTCTTCGGGTGCGAAATGAGCTTATTTCCGAATGGGACGAGCGCGGAGTTAAAGAGGGCAAAGAGTACGCCATTTTGACTGATGAGATTTCCAAAGCATGGAGTGGCATGACTACTCGGCAGTATAAGACTTTCAAGGGTTTGCGCAAGGAAAATTTGAGGGACAACATGACGACTTTGGAGCTGGTTTTAAATATGCTTGCCGAAGCGACTACAACGGAAATTTCTAAAGAGCAAAAACCGCAAACTTTTGAAGAAAATAAGCAAATTGCTCGAAGCGGCGGTGAAGTTGCAGGAATTGCACGACAGGAAACAGAAAAACGCACAGGCAAACCTGTTATAACCTCAAAAAAAGCCGTTGATTTCACACAACTTTTCACCGATGTAATCGAGTATACAATTGAAGATAAAGATAGCAAAAACAAGGATGAAAATAAGAAATAGCAAGCTGTCCGACAAAATCGGACGGCTGAAAACATCTTTTGTCGATACACATTTCCATATTTGGTCATGCTTCAAAGTGTTTGATAAGTAAAACTGGGCGTGTTTTCTGTTTAAAGCGTTGGACGCGTAAAAAGTAGGGTGTACGATTGTTTTTTGATCATCAGAATACACACTTTATTTTAACTGACACATATACACGACAGGGTTTATTCACAAACCATTTTGAAACATGACCAACTTTTTGTTAGCCACCATTATTGTCCAAATCAGGAAAAAAATTTCAGCCAAAACAGGAAAGTACAAAAATAACCAATAACACACATAACCAATGGCCAAACCTGCAACGGACTCACGCCACCAAACTATCAAACATGTCAAACACACACTAAACTTACCCACTCGGTGACTAGCAGTCCACTTTCACTTTTATTATACTCCCCGCTGTTCAAAAGACTAGGTTATGTAAAAGCTTTTTAAACGGATAATAGTATACGTGTAGTGTCTGGGAATAAAGATGATGTCAATTGGACATGAAATAGAACTTACGAATCGGTTAATGCTTTTATGGTTAATTAATGATGCTTCGAAACGTCGTTCTGTAGGTGTGACTAAAGTTCATAAATTAACATATCTTTCCCAGTATGAAATGATAAAGCAACAAGAAAAAGGGTTTAGTTACGAATTTATAAAATTGCCAATGGGACCTTTCAGTGATGGAGTAAAAAATGACATCAACTGGCTAAAAATTTATGATTTAGTCACTTATCATCGTAACTTAAATAACAAATATTTCAAACTTTCAAAGTTTGGATTAAAAATTCTTTCTGATTTTCAAGAAATATTTACACGCAACGAAGCGTTTACCAAGAAAATATCAGACATAAATCACAACTATGCAGGTTACACAGCACAACATTTAGTAGATATCGTTCATAAACAACCTAATCCTTGTTGTCCGTCTATTACAATTGACGACACAGCACAACAAGAACCAATTTTAAAGCCTTTAACGGGAAATGCAAAACAAGAATTTGTTATTACCCCTGAAGAGGCAGAAACATTGGAAATTTATTTGGATGCTGAAAGTTACGAGTCAGCTATAGAAGCCTGCAAGTCTGCACAAACTAAACATTTACTTAGTTTACATGAAGTGTTTTAAAACTTGTTTACTTCATTTTTCAGCGACAAGTTTAGAGAACAACTAAAAAAGCTTACAAAAAAAGATGAACATTTAAAAAAACGTTTACTTGACCAAATAACAGAAATGGAAAAAGAACCACCATTTAGCCAAGTAAGCCTCACAGCAGAATTTACAGGTAAATGGAAAATGCGTGTTGGCGATTACCGCTTATTATACACTTACTGCAAAGAATGCAGAAAACATAAACACCAAAGTTATAATAACTGCCTTGACTGCAACACAAAAAACGATAACGCCTTAATATTTTTCGAAGTTTTCCACCGCTCAAACGATTACAGTGGGCACTAAAACAAACTATTCAACTATTAAATGTAAATTTCACTTTTGATTATTACAGAAAAATTTTACGCGTACAAACTCAACAACTCTTTACCATAACACTCAAAGAGAAAAAACGAAAAGTAGAAGTTTTTCGTTGGAAACACCAGTAAAGCCACTGCAACACTAGAAATTAACAATCAATAGATATCGCAAGTATTAAAAGGGGTAACTAGGCAGAAATTCTATAGGTATGGTGCACCGTCTTTTTTAAGGCTTCAAGAAACCTTAATTGCTTTTTTACATTTGCCAGCAATTCTGCCCTAGTTTTGTCCTCCGTAGCATAGCTAGGCAAATCCAGATTTTTAATATTTCAAACTTAGACTACTAGATCAACATTTTTCTCTATAGTGAAAACTCTTAAAAATACTAAGAGGCAATAGGCTAGTTACATTAATGCAAGAATGCAAACAGGTCATTTATATTTAACAGCAAAAAGGGGCAATAACATGGTAAACGAGCTAACAAGTGAAATAGTGAAAAAATATTGTCTAAATGCAGGGGCAAATGTAGTCGGTATAGCGACTTCCAAAGATTTCAGTTTAGCACCAAACGGCTTTAAACCCACAGATGTACTCTCAGAATGTCTCTCAGTTATTGTCTTGGGCGCTACATTTTCACCCGAAGTTTTAGACGATATAGCCAAATACACCGCAAGCCGTAATGCAATGCTTACTGCACTAACCAACATGGCAAAAAACGTGGCAAAACAAATAAAAACCGATGGATATAAAACACACGTCATAAGTGCAGCAGGCGGCAAATGGGTGATTGGTGAGGGAAGAAAAGAGCAAATGGGATACATTTCTCTAAAACATGCTGCAGAACTCGCAGGGCTTGGGGTCATTGGCAAAAACTATTTACTAACAAATCCCCAATATGGCAATCTTGTTTGGTTTAGTGCTGTTCTTACAGATGCAGAGCTTACACCGGATGAAAAAGTTCAAACTAACATGTGTGCTAACTGTAATAAATGCGTTAAAGCCTGCCCTGTAGGAGCATTAGACAATCCTTCGGCATTTGGAAGAAAAGAATGCTCTAAATTTTTTACAATAGAAGATAAACAATTTAAAATAAAATGCTTTTCATGCCGCACCATATGCCCACACTGTTTGGGCATAAACCCTTAAGTTTTAACAACCAAAATCAGGTTATGACGCTAAATATTTAACGTTTAAATCTCTAAAATCGTGGGAACTCGTTTTAGATGCGGGAAAAATTATGCTATAGACCACACAAAAAGGGACAAAAATCTCAAAGCCACTCCTACAGAGTATGTAACCTCTAGTTTAACTGTTTACAAAATCTTATGTGTACCGACAAGATTAGCGGACAAAAACCTAAAAACAAAAAATAATAACAAACAAAAGATTTGATGAAACAAACATCAAAAACCATAAGAAAAACTAGCGCCCAGACACTACCTCACCAACTAAGAATAACACCACCCCACACACAACAGTTTTAACCAACCCTCCACCAAAACCCTCCATTAACATTATTTTATCCATTCAACTTTACCCTCTTCATAAAAACCACGACTACCAACTTCCTCAGCAGAAACACCCACAGCAATAACACAAAACGGAACAACATTACCCGACAAACCAAACAAACTACGAAACGCCCTCACCTTATCATCCTTAGGATATATACCACACCAACAAGTACCCAAACCCAACTCAACAGCCTGCAAAAGCACATTTTGTGTTGCCGCACCACAATCCTGCGGAAAAAAACCCTCCGACACCCCACTTTGCAAACTCAAATCCGCACACACAACTATGGCACAACTCGCTGTTGCAAGCATTTGCGTATAGGGATGAATCTTTGATATTTCATCAAGCTTTTCTCGATTTTGCACCACAAGAAACGCCCATGGACGACTATTACAAGCTGAGGGCGCCAACATTGCCGCTTCTAACAAAACCTTAATTTGCTCATCAGACACACATGCTCCAGACACATAATTACGAACAGATCTACGATCCCTAATTTCCTTAATAACCATAAGACACAACCTTCATAACCCATTTAATATCACTCTTGTTATTTCTCCCTTACCCTCGCCTTTACTAATAACCATCCAAACCAGCAACATCATCATCATAATACCCCAAACTTTTAATTGCCAAATTGGTTTACAACCAAACTTCAAACCAACTTAACAGAATTACCTACACAAGTTTCTTCTCAAAACCCACATCCGCTCAACCAGACTTACTGACTCTTAGAAACAACCTCAACAAACCGTTCAACACCAACATACAAACAGGATGATAAAAAAACAATTTTGAAAAAATAGAAACTGATAAAAGAAAATGCGGTTACATCTACCTTAACAGGCAGTAGGGGAATTAATTAGTTAATTAATTTAAAGAAGATGATGATGGGGTGGAAAGTTTCTCTTCTGGGGTAGTATTGTTTTTTTCGTGTTTGAACAATAATAATAAGGCTAGGGCAATTATTTCCGCTACGAAAATAACAGCATTAACAACAGTCCAAACATCCACCCACACCATAACATTACCCATATCCTCAGTACAAAAGAACACAACAACACCCACAACACCTAGAACAAGTGCTACAAACAACCATACACCCCCACGCTGCAACCATAGTTTTTTCCCTCCAACACCCTGAGGGGTTTGCTGCCTCTCCTTACGCTGCAATAACAACACAAAGATAAGCACCACAACAGCTAATATGAGACCAACAACACTTAGAACAAGGTTTGCAAGAGCCCACACCGGCAAATCACCAATTTCCCCCTCAGGATAAGACACCTCATCGCCAGGGCGCTCATTTGGAACAGTCTCAGGTGCAAAAGAAGGCGGTAAAGAAGGCCGTACAGGAGCCTTACCGGAAGAAGATCCGCCATTAGAGGGGCCTGAATCTGTTGCGGTATAGTAGAATATAAACACGTTACCGGTAGCGTCAAGTGTTTTAATAACAGATGTAGGAGCAACTTTGGCATATCCTGCAAGGTCAATAGCGGATTCAGTAACTAAAGAACCCATAGTCTGACCGGTTACAATTTTACTTGAAGCAACAGATGTTGTCGTGCCCTGCAAATAATAATACACCGTATATTCAATATCCGTGTTTGCCGTATAGTAGAATATGAACACGTTATTTGCAGCATCAGCACCAAGCACTACTGTAAGAAAAGTAGGAGCCACAGCAGTGTACCCTGCAACATCAACTGCAGACTCAGACACAGAAACACCTACAACACCCACCTCAGACTTACTGTCAAACACAGACGTTGAGGTGCCCTGCAAATAATAATGCACCATATACAAAACAGG
Organism: Candidatus Bathycorpusculum sp.; assembly: GCA_009781395.1. Lineage (GTDB taxonomy): Archaea > Thermoproteota > Bathyarchaeia > Bathyarchaeales > Bathycorpusculaceae > Bathycorpusculum. The sequence goes on along the minus strand of WQYG01000078.1, from coordinate 500 downwards.
CACATCTACAGGTTGCCACACCGCATACAAATCCACATCCTCAAAAAGCGAGAAAAAGCAACCCGCACTATAAACTACAGTGTTCGCATTAGAGCTTGTATCCCAACCAAGAAAAACATAACCCGCCCTAACCATATCACCACAACCAAGCACAATAACCACACTACCACTAACATACGGACTACGCCCATCCACCGGCACACCACCACCCGACAACTCTACGCTGTGATAAGTAATGTTATAATAAACTATGTCTAAAGGCACATAATAAAACACAATCTCATTACCTGAAGCTGCAATAACCAAAGACTGAGAAGACTTACCAACAACAACATACCCACTCACCATAGGAGCACTCTCAGTCACCTCAGCCAAATAAGTCTGACCACCCACAACCTTCTGAGAAGCCAACACATCACCAGTACCCTGCTCCAAATAATTCACAACATACCCAAGATCATTACGAGCCGTATAATAGAAATTAAACACATTACCCTCAA
>WQYG01000077.1 GCA_009781395.1 Candidatus Bathycorpusculum sp. | reverse complement strand
TTTTTTAGTTCTTCGCGGTCTGATTCACTTAGTAGAATGTTTGCATGTTTGCCCATGAGGTGTCACATGTTAACAGGTGACACCACAAGCATAAAAATATATGGTTTTAGATGTTACAGTGTACTAGCTTAGTTATTGAGGTTGTGTGTAGGGTGATCAGTCTGATTTTTTGTCGTGCTTTTTTGTTATTTTTTTTGTGGGTGGTGGGTTTGGTCTGTGTTGAGGATGGTTATATTTGAAAGTATGGAAACATCCTTATACTGCGTTTGGTGTATGTTGGTGTGTAGTGTAAACATTTGCCTATTATTCGTCTTTGTTTAGCGGTAAGTTATGTTGGGTCTGCTATAGTTTGAAAAATTGTATAATAGTTTACTCAATGTTCAGAGAATATTTATATTAGGCTTCATTGTTTTACTGCAAGGAAAAACTAAAAGGGACAAAAGCATCTTGACAACTCCTCATGACGTACCCGCATCCAAGTTCATCGATCGGTTAGCAAAATACCTAAAGGAAAATGTCGATGAAGTTCAGCCATTGTCATGGACAGACGTAGTTAAAACAGGTATGCACGTTGAAAAACAGCCTCAAAATCCAAACTGGTGGTATGTTCGTAGTGCATCTGTTCTGCGCAAAGTTTACATTCATGGGCCAATTGGTCTTGAAGATTTACGGTCTGATTATGGCGGAAGAAAGAATCGTGGCAGTAAACCTGACTGCGTTAAAAAAGCTGGCGGAAGTAGCATCCGTAAAGTTCTTCAACAGCTCGAGGCAGCCGACTTAATTGTTACCAGTCGCCCAGACGGAAGAAAAATGTCTCCAAAAGGTCGTAAACTATTACAAGAAATTGCTGGTGACTTGGCAAAAGAAATGATAAAAACTGTCCCTGAGCTTAAGAAATATCAAGGCGAATAAGTAAGATGTCAGATGATGAGCTTGAGAATCTTCGGAAACGAAAACTTTTGTCTATGCAAAATCGCGTGAGCGATGAACAAAGACAATCTCAAGCTGAAGAAAAAATTGAAGCTCAGAAACAGGCTTTATTGAGACAAATTTTGTCTCCTGAAGCAAGACAGCGGCTTAATAATCTGAAAATGGTTCGAGCCGACTTTACCGAACAAATTGAGTTGCAGCTAATTCAGATGGCTCAAATGGGTAAGTTGCCTATGCCGTTATCTGATGTACAGTTAAAACAAATACTGTTGCAGCTTCAATCGCGCAAACGAGAAACAAAAATTACAAGGATATGAGAAAATGGCAAGAGTTAAACCACCTGCAAAAAAACGCCGTTTAGCTAAAGCAGCAAAAGAATCAGCGTCTGTTCCAACGTGGGTAGTCGCTAGAACTGACGGCAAAGTCAGAATGACCCCTAAAAGTAGACGGAACTGGCGTACAAGTAAAATAAAGGCATAGGAGAATGACATTGATGGTTAACGCTCAAGAAGAACAGCAAATAATTCAAGAAACAGAAGAGCTACTGGAAGTGCCAGAAGATTCTACAACAATTACGCAAGAAGAAATTATGCCTGCAGACATTGCTGTAGAAGAACCCAAAACAGCTGAAGCAAAAGCTGAAAAACCAAAAAAGAAATCAAAAGATGATGACATAGTTACAGAAAGAATATACACTGTTCCCCTTCAGAAAGCTTTGGTTCGTCCGCCAAAGAGACGTGCTCCACGTGCGATGCAGTTGCTTAAAATCTTTGTAGTAAGACACATGAAAATGGCTACCACAGTCTCTGAAGAAGATGATGAGTTGCCTCAATTGGTTATAACTCAAGAGGTTAACGAAAAAATCTGGGGTAAAGGTATAGAAAAGCCGCCACGTAGAATACGTGTTCGTGTGACAAAGACTAGAGACGACAACGTCACAGTCTATTTGGCAGAAGCTGAGTAAGCAGCTTAATTTTCTTTCTTTAATTAACAGTTTGGCTAACCTTTCTGGGAAGCCTAAAAGTTCTTTTATTTTGCGAAGATTTAAATGTGTGAATTTGGGAATTTACAGTTCGAAGTTAAGTAAAAATTCGCAAAGTTATTTCTCAATTTAACCGTTGCGTTATGCTTTGCAAGGTTTTACGCTTATAAGCAGTTTAAGGTTGAATGTCTTGACCGTATACTTATCAAGTATAGTTGGAAGTCCTAGCATAGGCGTATACTCGCTGGCAACAGAAAGTATAGTAATGATTCCTCGTATGATGCCTAAAGAAAAGGCTCAGGAAATTGCCGATTGGTTAAAAGTAAAACTAGTTTACACCTCCATCGGTGGTACTACGTTAGCGGGTGTACTTGCATGTGCTAACTCTAATGGTATGTTGCTTCCAAACTCTGTACAAGAAGAAGAAATATCAGAAATCCGTAGTGCTTTTGATGGAACAATAACCATTATGGAAACCAAAAAAACAGCCTATGGCAACTTGGTTTTAGCAAGCGATAAAGGCGCCATAGCTGATCCCCGTATAAAAGAGGCCGATGTTAAAAAAATAGCTGAAACCCTAGGCGTAGAAGTGTTGCAAACAGAAATTGCCGGATTGCCCTATGTAGGTTCTTTAGCTACTGTTACAAACAAAGGCGTACTTGCGCATCCCATGTTAAAAGAGGAGGAACGCAAAATTTTAGAGCAAGTCTTCAAGGTGCCTGTTGACGTTGGCACCATTAACTGCGGTATTCCATACGTTGGCACAGGGCTACTTGCAAATAGTCACAATGCTGTTGCTGGTTCTATGACAACTGGACCCGAGATGTTTATAATTGGGAATGCACTGGATGTTGTGCAGGAAGTAGAATAAATGAAAGTTTTCAGAGTAACTGGCGAAATAAACAAGCCTAACCTATCAACGTCGTTTGCAAAAGAAATCTTGGCAGAAAAAAGCGCACACGCCATAGAGAAAGTCTACACAGAGCTAGGTAGCAAACACCGCGTAAAACGTTACCACATAAAAATTGAGTCCACCATAGAAGTTCCAACAGACGAAATTGAAGACGAAATCCTTAAGAAACTAGTTCTTGGGGAGTAAATATTTTGGCAGCTAACAGCATTAGTAGTCAAGAAGAACTTCGAAAATTAGGCGTAGAAATGCGTTATTTAGAACAAACAGCTGAAGCACTGCAACAACGAATCAGCATGCTAAACGCTGCATTAGCGGACTTGACATATGCTAACACAACCCTTGACGGTATTGAACAGGAAAAAGAAAACGCCGAAATGCTTGTACCCATCGGCGGAAGCTCATATGTACAAGTAAAGCTCACCAACCCCGACAAAATAATAGTCGGATTAGGCGCTGGAGTTTCAATAGAAAAATCCCTAACCGACGCAAAAACAACCCTCCAAGAACGGTTAGATGAACTTACAAAAACCCTAAAATCTGCCCAAACACAATTCAACCAAGTCGCTGAACGCATAAACTCTAACCAAAGAAGAATAGACAGCTTACTTGCAAACGCCCAACAAAGGAACGCATAATAAATGTTTGAAAAGCTCAAGTCCGGTTTCAAAGGTTTAGTTACAAAAGTAACCACGACTGAGCTTAAAGCAGACAACCTTAATCCTATTTTATCAGATTTCAAAATGACCCTAGCCGAAAACGATGTCGCATTTCCCGTAGCAGACAAAATCTGTGACGAACTAGAAAAAAGACTCACAGGTTCTCCAATTAAACGCCTAGACGACCGCACAAAACTTGTAGAAGACAATCTACGACAAGTGCTCCTAGACGTTCTACAAACAGGCAACCACATCAATTTAATGGAAAAAATTTCTGAGAAACGTCAACAAAGAGAACCCTTCGTTTTAATGTTTGTCGGAATTAACGGCACAGGCAAAACAACCACCATAGCCAAAGTCGCCCAATTTCTACGAGAAAAAAACCACTCCGTAGTTCTAGCAGGCGCAGACACCTACCGAGCAGGCTCCATTGAACAACTCGAAGAACACGCACGACGCTTAGGCATACGCGTAATCAAACACACCTACGGCGCCGACCCCGCCGCAGTAGCATTTGACACCATAAACCACGCCAAAGCACACGGTGTACATGTCGTCTTAATTGACACCGCCGGCAGAATGCAAACCAACCAAAACCTCATGAACGAACTCATCAAAGTAAAACGCGTTGTAAAACCTGACCTAGTAATTTTCACCGTTGACTCCCTAATTGGCAATGACGCCGTCCTACAAGCAGAAGAATTCAACAACGCCATAGGCATAGATGCAACCATACTAACCAAAGTTGACGCCGACGTCAAAGGCGGCTCCTCCCTAAGCGTAACATATGTCACCCAAAAACCCATCCTCTTCATAGGCGTAGGTCAAACATACAAAGACTTGGAACCTTTTGACCCAGAAAAATTTGTCAAAATGATACTCCGCTAACTCCCACTATAACCTATATTATTACTCAAATTAGCTTTAAATATACCAACAGTTAGCAAATAACCGTTGAACAGCTACTGTATTGTTTATTATGTGGCGCGTATTGTTGTTTTAATTGTTCTCTGTTAGAATTGTGGGGAACTCTTATCTAATAGTCACATTACAGAAGTGTAAATAGCTTCATTAACTGAGAGGGGCATGAAGTGGTTAACGGTAAATACTGGAACGAAAAAATTGAGACTTTGCCAAGCGAAGAAATACGTAAACATCAATTGCAAAAACTCAAAGAGCAAGTGAAATATTGTTATGCTAACAGTGTTTTTTATCATAAAAAATTTGAGAGTGTTGGTTTAAAACCTGAAGATATACAAACTTTTGCGGATCTTCAAAAAATTCCTTTTACCGTAAAGGCTGATTTGAAGGAAAATTATCCTTATGGTATGGTTGCTGCAAATTCTGATGAGATTGTTGAAATTCATGCTTCCAGTGGAACAACGGGTAATCCTATTGTGGGTGCTTACACTAAAAATGATATAGATATTTGGCAGGAGCTTATGGCTCGTTCTATTTATGCTGCTGGGGGGCGTCCTTGGGATGTTATCCATATTGCTTATGGGTATGGTTTGTTTACGGGTGGGTTTGGTTTTCATTATGGGGCTCAAAAACTTGGTGCTCGTATTGTTCCCATAGGTGGTGGTATGACTCAGCGTCAGATATCTCTTATGAATGATCTTGGTGTAACTATTCTTGCTTGTACGCCAAGTTTTGCTGTTTATCTTGCAGAAATTATGGCTAAAGCGGGTGTGGATCCAAAAAAAACGTTTAAGCTTAAATGTGGTATTTTTGGTGCTGAGCCTTGGTCTCAACAGATAAGGCAGCGAATTGAAAAAGAACTTGGTATTGAAGCTTTTGATATTTATGGTTTAACTGAACTTTGTGGTCCGGGGGTTTCTGTGGAGTGTTCAAAGCATGAGGGGTTGCATGTTTGGGAGGATCAATTTATTGTTGAAACAATTGATCCTGATACGGGGGAGTCTTTACCTGATGGGCAAGAAGGTGAACTAGTTTTTACTGCCTTATGTAAAACTGGTTTACCGGTTCTTCGTTATCGTACTAGGGATATTTCAAAGGTTACTCGTGAAAAATGTGCTTGCGGACGTACACACGCTAGAATGCTACGTGTTACAGGGCGATCTGATGATATGCTAATTATTCGTGGAGTAAACGTGTTTCCTTCTCAGATAGAATTTGCTGTAATGCAATTTTCTGAACTTGCCTCACAATACTTAATAGTTCTTGACCGTCCGGGTGCACTTGATACTTTTCTTGTCAAAGTTGAATTAACTGAGCAAGCACAAAACAATACTCAACTAGACATAGCAAAACTCAAGTATAGCATACAAAAAAGAATCCATATAATTACCGGTTTATCCGCAGATATTGAAGTTGTCAAACCAAATGAATTACCTCGAACAGAGGGAAAAGCAAAAAGAGTATTAGACCTGCGTAAAGGTAAAATGTAAAGGTACACGCGTATGTCTTCCAAAATTACCGTAAATAAACCTGGCAGCTTTATACTGCTTAACGGTGATGAAGCCGTTGCACGAGGCGCCGTTGAAGCTGATCTCAAAGTTGCCGCTGCATACCCCGGAACCCCCTCTACAGAGATTCTAGAAACCCTCTCTCAAGCAGCTAAAACTTTAGGGTTCTATGCTGAATGGAGCGTTAATGAAATAGTTTCTGCAGAAGTTGCCACTGGAGCATCTATGACTGGTGCCCGCGCTCTTGTTTCTATGAAACATGTTGGAGTAAATGTTGCCTCCGATGCTATTATGACCCTTGCATACACAGGCGTTGAAGGCGGCCTAGTTATTGTAGTCTGCGATGACCCTGCATTACACAGCAGCCAAAACGAGCAAGATACACGCTATTTTGCTGTCCACTCCAAACTACCCTTACTTGACGCCGGTAACCCTCAAGAAGCCCTAAACATGACCCGCGAAGCCTTCAACATAAGTGAACAACTCCATCTGCCTGTTATTTTGCGTTTAACTACTCGAGTAGCCCATGGAAAAGCCAAAGTACAAATAGGCGACTTTCAAAAACTCGAACGCAACATTTCTTTTGACAAAAACATTTCCCGATGGGTAATGGTGCCCGCAAACGCCCTTCGACAGCACCGAGTCTTAGAAGAACAGTTAATTGAAGCAAAACAAATTGCTGAAACCTCCCCCTTTAACACAATTGAAGACAACCACTCAGACATTGGCATAATTGGAAGCGGCGTAGGCTACTATTACGCACGCAGTGTACTTGACCCCTCAAAATTCTCCTGGCTAAAACTCGGCTTTGTACACCCCTTCCCCTCAAAACTTGTAAAAGAATTTGCCTCAAAAGTAAAACAACTCATAGTAATTGAAGAACTCCGCCCCTATATTGAAGAAAACCTTCAACGCCTAAAACTTGACCTAACAGGCAAAACCCAACTTGGTCTTAGCGAAATAGGCGAATACACCCCTGACCGTATACGCGAAGCACTCGCAAAAATAAACCTAACCGAAAAACAACCGCCATTAACCGACCCGGTTATAGATTTACCTCCCAGACCTCCAAACCTCTGCCCCGGATGCACACACCGCGCCTTCTATTACGCTCTAAATTCAATACATCAACACATAGTCTGCGACAACAACAAATGTGTTGGATGTGGAATTTGCGAACAAAAATGCTCCCTTGAAAAAACAAAAACAATTAACCCCCCTAAATCAAGAATACACCTCCTCAACAAAAAAGCAACAACCTGCCAAACATGCCCCAACCCTCCATGTGTAAACACATGCCCAAACAACGCCCTCTCCAAATCCCCCCAAAACGGAACCATACTTGTTAACGAAAACAAATGCCAAAGCTGCAGCTCTTGCATCAAAGCCTGCCCCCACAACGCCATAACCCTTGACCCCGACAAAACAAAACCTCTCATATGCGACACCTGCCAAGGCAACCCCGTATGCGTTACATCCTGCCCCAAACACGCACTAACTCTAGTAGGACGATCAAACGATAAAATCGTTACAGGCGACATAGGCTGCTACACCCTTGGCGCTCTACCCCCATTAACCGCTATTCAAACCTGCCTCTGCATGGGCGCAGGCATATCTCAAGCCGCAGGAATGTTCCATGCAGGCGTAAAAGACAAAATATTTGCCGTACTTGGCGACTCTACATTATTCCACAGCGGCATACCTGGACTATTAAACATTGCATATAACAAAGCAAACGTATGTGTTATCATTTTAGACAACAACATTGTAGCCATGACAGGACATCAACCAACCCCTGCCTCAGGAAAAACCGCCATGGGCGACAAAGCCAAAATAGTAAACATACACGAAATCGTCAAAAGCGTCGGCATAGACAAAGTAATAACAGTTGACCCCTACAACATTAACGCCACAACAAACGCCCTACGCGAAATCACAAACTATAATGAACCATGCGTTATCATCGCCCAACGCCCCTGCCCCCTCCTCTTAACAGAACACAACCCCCCAAGAGAAATCACCGACAAATGCGGCAACTGCGGCTTATGCACCACACACTTCGGCTGCCCCGCAATCACCCAAACCAACAACAACAACACAACAACAGCAACAATAGACTCAACACTATGCAACGGATGCGGAGTATGCGAAATGATTTGTCCACACAAAGCCATAAGGAGAAAACAATAAATGACAAAACTCGACCTCATATTTACAGGCGTCGGCGGCCAAGGCATAGTAGTTCTAAGCGACATCTTTTGCGAAGCCGCCCTACTCGACGGATTTGACGTAACAAAAGCCGAAATCCACGGCATGGCCCAACGCGGAGGCTCAATAGTTGCATACACCAAAATAAGCAACAAAGTCCAATCCCCCCTAATAGAAACAGGCAAAGCAGACGCCATCATAGGCTTCGAAATCCTAGAAACCACCCGAACACTTCCCATGCTAAAACCAAACGGCACCATCATCGTAAACACCAAACACATCCCCCCAAACAACTTTTCAAAAAACAACAAACCAAAAACCCCCCAAGAACTCCTCAACATAATAAAAACCAAAACCCCAACCGTCCACGAAATAGATGGCTCAGGCATCGCAAAACAAGTAGGCAACAACCTAGTCGTCAACACCGTCCTACTTGGCGCACTATCAGCCATATCTGGAATGCCTATAAAACGCGAATCATTCGAAAAAGCAATGACCAACAAACTAAAAGAAAAACACCTACAAATCAACCTACAAAGCTTCGAACTCGGCAGACACACCGTCTTAAAACAACCCAAACCAACCCTCTAACAAAAACACAACCCCAACAACAATAACTAACATCAATAATACATACCTGAAAAACGCCTATTTACTCTACCCCAAAAAGCACTGTCTACTGCAAATATTTTTATGTAGGCATTACGATGTTCACGGTGCTGGGGTGGCCGAATCGTTGAGGCGGTAGCCTGCAGAGCTGCTCTATATGGGTTCAATTCCCATCCCCAGCTCTTTGTTGTTCCGTGTAATGCGTTTCCTCCTGTTTCGGTTTTAAAAGGTTCCAAAACTATTAACAACATGACAATAACCAAAACTAACCCTGTTATCCATGACTATGAGCGGGTTCTTGAGCGAAACCGCCAAAACATTAAGCCCTTGCGCAATAGCGAGCTAAGTTTGCAGTTTTTAGACCACTTAAGCGCCCTTGGGTTGTCAGTGGGCAGAGTAGCAAAATACGCCGCCCACCTACCTGTACTACTACCGCTTATTGATGTAGAACTTAAAGCGTTAACGAAAACGGATGCTGAACACATAGTAGCCGCCATAAATAGCCGACCAAACAAAGCCTCCACTAAAAGCGACAACAAACTCTTACTACGAAAACTTGTCCAATACGCCAAAGAGGGCAGTTGCGCCAAAGGCACACCTCTACCCTCTGAGGTAAGCTGGATAAGTTTAGCAATAAAAGAAAAAAACCCCCGCGTAACCCCTGAAACTCTTCTTACATCTGAAGATTTTGCGGCAATTATTCGAGCCACCCAAAATAAACGGGATCGAGCGATGGTTTATGTGCTCTTTGAAGCGGCCTTGCGACCAGGCGAGCTTTTAACCATGACTGTGGGCAGTGTGGCGTTTAAGGATAATTATTGTCTTATCACTGCAAATGGTAAGACGGGTATTAAGCGGATTCCTTTGGTTGTTGCTTGCAAGCCCTTGCTTGAGTGGCTAGAGGATCATCCTTTTGGTGATGAGCCATCTGCTTCTTTGTGGTGTTCACTTGCTCATAATTGTGTGGGTAAACAGTTGAGCTATATGCGTTTTCGTGATATAATTCAGCGTTTGGCTAAGCGGGCTGGTTTGAAGAGGACGGTTTGGCCTTATTTGTATCGTCATAGTTCTTTGACCGCTATGGCTAAAGTGTTCACCGAGTGTCGTTTGGAGCAGTTTGCTGGTTGGACGTATGGAAGTAAGATGACGCGTCGTTATGTGCATTTTTCTGCTAGGGATTTGGAGGATGCTGTTTTGGAGTTACATGGTATGAAGACGGCTTCAAAAAATACGGGTTTGATGCAGGTTGTTG
>WQYG01000076.1 GCA_009781395.1 Candidatus Bathycorpusculum sp. | reverse complement strand
TAGATATAATTTATATCTATGTTATATGTTTTGCTGTTGTTGGAAAGTGTTGGAAAAGTCGTGTTTTTTAATTTCCGCTGATTATCTCTGTTTTATAGATATAATTTTTCGGGAGGGCAGGATTAAATTAGCGTAGCATTACTATTGATATTAGTCATATTTTCTACATTAAGTTGATACATGTTCTCAGTTGATCTGGTAAAAACTTAAGTTATAATTTTTCCAACTCGTTTTTATATCTACGCTAAATTGGCGTAGACAGAAAATAAAATTGATAAAAACTCAAAATCATAGAAAATTGTGCCACATATATTTAATCCAATAAAATTTCAGAAATAACAAGAACATTTTAACGTCTACACTATTTTTTAAGGGAATTCAGGATATAATAAAAAAAGAGTGGAGCGGTTTATTTAGGTCTTTTTTTTGGTTACCAATACAATTGTTGTTACGGTAATTGCTGCTACTATAGCGACAATTATGTAAAAAAGAAAGAGGAAACGGGAAAAAGAGATTAGTTTTTAGAGGAAGGGTTGTCGGGTTAGTTTATGTCTTTTTTATTGATTTGTTGCTGATTTATTGTTGCTGTTTTGGGGGTTTATTTGTTGTTGTGCGTTGTTGATTTGGTTTCTTATGGTGTCGTAGTAGTTTTTGATGATTTTTTCTTGTTTTTCGATGGTTTGGTTGAGTTCATTAATGTTTTTGTTTAAGTGTTCTTGTTCTGTTTTAAGGGCGGTTTGTAGTTCTTGGATTTTTTTGGTTGTGTTTGCAATGTTGCTTAGATGTGTTGTTAATGCAGCTGCATCGTGTGTAACCATGTCTGGTTGTGCTTGTTGGCTTAGTATGGCCTGCATTTGTATAAGTGATGCTCTAATGGCTTCTTCTGGAAATGCTATTGGTGATGGTGTTGTTGCTGGTTCTTGTGGTAATGTAGTTGATGATGATGGCAATTGTGTTATTGTTTGTGTTTGTGGAGGTGGTGGTGTTGTTGTGGTGGTTGGTTTTTCTTTTTCATTGTTTCTTCTTTTTAGGAACATGAATAGTATTATGAATGTGATTATGCCTGTTATAGCAGCTAACCATGGTAGCCAGTTTATGTTTTTTCCGTTTGGGTCTTCTTCCGTGGGGGTTGTGCTAGGTGGTGGGGTATCTGTGGTGTTGCCTATTTTGAGGGTGACCGTTTTGTTTTCGGCGACTGGAATGTTTCTGTTTTGATAGACTCCTGAGTAAATATTTAGCTCCGCCTGTGCTGTTCCATTAGGTGTGTTTTTTGGTATTGTAAATTCAAAAGCTACTTTATTGCTATTTGTTGTTGTGTTAGTTGTAACCTGCCGTGTCTGCTGTGTTATAGCATTGCCTGCTGAGTCTTTGATGTTTAAACTAATGTTTTGTGCTTGTATCCGATTGTTATCATAAGTAACTAAAGCTGTAACATTTTCCTTCGCATTAAAACTGCTCTGACTCTGCCCTTGCGCATCTACAAATGCGATCGACACATTCTGCGCTGGCCAAGCGACCTGAAACGTCACATTCTGAGACAACACAACATCCTTTGTCTCATCTATCTTTGTATTAGTATTAACATAAACATGCCACTCCCCTGTAACCTTCTCTGTACCTTCTATGGGAATGCGAAAATCTATACTAGATGAATTACTCCCACTATCCGTTACCCCGCTACGTATAATTTCTGTAGGATGCGTCGCCGTTTTTGGTCCTTTAATATTAAAGACTACCGTAGATTCTGGCACAGCCACACTAGCATTAGCTATCTCTGCCTTAAGTGTAATAAGATCAAACGGTGCAAAAACCGCCTGAGAACCATTTACAGCTGTACCGTTATTTGACTGAAACTTCAAATCAAGTATCCAATAATCACTATCTTTATCTGCGCTTTGCGCAACACCTCTATAAGTTAAACTAACTGCTGAAATTAACAAAACACTCAATACAACTAGTAATATACGCGTTTTAGTTTTTACTTCTTGTTTTTTTCTCATTTTTATGTGGCTCCTCGAGTTTTTTTAACTAAATAGTTTCTAAGAATTAATGCTGCAATACTTATGCCAAAAAATATTATCAATAAAACAAGCGTACCGCTAAACATGACATTTTCCATTAGCCAAGCTTGTTCTGCAGTACCTCGACCATTGTATAAGGAACCTGGACCTAGTTTAGTGAACATATTCATAATCCATTCCGTCAAGTACGTCATCGCTTGTGAATGGCCACTAGTTCCTATTTTACCTAACAGACCAATATTGTCGGGCAAACTTATTACGCGCTGACCCGCAGTATACACTAATACTGCTGTTTCTCCTATGGCCGCGCCAAATCCAAGCGTTATCCCTGTAATTGCACCAGGACTAGCTGGTAGTAAAACAGTTTTTTTTATCATCTGCCATTTTGTAGCTCCAAGCGCATACGCTGCCTCACGATAAGCCTGCGGAACTGCTCTCATAGCCTCCTCAGTAGTTCTTATATTCCATGGAAGAGTCATAAGCGCCAAGGCTAACCCTCCAGCAGCAGCAGATAACCCCATCCCCATCATCCTAACAAAATACACAGCACCAAACAAACCTATAACTATCGACGGGGCTCCAGCTAATGTTTCAATACAAAACCGTATAACCTCAACAACTTTATTTTTTGGAGCATACTCTGATAAATAAATAGCCGCCCCAATCCCAACAGGAATAGCTATGGCCTCACAATAGCCAACAATAATTAGCGACCCCAATATGAAATCTCTTATCCCTCCTATCGACACCGATTCAAAATTCCCCATAATTTGATCAGCAATGTCTATAGGCGCCATGGCATCTGCTGTTAAAAACTCCCATGATAGAAATCCTGCTCCTCTGATGACCACATAGAACACTAAACCCGCTATTACTAAGATGGATATGATGCTTGATAATCGTAAGCCTAGTACAGCAACTTTTTCAATGACAATCGGTGAATATCCTTTACACTTATTTTTCTTTGATTCTTCAAACCCTACTAATGTAGCTAATATGCCAAAAAACATGCAAATAATCAGTAAAGTTGGATCTGCAAGATTGAAAACCAACCCACATAAGAAACCAATTGATAAAACAAAACAAATTTTAAAGCCAAGTTTATTTGATTCAGCCTGAAGATATGCAGCTACAAACATTATAATTGGCGGGACAAATAGTATTATATTAAGCAAAATGCCTGATAGCATGTCATTAAATCTTGCATCCCATGGCATACCTGATATTACGTATTCGTTTATCGGCATAATTATTTGATATAGGGCAAAAACCGCGAAGACTATCCCTGGTATAAAAATTAGTGCCCCCGCAAGTATGCTGCTTCTATCCCGAGTTTTTATGTAATTGCGTAATTGACTCATCCACGATAACAAAAAAAACTCCATGTCAATCATCCTTTCTTTGTGCTTGCTGCTAAACTTTCTTTACTTAATCTTCTAATTGCCAGATTTAACGCGCCCACAATGAAGAAAAGTATGAAACCCAATGCAAAGTAAGGTGCCATATTACCGCCTACCCCTGCATCACTGGCAGATTCCCTCAATATTGCCACAGGAATTAATGCTGTCGACTGAAAAGGGTTTAATGTCACTCCCGGTATGCCTACAACTCCAGCTACGAAAAATGCTGCCATTGTCTCACCAACTGCGGATCCCATGCCTAGTATGATGGCTGCCAAGATTCCCGACATAGCTGCGGGTATTATGACTCTAGTCATCGTTTGCCATCGGGTTGCACCAAGACCCAAGGATGCTTCTTTGAGCTCTCTAGGTACCGCCTTTATCGCATCTTCAGATATAGTTGCAACAGTTGGAAGCGACATTATTCCCACGACAATCCATACTGCAAACATACCCGTTCCTCTAAGATTGCCTGCAAAGAGGGCTGGGGTTAGTGTGAAGACGGCAACAACTCCGATAATTACTGAGGGGAATCCCGTTAAAATTTCTAAACAAGGTTTTATAATATTTCGCAACCTATTATCAGCAAACTCTGCCAAATATATTGCAGTGGGGACTCCAATTATTGCGGCAACTATTGTGCATCCAACGCCCGCATAAAGGGTGTTGATAATTAGTGGAGTTGGTCCATACTGTCCAGCATGGGGGAGCCAGTGCATTCCAAAACCATTCAAGAACCAATTTGAAATGAATGGGTATCCTTCAGCGAATAGGGAAAAAAATATTGAAAAAACTGCTACTATTGAAACGGCAGCACAGATGAAAAATGTTATTTGAACTGCTCTCTCTTGAATGTACTGCGTTCTGTTTTTGATAGGTTTTTCTCCCCTATATTCCAAATGGCTTTTAGGGTAGATAATGGTTATCTATTATATCTAATTATTAATATTTATGTCTATATATATTTGTAATTACACTGTTTTTGAATGATGGGTTGTATATAGTCTAACTAGTTGAAAATAAACTACGTCGAAAAGGATCATATTCTAAAATGACTTATTGGTTTGTTGAATGAGCAATCGTTCGATATTATAGAAAAAGGAGAAAATGAATTTGAAAATATCTAAATCTGTAATGTGTGTAGTTATGTCGGTGCTCTTCGTTGTTTCGTTGCTTTCGGTGGTTCCGGTGCAGGCGTTGACCCCTTTGATTAAGGAGGGGGAGCTTTATGTTTATGGTAGTTCGACTGTTTATCCTATTAGTGCGCAGGCGGTTGTGCCTTTTCAGGAGTATGTTTCAACTTTGCCTTCTCCCTTCTCTTCTGTTAAGGTTTTTCTTAATGAGGAGGGTAGTGGTGCAGGTTTTAATGCGTTGAGGGCTAGTTCTCCTACGACTGATATTGCTGCTTCTTCTAGGTCTGGTGGTAGTACGGCTGGTTTTTATGGTGAGAGCTATCCGGTGTCTGGTTCGGCTATTGTTAATCCTCAAGAGTTTTTGATTGGTTATGATAGTGTTGCTATTATTGTTCCGGTGTCTAATACTTGGCTTTCTCAGGCTAGTGCGTCTGAGGTTGCTGATCTTTTTAGGTCAACTGGGAATGGTAATGGTGTTGCTTTTTATAGGACTTGGGGTGACTGGGCAAATGCAAACGGTATAACTTTACCTCCTACTGTTGCTGCTCAAGAGATTGGTCGTATTGGTAGGGAAGTTTCTTCAGGTACATTTGATGGTTTTAACACTTTCTTCCTAAGTCCCTTCGGTTACCCAATGGCATACAGCGCATCAACAGGTACAACTGGACAAAACTGGCTACCAAACAACTATGTTGCCTTAACCTCTAACCAAGAGGTCATGACTCAAATGAACCAGCCCGCAAATGCCTTTTCAATTGGCTTTATTGGTTTAGGCTTTGTCCAAGGTAACCCAGTCGGCATCAAAGCACTCAACCTCTACAACCCCACAACCGGTGCATACATTGCACCAACTGTTGCAAACGTCAAAAACAGTGTCTATGTCAACAATCCACCAACTGGCAACCCAGCAGTTATCATCCGCCCACTCTACTACTTCATGGATGGCATTCCAGCTGCAAACAGTCCAGAGGCGGTAAAGTCTCTTTGGATTAGCTTCATCAAAGCTCACGATGAATACTTGACAAAAGAAGGATTCATTACTATGAACCGTGTAGATTTCGCAGGTCCTCGTACTGGTGCTGGCAACTCTCACTCTGGTAATCCTAATTCTTCTGTTGGGACTCAAACTGTTCCCGATGGAGTCGTTGATATCTTTGATTTAGTGTACTTTACAAATGCTTGGATAGCCTACAACTCAAACGCTAAACAGTTGAATCCTTATGTTGACATTTCTGGTTCTGCTGGTCTTCCAGATGGCAAAATTGACTTCTATGACCTAGTGGCATTCACAAACGGCTGGATCGCATATTACAGAAATATCTAAACATTTCCCCTACCTTTTTTTATAAATTAAATTTTAAATGGAGAAAAGAAAAAAATGAATCAAAAAACTAAAAACCTTAAATCGATGATAGCTATGACACTTACTATTATTATGGTTGTGTCGATGCTATCAACACTAAGCGCTGTTACTGCAACAGACGATTTACCATTTCTTACTCTGAAGCCATCTACAAATGTTGACCTTACTTATCCAGCATACTTGGAAGAAGGTTCTACATTTACAGTCCAAGTCAACATTGCAAACGTCAAAAACTTGTGGGGACTCAACTTTGATTTGACTTGGAACCCAGATGTTATTACCATAACAAGAGTTCAGAAAGGCGACTTCTTAATTAGTGGCGGCGTTACGGACATATACATGGCTCCTACATTTGACCACGTTAACGGTCGTTTTGGCGGTAATTTCGCCCAAACTTTGATGGAGTACGAAGGTGTTAGCGGTGAAGGCACCTTGGCAATTGTTACCTTTACAGTTAAAGACTTCGGCACCTGCAACATAGCATTAACTAATGTTCTACTATTCGATGACACACCCTTTAATCCACAACCAATGGCCTATGCTCCACTTCCATCAATCCGTGTAAACAACCCAACACCGCCAGCATCAGCACCAACAGCAGCATTCACTGTTACAGCTGACGTAAGCATCAGCGGACAATACATTACCATTCCATCCAGTGCAAGCAGCGCAAACATAGAACTTGACGCATCAATCTCTGGCGCAGGATATGACGGCACTAACACTGTCCCAATCACCAGTTATAGTTGGGTAATCCACTCAGTTAACGGACGATTCAGTGACATAATTGCAGACACACAAAAAATAACCTTAAACAATGTTGAACCAGATGTATTGGAAATCACCTTAACCGTTAAAGCTCTTACTGGCAAAGCAGTAGACCCACCTGGCTACGTAAACACAGCTCAAATAAGCAGAACATACACAATCATACAGGCTGCATCTTCAGGTATTGATATCTTCACCCAAAACGGCGGAATAGGTCCAAACGCTCCAGGCGGTATATTTGGTCCTCAACAACAAGTCGCTGCAACTGCACGCGTAATCTACAACGGTGCTCCAGTCGCACAGAAAGACGTAATCTTTACAGTCTACACCAATAACGGTGCTGAATACGCCTACGATGTCGTACGTACAGACGCTAAAGGCGAAGCAACTTTCTACTTCCGTTTGATAACCAATGACGGTCAACTAGATGCATCCTTTGGTGCTAACTGGTTAATTGTTGCCTCAGTCGATATCTCTGAGGTAGTCTACTCTGACACCTGCAGATTTGAATTCAACTATTTAGCAAACATCAAAGACGTTACCGTAAGTCCATCTACAGTCATTAGAGGCCAAGATACAGTTACAATCACAGCAAACATTGACAATAAAGCTAATGTTGACGGTATTGTTACTTTCACCTTAGTGGATGCTTGCAACGTTCCAATTGCAGCAACATCTACCACAATATCTAGCGGCTCTGTTCAAATAACCATAAACATTCCAAACTATGCTTTCGTAGGTCAAGCTAAAGTCAACGTCAACTTGCTCAGCGCAGCTCCAAAAGACGGCGGTGTTCCTTACTGTCCTCAAAACGGTGCAAATGTTACCTTTGATAGCAACGGTCTATTCGTCAGTAGCATCCAAAACCAACCAGCCCAATTCCTCATAGGCTTCATATAAGCTACACGGGGATAAACAATGAAAACAGCAACAACAATCCTTTCTTTCTTTTTTTGTTTAATAATCCTATCATCTCTTTTTGCAGTTAACGCTCAAACATTTACAGAAATAACTTTAACATCCCATCAACAGTCGTACAACAGGGGTGATATCGTAACTGTTAGTGGTGAACTTTTATCTGCTGAACAAGCAATAAACGGTCTAGTAGGCCTAACTGTTGTTAATGCCAAAGGGAGCACTATCCTGCTAAGAACAGTGACCGCGGGAACCATAAGTAACCCCCTTGGCGCTATAACATCAGCATATTTAAGTGACTTGTCAGCCTACGAATTAACCTCTACAGTAGCTGGCGAACTAGCATACTTTACAATTAGTGTAATTAACACCGATTATATGCCTAGGGATTTGTGTGCCATTATAAGTGTGTACGATAATAATGGTGTACCTCTATCTTATGCTGCTACAAAATTCCCTGCAGTTCCCAGTGGTAAAGGCTTTACCACAACGATGAGTGTTGACATACCTTATGAAGCTGCTGGAGGATCTGCATTTGCATATGGTGGATTATACTCTAATTTGCCAAATCAAGGGGGGTATCCCTTAGCTCCAGAAGTATCCATACCGTTTACACTGATTGGAACAACACAAGGTGCAAATCAACCTTCAACATCCAACGGAAACCAAGGTTTATATGAACTGTCCTTTAAACTTGCCAATAGAACACCTATTGGCCAACACACTGTATATGCAATTTCAAGGGTCAACGGAGTAATAGCTTCCACTTTAGCATCATTTACCGTCAAACAGCCAGGTGATTTCAACGGAGACGGGGTCTTAAATATCTATGATTTAGTGTTCTTCTCAAACAATTGGATCGCATATTACAGTGGGCAGCCTTGGAATCAACTCGTTGACTTAAATAAAGATTCAAAAATTGATTTTTTGGATTTAGTAATATTTTCAAATGCTTGGATACTATACAATAGCGGGGTATAAAAATGATAAAAAAAATATCCATTACACTGACATTTGTCTGTTTGTTACTTATCCCCTTTTTTAGTTGCATACATTTTAGTCAAGCACAAAGTTCTCCCACACTAAATATTACGCCCTCAACAGTCACAGTACCCAATACATCGGAAATTTTTGAATTAGCCTTCAAAATTAATGGTGTTAAAGACCTTTATGCTTGGGCAGCTACCATCATTTGGGAGTCTCAATATCTTGAGATGATAGGCAAACCAGTTCAAGGTAATTTTTTCCCAGATGCTACGTCTGTATTTCTCACTACAGTCGAACATAAACAAAGCGATGCTACTGGACGTGTAACTGCTACTGAATCATCTCTGCTTCCAGATGTGCCAAGTGGCGATGGAACACTAGTAATTTTCAAATTCAAAGTGTTAAAGCCAGTTATAAGTACAACAGTTAACGTTACTGCCACACAATTATTCTCAATAATTCTAGATTCTAGAGGTGTTCCCTTAAGTAATCCTGATGTTAATCCATATCCTGCTGTAACATATGCAACTACAACAGTGTCCTATATTCCTTCTGATGGGTCACCAGTTGCCCATGCTGGCTCTAATCAGACAATAAACCAATTTACAAACGTACTTTTGGATGCATCCCAGTCTCTTCCTCAAGATGTTCCGGATCAAACTTATACTTGGACATTTATTGATAATGCAACTCGAACTCTAACAGGAAAAACTGTTAATTATACTTTTGATTGGCCTGGAGTTATCCCCGTTACATTGACAGTTACAAACTCTAAAGGATCATCCGATGCTATCATTGGTATAACAGTTATATGCATAACGCCTCCAGTTCCAGTCATAGATGTAGAAGGGCATTCTGGTCAAACTATTAACGTTCCAGCTAACCAAAGATTATACTTCAATTCCTCTCAAAGTTACGCTCCCTACAACATGACTCTGACATCACGCATTTGGGATTTTGGCGATAGCAGCAACAAAATTAGTAATCATCAAACTAGCTATGCTTACAGTGCTCCTGGAACTTATATTGTTTCTTTAACGGTAACTAATAATGCAGGCCTTAATGCAACTGCAACGAAAACTATTGTTGTAGGTGATGGTGTATCAACCTCTCTTGGCAGCTCCTCAAATGACGCAAATAATGCTAATAGATCAAGCAATCAAAATGGCGCACAGCAAAATACTCTTAATCTTCCTCCAATTATTCTCTATCCGTTAATATTTGTGACAGTATTTGCTATAGGCGGAGCTGCATTTTGGTTGAGAAAAAAAAATGATGCTATCTAAATCAAAAAAAAGCGTAGGTGCATCTTATTTCTCTATTTTTATAACTTTTACAGTTTAAGCATGGGTTTTAGTTTGAGTTTGTTTTTTGGTTGTTTTGTGTGTATGTATTCAGCTCTTTGTCCAGTTGTTGATGAGGCAGGTTTTCATTTGTTCAAACGTATCTAAGCCTTGTTTGTCCCACGTAGTGATTAGTGACATCATTGTCTCATAGATGGCAGTACC
>WQYG01000075.1 GCA_009781395.1 Candidatus Bathycorpusculum sp. | reverse complement strand
TATATTGTCTAGTAAGATACTAGATTTCAATACATATATATTTGTCTTTTTTGTTTAAAGAACAGGCCTGAGTAGTTAAACACTACACAAAATACCAACTAAATTTTCATGCGTTTGACGTGCGTACATTGATTGATGCAGGTATTTTTGTGTTTTTAAGTAGAAGTGGCGCACCAAGGGTAAAATCAAGAGGTGCTAAACTTGACTTTCAATTCAAGTTGTCATTTAGAAAATTATTTGGTTTATCAAACAATATTGGATTGGGTAGTTCAGATCGCTTTGAGTTATCTGGATCTGATTTGGAAAAATGGTTGGAGAGTCCCTCTAAAGAAATATTATTGAAAAACTTGGGAAAAGGCTATTCAGATAAGGATATAGCGGACTCTATTGAATTAAAAGATGAAGGAAATAACACTATTGAATTAAAAGATGAAGGAAATAACACTACTCACAGTAGTACAAAAGAACCAAAATTGTTTGATGTAATAAAACCCACATTTGAGCGTGAGCCTATAGAATTTAATAGTGATTATTTAAGGCAACGAGTGAAATTAAGTAAAGTTGATAGCGTACCCAAAGTTGATTTACTATTAATTGCTAATGGGTTTGAAGAAAGATGCGAACACTCAATAAAAAAATTATTAGAAAAATACAGCTTCAATCAGGTTATTATGTTTGAGCATAACAAAAAGTCGGAAAATATTGAGAAGATGATAACTGAACATTTCAACAATAGCACTATAAAAAAAATGCCGATTAATCAGTATAAGGACGTTATTCCACAATTACGTAGTTATAAAAATTTCTTAATAGATATTACTGGAATACACAAACCAGCAATATTTGATGTTGTACGCGAGGCGGTCAAACAAAAATTGCCATTTTATATTGCTTATACACCTGCTGAAAAGAACTACCCAACAGATGAGGATATTGACGAACAGACTTCAAAATTTGGCGAACCGTTGAATTCTAAAATTTTTACTGCAGTAATGGAAAATTTGTTGACTGGTGTGAGACCACCTTATAACAATATTTCATTAATGAATAAACAATACGATAGTTTGATGAGGCCAACAGCACTTATTGCCGTGATATCACCTAAAATTCAAAGAATATTTTCGTTGCTAGACAATAATGAATATGAACAAATTAATATTTTTGTTACCCAAGGGACTTCGCATAGAGAACAATTATCGCGTACTGCTGCTGAAATAGTTGCAGCAAACTATCAATATGTTAAAATTGAAGAATTGAATGAAACCGCCCATGATAGTTTTTTAAATATTTTGTTACAAAAATATTATAACCTGTACAATGCTGGATATAATATAGAGTTGGCGCTCACAAGCACAAAAATGCAAACAGTTGCTTTTGCCGCATTCAGTGCAGTATGCAAGATAGCTCAATGCTGGTATGTTGAATCAGGGTTTGATGAAAAACATTTTACCAAGGGCTTTAAAGATACACATTTTTATAAAATAGAATATGGTTAATCCAATTGTGACTTGGTCAACTCAGTCTTTGAATAGACGGGACTTGCACTGAGCAACTCAAATAACGTCTGGGTGGAATGGGAAAACAGTGAAAGCAAAACACTTGATGAAGTGGTACGTAAAAAAAGTAAACCTACTAAAACTAAACAAATGCCAAAAAACAACTTAACCCACAGCCACCACGGCAAAACATAAGGGTGCTTAAAATTACGAGAGTTTTCACCTATAGGGAGATACTGTTATTGTTTGGATTTGAGTAAAGACAGCAGGCGTGGTCAGGTTTTTCCACAAATTTAAAGAAGTATCAACCATAACATCACATTTAGAAACCATCTTAGTCCGACGAGTAAACTGGCCCAAATGATGACGAGTGTTACTATTATCCTGTTCAATAGCAACCGTGTACTTTTTACCAATAATATGGCGCTCTTTAGGCAACACTTTTGAAAAAGCATCCCAATTATCAGTATAAAACCTGAATTCTGTGTGTTTTTGTACTATACACTTATATGTATTAGTTTTAACTTGTTTTCGTTAATAGTGTGTCAATTATAATATTGGGTGTGATGCGTGTTATTTTTTGCAACTCAGTTTTTCGGCGTATAGTATAATTGTAATATACATTGTGAGTGAAAAAATGTGATACAGTTAACACGTGAAAAATAAGAATTAGTCAATTAAAAAATCAAATACTGCGGAGTATAGCAAATAATTTGAGATAAAATGCGTTGAATAATTTTCAACCCCATATACTGCAATTTTGGTGAGAATTCAGGATAAAAAACACACTTTTCTAAGTGTTTAACTTTATTGTAGAGTCGTTGGAAGGTTGCAGTATCACGATGCCCAAGCACCCAGGCCACAACTCTCCGTGTGCCACGATCAACGGCTTTTTGGATCCAAAGCTTGTTTTTTTTGAACCTACAAAATGCCACATTTCATCAAACTCCATCTCTTTAATCTCGCCACAAACCTCTGGTTCGGGTAGTTTTGCGCCTGCTTCTACGATCCAGCGATATATTAGTGAGGGCCAGGTATCAAAAATGTGGGCTAGCATGTTAAATGAGGTTTTTCCTAAGGAGTAGAGGATGGTGCACATGGCTTTTTTAGCGGTCACGCCGTTGTTTGTTCGTTTGTCGTCTTCGGTAAAGATGTGTCTGCATTCTCTGCATTTGTAGCGTTGTTTTTTTCGGATTATGCCGTTTTTTACTATTTTTTTCAGATAAACACTTTTTACATGTAACCCTGATTGATAACCTTTTTACGAGGTTATCTCAAACTTTCTTATCTCCCTATCGGTGAAAACTCTCACTTTTTGAAGAAAATTTTGAGGTAAACGACCTATCTGCGATATTAACAGTTTTTAAATTCCATGATTTTACACGGAACGTGAACAACAAGCGTGAAAAACAGCAAACAATATGCTTTCAACAACATTCTATAGTCCAGAAAATTGGGAAACTTTTACTTCAATGAAAACTCATTTTATAAAATTTGTTATAGTGTTAAACACGTGCCTTGCTTGGTATTTTTGGTTAGTCAAGGTTTCTTGATGAAAACGTTTTTAAATCTGTTTTCTTTCGTTTCATTAAGATGAAGATGAAGAACGTCTCATTTTTAGCCCTGACATGTATTATAGTGTGTTTTTCAATCTCTGCTTTATTCCCCACTGGTTATGCACAGCAAACTGTAGGTGTTAAAGAAGGTGACTGGATGGAATATGGCATCACCGTAACTGGCACAGGCAGTTTGCCACCCAATCATGATATACGGTGGATGCGGATGGATGTTTTAACGGTTGATGGAACGGCGTTTTCTGTAAATATCACCGTTAAATATGCCAACGGAACAATGGGTAGCTCAATTTGGAAATTTGACTTTACAGAAGGCCATACCGGTGGATGGCTTATCATCCCGGCTAATCTTGGTCTTGGTGATACATTTTTTGACTACTCTCCCCCTGACAACGTACCTATACAACATGAAGAACAAAAAACAGTGTTAGGTGCAACTCGAACTGTAACGCGTGGCAACGATGCTATAAGACAGAGCAAAGAATGGGATAAAACTACCGGCATTTCTATTGGTTCTGTAGAAATGGCTCAAAACTTTACAAACAGAGATGGTTGGTACATTGAAAACTTAACCATGACCATCCAAGCTACTGCTACTAACATGTGGGGTAGACAGATTCTTGGTTTGGAACAGTCCGTCTTTGCTCTATTTATCTCAGGTTTAACGTTTATGGTTACAACAGCCTTTTCAGCGTTGATTATTTGGCAAAAGAAAAACCTAACAAACCTTAGCTTACGTTACCCTCTGCTATCAAAAAAAGCAATCCCTGCCATTATAATTGTAGGCATTATTGTATTTGCCTATATAGTCATACCTTTTGTCTGGATGAATAAGGGTTTAAGCAATGCAGAAGTCAACATGATTATGCAAAGTGTCTGGTTGAGCCTAATTTTAGCAAGTATGTGGTTTAGAAAAATTGACAAACAATTTATACATGGCTTTTTGATGTCTGCTGTGATTATTGCCACTTTTATTAGCTTTGCCTCCGTTCTTCTGATGTGGTCTCCCTCCGACAGCGTACATATGACCTCTGTCTACTTTAGTTCAACCACTAAAATTGCAGAATTTATCGCCCATGGCATATTTTCAATTCCCGCTCTTGCCTTCGGAGCTTGGTTTGTTGCCCTCTGGCGACCCAACTCAATTACTTTTCCAGCTAAAAGCAAGCGGGTAGTGCAACTGATGGTGATTATGTGGCTGCTGTCCTATTTAGTAGGTCTTTTATTCTACATGAAAGACTACACAATACTGTTGGGTGTCTATTAGACAAACAAATAACTGCCAGCAGAGCAGTTGCAGACAAAAGTCGCCTTTTTTATTTTTATGGATAAGCACTGTTATTTGCTCTCAACCCGTTATTTATGTGCCCTGTAGGCGGGTTTATGGGTGTGTAAAATTGTTTCATGGTGTTTATGTGTCTGTGGTATCAATGTATTTGTTGTTTCTGTTGATTATTCTTAAATATGACTGGCTAAATTGCATGTTGTAGTGGTTGGAAAGCCATGGTAGAGCAAAAACTACGTGTAACTTTAATTACTGGCAGAACGATTGATCAAGGCGTAGCCAAGGAATTAGGAAAGGGTTCTCAAGAGTACTTTGATAATGTTGCTGTCTGTTTTTTAGATTCTAGTGATATTAAACGGCTTGGTTTAAAAAACGGCATGAATGTTCAAGTAACCTCTCCCTACGGTTCAATTGTTGTTAAAGCAAAAAAATATCCTTATGGTACATTATCTGGTATGGTTTTTATGCCCTGTGGCCTTTGGGCAAATGCCATTTGTAGTGATGCCACCGACAGTATAGGTATGCCTACATTTAGAGGCTTTACTGTTGAGGTTGAACCAGCCCCTGATAAGCCTGTCTTAACTTTAGATGAGCTTCTAAAACAAGAGTTTGGAAAGTAATCAGTATGGCAGAAATATTCAAATCAGTTGTCTGTCCCATATGCGGATGTTTATGTGATGATCTTGAAGCAACCGTGGAAAACAACGAGATTGTCAAAATGAAAAATGGGTGTGCCGTCTGTGAAGCGAAAATGGTTCACGGTTACAAAAGTGATGAACGCATTCTTGAGCCTTATATACGAAAAGATGGAAAACTTGTCCCTGTCTCTATGGATGAGGCCATTTGTAAAGCGGCGCAAATTCTTACAGACGCAAAATATCCCCTATTGTTTGGTTGGACAAGTTCTGTAAGCGAAACCCAACATGTAGGTGTAGAGCTTGCCGAAGAGTTAGGCGGGGCCTTAGATAACTGTTGTAGCGTATGTCATGGGCCCTCCGTTATGGCTATACAAGAAATAGGCATACCTACCGCAACTTTAGGTCAAATTAGACACCGCGCAGATCTTATTGTTTATTGGGCATGTGACCCTTGGAGTTCTCATCCAAGACACGTTGAAAGATACACTGCTTTCACTGACGGACGTTTTGAAAAAAGCGAATTCAAAGAATACGTCCAAAAACTAAAAGCTAAAGCAAGCCAGAAAAAAGTAGACGCAGCCATAAGACGAACACAAGTCCGTTATCAGCCTTCTCAACCTCCAAAAGCAGCCATAGTTGAAGCACCCCCACAATCCTTAGCAAAAGCGGGTCGCAAAATGATTGTCTTTGATGTAAGAAAAACCATGACTGCTGAAGTGGCTGACTATTTTGTTCAGGTTGAACCAAACACGGATTATGAAATATTTGGTGCCCTCCGATGCTTAGTTAATGATCAAGAATTAGACATTGACAAAGTTGGCGGTGTACCTGTTGAGTACTTAAAAGAAATTGTAGATGCCATGGTAAATGCTGATTTTGGCGCCATCTTTTTCGGGTTAGGCTTAACCCAAAGCGTAGGCCGGTTTAGAAACATTGAAATTGCAATCGCCATGACCCGTGATCTTAACCGAAAAACAAAATTTGTAATCGCTCCCATGAGAGGACACTTTAACGTCACAGGTGCTAACACTGTTTTTGCTTGGCAAACAGGTTACCCCTTCGCCTTAGACTTCTCCCAAGGATACCCCCAATACAATCCGGGCGAATTTACTGCAAATGATCTACTAAGACGCGGTGACAACGATGCCACTCTAGTTATCTCTGCTGACCCTGGAGCACACTTTCCTAAAAGCTCTATTCAAAACATGATGAAACACCCCTTAATCACAATAAATCCTGATTGGAATGCTATTTCAAGATTGGGTGATGTAGTGTTTCCCACGCAATGGTGTGGTATAGAGCAAGCAGGCACCGCATATCGTATGGACTCTATACCTGTCACCTTAAAGAAAATAGTTGAAGCTCCAAAAGGCATACTTGCTGATGAGGAAATAGTTAGACGAATTCTTGAAAAAGTTCGCGATATTAAAGCACAGAAAAACGAAAAAGACATCCAAGGCCAACAACAAATCCTTGAACGAAAAATGTAATTGGAGGTTACTTGACAAATGACTGAAATTTTAATCAAAAACGGTTTTGTAATTGACCCCCTAAATAATATTAACTGTCAAAAAATGGACATAGCCATTAAAGATGGTAAAATAGTTGAAAAAGTCAATGAAAGAGAAGCTAAAGTAATTGATGCTTCAGGTCTAACGGTTATGGCTGGCGGTGTTGACATTCACAGCCACATTGCAGGCTCTGAAGTTAATATTGGCAGAATGCTTCGACCGGATGATCATGTTAAAGATGTTGTTCGAAAAACAGCTCTAACACGTAGTGGCACAGGCTACTCCATTCCGTCTACTTATGTTACGGGTTATCGTTACTCAAAGATGGGCTACACAACCGTTATGAACCCCTCCATGGCAGCCATGAAAGCCAAACACGCCCATGAAGAACTAAACGACATCCCCCTAATTGACAAAGCCGTTTTTACCTTACTAGGCGATTGGTGGGTTGCACTTGAAACAATCGCTAAAGGCGACCTTGAAGAATGTGCACGCCACATCGCATGGATGATACGTGCCACCCGCAGTTATGCCATAAAAATTGTCAACCCCGGCGGATTAGAATCTTGGGGCTTTGGACGCAACGTCCACAGTCTAGACGATGAAGTACCCAACTTTTCCTTAACCCCCCGAGACATCATTACAGGTATGGCAAAAGTTAACGCCATGCTAAACATGCCCCACACAATCCACCTACACACCAACAACTTGGGCATACCTGGCAACTATAAAACAACCATAGAAACCATGCAAGCACTTGAAAGCGTATACAAAGGCGACAAACCCGTTGGCCATATAACCCATATTCAATTTAGCAGCTTTGCAGGTGACAATTGGGCTCACTTTAAATCAGGAGCAGCCGAAATTGCCAACTATCTTAATGCACACAACCATATGACCATTGACATTGGCCAAGTAACCTTCGCAGACACCACAACAATGACCGCTGATGGTCCATTTGAATTTTCACTCTACGAACTAGGCGGCCACAACAAATGGGTAAACAGCGATGTTGAAACAGAATCCAGCGGCGGCATCATACCTTTCCACTTTAAAAAGAAAAACGCTGTAAACGCCATACAATGGTCCATCGGTTTAGAACTATCTCTTATGATTAAAGATCCATGGAAAGTATCCATGACAACAGATCACCCCAACGGCGGCCCCTTCTATCACTACCCACGCGTCTTTGCATGGCTATACAGCCGCAAAGCTCGAGAAGCAACCCTAAAGAAATGCAACAAAAAAGCCCAAAGAAAAAGCCTACTTCCAACCCTTGACCGAGAATACACCCTATACGAACTAGCCATAATCACACGTGCCGGCACAGCTAAAGCTTTAGGCCTCAAAAATAAAGGCCACCTCGGCATAGGCGCAGATGCAGATGTTGCCATCTACAACATTAACCCCGAAACCACCGACATAGCCCAAAACTATAAACCCGTACGTAAAGCCTTTAGCAACGCAATATACACAATCAAAGACGGCGAAATTGTAGTCAAAGACAAAGAAATTATAGCCATACGCCCTGGCAGAACAATGTGGCTTGACGTACAAACAAAAGAACCCTACCGAATCAACGAAGAAATGAAACGTAAATTCAAAGAATACTGGACCGTAGAATTTGACAATTACCCCGTTACAGACCACTACATCAAAGTTCCAGAAAAAATAACCATCCAGGCAAGTGTCTAAACATGATAACAATTACCCCTAAAAGAAAATTTGACGTGCCCATCCAAGCAGCATGCATTAACGTTGATGTATTTACTGGAAAAACCCTCAACGAAATCAAAAAACTAGCAATCACAGAAGGCAAAGAAAACCTCACCCTTGACGACGCCTTTGACCTAACCGAAGACAAAACCCTTGAAACACCTAACATTACCCTTACAGGCGATTTTTCAAAAGTCAAACGCATAGGTCAAGGCATGAAAACAGGTGAAATCATAATTAACGGCAACGTAGGCATGCACACAGGCGAAAAATTAGCCGGAGGAAAAATTGTAATAAATGGAAACTCTGATGGCTGGACAGGCAGCGAAATGAAAAAAGGCCTTATTGAAATTCACGGTGATGCAGGCGACTATACCGCCTCACCTTTCAGAGGCAACAGCGCTGGCATGAAAGGTGGCTTAATTACTGTTGACGGAAACGTAGGCTCAAACGTAGGTTGCTACCTCCAAGGTGGAACAATCAAAATCAAAGGATCCGCAGGAAGATTCCTCGGACACCACATGAGCGATGGAACCATATACGTTGAAAAAAACTGTGCATCCCGTGCAGGAACATTCATGACAGGAGGAAAAATCATCATAAACGGCACAGTTGAACTGCTAATGCCTACATTTACAATTGACAGCATCAAACCCAAAGTAAAAGTCGATGCAACCCAAAACGCTCAAGGGCCATTCTATGTATTTCTAGGAGATATCGCAGAACGTGGCACAGGCAAAATTTTTGCCCTAAAAACAACAAACCCCGAACTTGCAACATACGAAAAATACCTCTAACCTACTATCTTTTTGTAACACACTTTCTCGTTGAAGTGTGTTGTTTATGTTTTGTCTGCTGACGTTATGAATATTCTACAAGTGTACGAATAACTTATCAAGCGCGGTTTACTCAGAAGTTATTTGAGGTAGTGTTTTGTGCGACAAGTGGATATGACCCAAATTGACTTATCAATAGGTACTGTGGTTAAAACGGGGTGTGATTTTGTTGCTGAAGAGGTCCCTCTTAAAATAATTGTAAACAATGTTTATAGTTTTGTTATTTGGTGTTCGCCTTCACAGTTTAAAGAACTTACTGTAGGTTATCTGTTTGCTGAAGAAATTTTAAACTCTATAGATGAAATTGAAAACCTTACTTTAGATGAGGCAGAAAATGTTTGTCAGGTACAATTTAAAGCGAGTATAAATGTTGTTACTCGTATGGAAAATCGACGATGGAGTGCAAGAATTGTACCTCTTATAAAAAAAAGCACCTCAACGTATGAACATGACGATAAAATTGCTACGGTACACTCTGATTTGACTGTAAATGTTCAAACAATATTGACCGCTGTTTGTCAATTAAATGAATGCGCAAAGGGTTTTAAAGCAACGGGTGGCTTGCATGATAGTGGCCTATTTACAGCAGACGGCACCATGGTTGCCTTCTCAGAAGATGTGGGTCGTCATAATGCAGTTGACAAAGTTATCGGGGAGGGCTTGTTGTCACAAATAAACTTTACACAATGTTTCATGATCATCACAGGACGTGTACCTGGAGATATGATTTACAAAACTGCCAAAGCAGGTTTACCTATAGTAGTCTCCGTAACCGCAGCCCTAAACTCTGGCATATCCTCAGCCCAAAAAGCCAACATTACCCTAGTAGGTTTTGCACGTGAAAAACGCATAAACATTTACACCCACCAAAAACGCATAACAACCTAAAAACCAGCTACTTTCCTTCTTTTATCCTTTAGATTTTTAATGAACACCTCTGCAACGCTTCCATTGAATTAGAAACATGTGTTTGAAATAATATGGTAGTTAATTTTTATTTTTTTCAAAAACATAAGCAATAAAAAACCCCCTACAATATGTAAACGTGAGGCAAGAATAAATGGACTTAGAAATATCAAAATTTTGGTGTTGTCTTTTTATCGTTTAACTTTTATGGGCTGATTGAGTCCACTTATGTTATCGCAAAACAACAATAGAGTGGAACTCAATGATATCAGTCCAAACTCAAATAGAGTTACAAGGC
>WQYG01000074.1 GCA_009781395.1 Candidatus Bathycorpusculum sp. | reverse complement strand
GGCTTTAACTATAATGGTCAATATGCTGAGGCGTTGGAGTGGTGTGGAAAAGCTCTAGTTATAAGAGAGGTTGTTTTGGGTAAGGATCATCCTTTAACTGCAGGCACTTATAACAACATTGCAATTGTCTATGAGCGTCGGGGTGAGTATGAGCGGGCGTTGGAGTGGTGTGGAAAAGCTCTAGTTATAAGAGAGGTTGTTTTGGGTAAGGATCATCCTTTAACTGCAGGCACTTATAACAACATTGCAATTGTCTATGAGCGTCGGGGTGATTATGAGCAGGCGTTGGAGTGGTATGGTAAAGCTTTGGCTATTTTTGAGGTTGTTTTGGGTAAGGATCATCCTTTAACTGCAGACACTTATAACAACATTGCAATTGTCTATGGGCGTCAGGGTGATTATGAGCAGGCGTTGGAGTGGTGTGGAAAAGCTTTGGCTATTTTTGAGGTTGTTTTGGGTAAGGATCATCCTTCAACTGCAGAAACTTATAACAACATTGCAAATGTCCACCATGGTCGGGGTGATTATGAGCAGGCGTTAGAGTGGTATTTTAAGGCTTTAGCTATCACGGAGGTTGTTTTGGGTATGGTGCATCCTTACACTGCTACAATTTACTACGGTATCGCAAAGGTGTATCATAAATGTGGTGATTATAATCAGGCTTTGGAGTGGTTTATGAAGAGTTTAGTTGTCCACGAGACGGTGTTTGGTAAAACACACCCGTTCACACGAGAAGTGACAGACAGTATAAATAGTCTTCCGGTTACAAACTTGTCTCAATAACTAAACCTCATAAGTAGAATGGTTGAGTGGGCTTTCATTATCATGTTTTTTCAGATTTGTACTTATTTCATAAACTTTAAGTCTTATAAACCATGTAAACCCCGCTAAGAACATGTTCCCGTTTTTTAGGTACATTACAACCTGAAATCCTGAATTTTTATACCTACAAAAATCAATACACCTGAAAAAACCGTCAAATAACAATAACGACCTAAAAACACCCAAACACCCCTCTGACGCAGGTATAAAATTTATACCTACACTAAAACAGTTATTCACCTTTTTTAATCCCCTCTCAGCATTTAACGTGTTTTTTAGGCTTTTCACTAATCGTAGGTATAAAAAACCTGGGATTTTAGGATACATCTCTGTGTCAGTGGAGGAATATTCTTTTGACGAGTGGAAAAATGTGTATACAGAGTTCATCAAGGATAAGAATAACCTACTTGTCAAACCTGGATATGATCCAAAAACATTTGAATAATATTTACCAAATTTTTTGGTCAGATCTCAAAATAGTATGATTATGGCCTTTTTTTGTTTATGGGCTTGGGTGTTTTCTTTTTAGGAGTTGTTGTTTTGCTTTTTCTGTGTAGGGGTTTGGGAAGGGTTCGTTTGTTAGTTTGTTGCCTTCGTTAAAGAAGTCGTTGATGTCTTTGCCCATTGCTTTGCCTCGTGCGGTGTGTTTGTCAAGTGCAAAGTCGGGTATGGGTGGTGTTTTGTGGTCTTCTCTTTCAGTGTAGATTATGGTTTGTAAGTCGTCGGTTATTCTGCTTTTTTGGCTGCGACAGAGGCATACAATGGCGTTTATGAGATAGAGTTTGTATGCAGATTCAGCTAGTTTGGATTTTTCAGTTTGGTACTGTTTTTGAAGATAGTCCACAAGTAGGGGCATTATGGGATTTGCTGGACCTATATCTTCAGAGGCAATAATTTTTAGGCGATTCCAAAGCATTGTGGGATTAAACTCTTCAAGCTCAACTGCAAAATGCGTCGCTTCATACTCCATACCTCTACGTACACACTTCTGCAACGCACTAAGCAACTCATAATGATCATACCCATTTTTAGTATTTACCATGTGTTCTCCTTCTTTGACTTCATATTTTTTCTATATGTGGGTTTATAAAAACAAATAGTTGTTGTTAAGCAAATAAAACTTGGCCTGTTCCAAGTTTTCAACAATTATGTCTGGGTTTTCCTGCTCTAATTCTTCTTTGCTGTACGCCCCGGTTGTAACTGCAATACATTCCATACCTGCCGCTTTAGCAGCTTTAACTCCAAACAGTGAATCCTCCACAACTATACATTTTGACGGTAACGTGTCTAATTGTTGGGCGCATTTTAGAAAAACTTCTGGCTGAGGCTTAAACTGCCTAACCGCTTCAACAGTAATAATAGTCTGAAAATATTTCCCTAACCCCCTAGCATTAACTATCGCATCAATTACCCTTTTACTATTCATAGACGCTAACCCAACCTTAACCTTGTTTTGCAACAGTTCTAAAAGATCAACCGCACCCTGAAAGAGCTGTACTTGATTTTTTAGGTTAATTTGATTTTGACTTTTATCTTCAACTAAACGTTTAACTAATTCTTCATCTACAGGCTGTTTTGTTTCTCGCAATATTTCCCGAAAAGTTTCTGCCGCACCAATACCCATACGTCGCTCAATATAGTTGTCTGAAATCTCTAGGTTGACTGTTTTTAGAGTTTGCTGAAAAGACCCTACAACAGCTGCCCGTGTATCTGCTAAAGTTCCGTCCCAATCAAAAATTACTGCTTTAACCATGTAGCATTTTCTCAGGTAAGGCCTAGCTTTTCACGAATTTGAACACTTTTCTTGGTTGCTTCCTCAATGGCCCGTATCATGGCAGGTCTAATTTGACTTTGCTCAATTTGATAAATAGCCTCAATGGTTGTTCCCCCGGGCGTGGTTGTCATATCTTTAATTCTTGCCGGCTCTTCATTTAAATCAATAACCAATTTTGCAGTACCTAAAATTGTTTGAGCGGCACTCCTTAAAGCAACATTTCTAGGCAAACCCACCTTAAGCCCCGCGTACGTTAAAGCCTCCACAATAACTGACATATACCCCGGTCCACTGCCACTAACAGCTGTAAGAGCATCCATATATTTCTCCTCCACCTCATCACAAACACCCATCATTTCTAACAAAGTTTGAACCTTCTGCTTCTCTTCAACAGTAACATTTGCTTCACAACAATACGCTGTATACGACGCCTGCACCATAACACCCAAATTAGGCATAACACGCACAACTTTAGCTTCCGGCACATGCTTACGCAAAAACGCCAAAGACACCGTAGCCGCAACAGAAACAACTAGCTTACCCCTAACCTCACTGCAGATCTGCTTTAAAACATGTTCCACATCACCCGGTTTAACAACAACAAAAACAATATCCGCCTCCAAAGCAGCACTACAATTATCTGAACTAGCAATAACCCCCAACTTTTCTAACTCTTCTAACTTTTGAGTTTGAACATCAACAGCAATAATCTGACCTTTATACCCACTTTTAATAAGACTCTTAATTATGGCACTACCCATCATACCTGCGCCGATAACTGCAACTTTATCATTCATTACGCTTACCTACCCTTAAGAAAGTCATTTTTCCTCTTAAACTTTTGTTAATAACCCTTCTTAAACATTGCCTTCTACCACCGTTTTGAACGCTTCCTTTATTACAGCAGCTGACGTGTTAACCTTTATACCTCTAGAACTAAAATGCGTCGGCACCACTTCATAACCTCTATCCTGCAAAGCCCCTATGAACGCTTGCAAAGATATTGCAGGTAAACCCAACTTTTTACTTACCTGATCTAACACATAATACGTTATAGGCGCCTCTGCCTCAGCTTTTATAGTCTCTAAAAATTTGGTAATTCTACGACCATTTTTTCTAAACACGACAACCTGACTTTCCGCAAAAATTTGATTAACATATGCTTCACTGTTTATATGACCCACCCATAATGGCCCGGCATAATCCATTTTTGTACCACACTCCGGACAAATTAAACTAGAAAAGAGCTGATGCACAGTTTCCCGATGCAAACAGTTAAAACAATGCAAAATGTAACCTGTATTTTTAAGACTCTCATCAGCCCTTTGACAACCATAGTATATTTGAGCGTAAACCCTAATGTAATGATCACTACTGTGGCTAAAGAGAATTTTAACTCCAAGGTCATGCTTAGCCGCCATTTGCGCTATGCAACCAGATAAAAGTCTAATAGCTAGCTCATGACAATATTCTGTACGCAGGGGTTTGCCACCATATTTTCTAACACACGCCTTTGTATGCACCCCACAAAGAGGCGCTAAATCCGTAGCAGTTACCGCAAGCAACCCCTTATTTTTAAGCGCCCTAACAGCTGAATCCAAATAAGGCACAGGCGTCCCAAAAGGATCAATATCCACTATATCAAACCGCTTCTTAGGCGAAGCATTACTACTTAACATATTATTAGCATCTTTATGCTCAAGAACAATCTTACCCTGCAAACCATTACGACTAATATTATGCTGCGCCAACTCGTAAGCATGATAATTTATATCCCCCAACAAAACACGCCCAACCCCCTCAATCTCTGTAGCATAACGAAGCCCCCTAATCCCCTGACTAGTCAAAGGCTCACAAACACTAATTTCCTGATCAACTAACCGCTGATACGCCCTAAACGCTAAAACAGATAAATCACGATTGAACTCCATCACAGGATTATAAAAAACAGGAGCCCTCGACGGCGCATAATCCGAAGGCACAACCCCATAAGCCGACAACTTGGGCACCAAAACCTCAACACTCCCCTCTTTCACTACCTCACTTGGAAAACCCGCCGTATACCCTTCAACCATAACAAATCAATCCAAAACTAAACTGAAACATTTTACTAACAATATTAGACTTATGGTACCTCTAACAAAAAAACAGATAACCAACATTAAACCAAACTACAGTCAGAAAAAAACTATGTATCCATGATCTGCATACAGTGTGTGGTGTAGGTTTGGTTTTGTTGGTTTTTATGTTAATTGGTGGTCTTTGGTTTTCGTGAATACATAATGGGCATCTGCAAAATCTAAGAGTGACTCTCTAAAACTTGTATGCTATTGTGGTGTATGGAAAAGTTTTCGTTTATAAGGCGAATTGTTAGAATACTAGTTTCCACAAAACAGCAAAATGGCAAAACTCGGATAAAATATGTGAAAAATCCGTTCGAGAGAAGAGCTAAAACCGGCAAAATATGAAATTTTTCTTCAATATCTGACGGTGAATACTTTTTGGGTGATTGTGGTTTGGTAAACCTTATAACTAAATGGTTGCTATATATTTTTGGATGGTGCTTTGACGAGTCACAATAAACTTTGTTTGCTATTGTTGTCGGTGCTATTGCTGAGTGTTTCTTTGTTAAGTGTGGAGTCTGTTCAGGCTCAAAATGTTACAAGATTTACGTCTTATGATGTTTTTGAAATTCCCGCGGTTAATGGTTCTATTAGGTTTTCAGGTAATGGTACTTATGCATCAGCTGTTTTAGAGGGTGATATGTGGGTTTTTAATAATTTAACTCTTAGTGGGTCTCGTTTTTCGGGGGTGTTAAAGTTTTCAGCTAAAAATTGTAATGTAACTATTCATGTGTTTCGTTCAAATGCTGTGCGTTATACTGTTGAGGGTGTGGGTGAGCAGGTGGTGAATTTGGGTCTTAATTCTTCTAGGCCTACTCATATAAGTGAGTGGTCAGTGATTAATCAGGATAGTGTGTTTTTTGCTGAAGGGAAGAATTGGCAGTTATCGTATGATAATACTTTGGTGGTTCAGGGTCTTTTAGGTACTTTAACGGTTGTATATTATAATTATGATTATCATGTGGATGATCGGCCCTTTTATTTGCGGCATTCGGTAATTATTTTAACAGGTGTTATGCTTGCTGTTACTGTTGCAATTGCTTTGGTTATTAAGTTAAGAACTGTGCAGGGGTTGTCTTGATGGTTTGGGAAGTGCCTGTGAGTGTTGTTTTACCTCTTTATGTTTTAGCGGCAGTTGTTGGTATAGCTTTAATTCTTAAACTTACTAAAGATAGAACAAGAAAAATTAGTAATCTGCGGTTTTATGTTCAAATTCTTGCGGTGGTTGTCATTTTTATGGGTTTAATTATAGGGCCCTTTAATCAACCTTTTTGGGCGCCTCTTGGGGTTTCTCCCCGTGACCGTTTAATAGGTTCTGATTTTTTAGGTAATCAAATGCCTGATGGTATACCCTTTCCTGTGCTTGCCTGTTATTATCCAAACGGTAGAACAGTTACCTGCCCTATTTGGCAGTTGCAAGCTTACATTTTTCCTTTCTGGAGTTATCCTCGAGGGTATGACGTCTTTTATTCTACTAGTGGTTTAGAAAAATTGGGGGTGGTTGTTGGGTCTTTAATTGTAGCGGCTCTAGTTTTTGGGCGATCTTATTGTGGGTGGCTTTGTCCTTTTGGTTTATTTCAAGATGTGCTTACCCGTATACGAAAAGCAACTAGACTTAAACATCGCGCGTTTTCCGATTCTACAAATAAAAAACTCAGTCAATCCCGTTATGTAATTATTGCAACGTTTATAATTCTAAGTGTCATTTTTGGTTCCTACTACATTTTTGGCACAGAACTAATCCCCGGCACAATTGCAGGTGGGCCTGGCGGAACAGAACCGGGTATTGTAAGTAGTATAAATGAGCCTTTCTGTCTTGTCTGTCCTATGCGACCTTTATGTTCACTGGTTGAGTCAGGCATTGGCTCTATGAACTTTAGTTATATCTCTAAAATTGTGTATGGGCCTTTCTGGATAATTGGAGGATACATTTCTAGCATAAACTTGACAGTTTTAACTATTGTAATTATACTCTCTTTAGCGTATCGACGGTTTTGGTGTCGCATTTGCCCCCTTGGCGCTTTAACCGGACTGTTTAGCACCTTTACACCCTTTAAACAAATAGCCCTAACAAAACTAGAAAAAGATGCCCAAAAATGTACCAAATGCGGCATATGCAAACGTGCATGTCCAACACAAGCAACTGACATGTACACCAAAAAAGGTGGCGATGTAACTGAGTCTAAATGTATTCTCTGCGCCCGATGCGTTGAACTATGTCCCTATGATGATGCCCTAAAAATTAAATTTGCCGGCAAACCCGTAGTAACTTCAAGAAATTGGCTTGCTGACAAAAATGTGAAAACTTAGGCTGATTTTATGGCAGCTATAAAAGTATCCCAATCCCCGGTTTTCTTTAATTCCTTCTTTTTTAACATTTCATTAATAGCTGTCTCATTATATAAGCCCCCTGTTTTAGGGTGGGCTTTTCTGGAAATCAATGTAAAGGCGCGAAAGGCGTTATTGCCCAGCTTATCGGTTGTAATTTCATGGGTGTAGCCAATTTTTTCAGAAAGAATTACTACTGCAAACTGTAAATATTTGCCGATTTGTTTTAGTTCTTCAAATTGGGTTTTAATTTTATTTAAAGAATCTGCATCTGCGTTGTTCAAAATTTGTATAACCATTTTTATTTCGTTTGAGGCATATTCTTTTTGGCTAGGGTTAGCGATTGGTTCAAGTAAAAATATGCTGTTTTTAGTATCTGAGCCCTCTATTTTTTGATTTGGGTTCAAAGTAACATTAAAGCCTCTGCTGATTAGGTGCTCACGGATAACTACTTCAACGGCTGTGCCGCTTTTTTCTATGGCCTTATCCACTTTTTGTTTAATGTAGTCCTCTGCCACTTCGATGAGCATTTCATATTCTTCATCTTTTTTAGTGAGAAGGGGCTTTTTTAGTTCTTTATAAGCAGACATAAACTTGATACAACACCTTAAGGTAAATAAAAATGCTACGGTACAACAGGAAAAACCTTTGTTAGAGGCTGTTCTTGTTTGGGTGGTCTTTTTGTAGTAAGGGTTTAACCTCTAGTTGTGCTACAGTTGAGTGAATATTTTTTTAATACTGTTATACAGGTTTATCTTTATTATTTTAAAAAATATTATGTTTTTGTTACATATTTAATAAAAAATTTAATTCCATGTATGTTGATTTTTTTATTTATGTTTGTTTATGTTTGTTGTACACTAATTCTGTAATTATTTTTTGGGTATAAAGTTGTTTTTAATTTTAACACAACAAATACGCGCAAATAAAATAGACCCAATGTTTATGAAAAGGCTATTTTCTGCATATGTATGGTCTGTTATTTTGACGTGAGGCATATGTTTTGAACAAAAACGACATAAAAAACGCCATTTTAGACAAATATTGTGATGCACAAGTTCCCACGTTTGATGTGTTAACTGTAACACTCTACTAACTCTTTTTTTGATATGCTTTTTTATGTTTCACTACTACTACTATATATATTATGTATGACCTAATTTTTATTAGCCATACTGTATATATCATGAATCATTCAGGATGACAAAATAACACTGATGTGCAAAAATTGGTTAACATACAAAAAGAAATTCAATCAAAACTAGTAAAAAAATTACTTGACATAATAGTCCTCCAATTTCTCAGGACTCAATCAATGCATGGATATGAATTAATAGCTAAAATTAAAAAAACACTAGGCGTCTCTTTTGGCCCAAGTACAGTCTATCCACTCTTATCCTCATTAGAAAAGAAAGCCTGCATAACAAGCGTCTGGAACATGGAAGGCGATCGACCAAAAAAAGTTTACAGCCTAACAGATGAAGGACAAAGCGTACTCATTTCTGCCGAAAACGCACTTAGCCTGATTTGCCAAAGAATGTCACCATTCTCTGAAAATGCTGCCGAAACTTCAGAAGCTATTAACCCTGAAACAGACACAAACACCAACACTCTTTAGACTACACATACCTACAGTTTTTATAACTGTAACTTCCCAACACAATACAGCTCATTGAAACAAAGAATACCCAAACACAACAAAACCCTAACCAACAAATAAAAAAGTAAACAAGGCTTCTTTAAAAGCCCAAACAACCTTTTAATTTTTAAAGATTTGTTGCTTCAAGTTTTATCAATGAGTGTATATCATATTTATTACCAATAATTCCTCTACCGTTAAGATACTCTAATTCTATAAGAAAACCTAACCCTACAATGTTTCCGCCAAGTTTTTCCACAAGTTCTATATTTGCCTTAATTGTTCCCCCAGTTGCTAATAAATCATCAATTAACAAAACATTTTGCCCTTTACTGATTGCATCCTCCTGAATTTGAATAGTATCCACCTCATACTCTTTTTCATAAGTTAAATTAATACATCCAAAAGGTAGTTTTCCTTCTTTACGAATTGGCACAAACCCAACACCTAATTCATATGCTAAGGGTGCTCCAATAATGAAACCTCTTGCCTCATTTGAACCAATGATATCAATTTTTTTGTTCTTAAAATGTTCTGCAAGTTGCTGAACTGCTTGTTTAAAACACTTCGGATCTTTAAGAATTGGTGCAATATCCCAAAAACATACACCTTTAAAGTCTGTGCTGCGAAGTCTATTTTTTAAATCAATTTTTTGATCTAATTTTTCTATGCTCACGGTTCTTTCCTTCTATGGGTTTATGCGAAAGCGCCCTCAAGAGCGTTTTTGCAGTTACAGTTTTGCTGATCAGGGATAGCTTTGACAGTTTCAACAATGATTTTTTTGACGTTTTCTATATTTGCACGCATGACTGTAACGATGTCATCAATACATACGGGGTGATCTTTCCATACATCATAGTCAGTAACAGTTGAGATGGATGTGTAGCAGACTTCTGCTTCTCGGGCTAAAATACACTCAGGTACCAAAGTCATACCTACAATATCTGCATTCCAACCACGATACATCTTAGATTCTGCTTTAGTACTAAAACGTGGACCTTCAATACAGACATATGTTCCTATTTCATGCATTTTTATGCCTAAATTTTTGGTGACACTAATGACAGTTTTTCTAAGCTCAGGACACATGGGCTCTGCAATACCTATGTGACAAACTTTACCCTCTGCCTGAGTGTAAAAAGATTGTTCACGCCTTGTTGTTCGGTCAATAAATTGATCCACAAAAACGATATCACCAGGCACATATTCTTCCCGTAGAGAGCCAACAGTTGAAGGTGCTAAAATACGTTTTACTCCTAATTGTTTGAGGGCGTAAATGTTTGCTCGCACAGGTATGTCAGTTGGTCTGATAGTATGCTTTTTTCCATGCCTTGGAAGAAACGCCACCATTTTGCCACCTAATTCACCAATGGTAATTACATCTGAGGTTTTTCCATAGGGCGTATCTATTGTTACTTCTTTTATGTTGTTGAAAAGTTTTGGGTCGTTAAGACCTGTTCCGCCTATTATTCCAATTTCTGCTTGCATAAATTTTTAATCTAACGATTTAGGCTTATAAAAATAACGCTCTATATGCCCCTGAACCCTTTAGTTTTCTTTTTATTTACGCATGTACGTTTTGTTGATGCTTCTGTATACAGCAACAGTTTGCTACTTCACAAATTGATGTCGCTGATTACCTGATTAACGTGTTAAATACCTGACTTTTTAGCTCTTTTTATACACTACAGTTCTTATGTTTTCTTGGATTTTTTTCAGTTCAACTGTTGCTTCCCACTCAAAACCGCTAACTTGATCCTTTAGCTCTACTCGATAGCC
>WQYG01000073.1 GCA_009781395.1 Candidatus Bathycorpusculum sp. | reverse complement strand
TGGCATAGCCGGCGTAATCAGGTTCAGAGGGGTGTTGACTGGCATTTTACTACTAAGGATGCACGAATAAAACTCAAAAGTCTATACCCTGTAATAATATAGGGATTTAGATGTTACAGCATACTAGTTGCTTGTTAACAATTAGACCACGCTACGATTTTAAAACTGGAATTTTTTATACGTAAAATTTTAAAACAGAAACGAAAAATTGTCAAGGGTTAGGTTGGGGTGATGGGGTTGTTGTTTGGCGTCGTTTTCTGAAGAGTATGAAAACGTGTCCGCGTACTTCTACAAGTGCGGCTTCTGTTTGTTCGGCAGTTTTTGTGGCGATGCTTTGTGCTGTGTTGTCGTCTGTTAGGGCGGCGGGGAGGATTCGGATTTTTACCATTTTATTTTTTTGAAGTTGTTTTTCAACTTCTGTTGCTAATTGCGGTGTTAGACCTTCTTTACCGATCCATATTGTGGGGTTTTCGTCTTTTAGCATGTGTTTGACATGGCGTTTCATGCGGGTGGTGATTGGTTTACTCATTTTTGTGTTTTCCTTTTTTCTTTTTTCTAATTGGTATACGTAGGTGATAACCGCAGTTTAAACATGTTGCTACAATATGGGGTTCTCTTTTTTGTTGAATGCGTACGCGACAATTAAAGCCTGTTATGAGCAGAGTATTACAGTGTTTGCAGATGCGTCGTTTGTATTTGGGGGGTAGTGAAAAGCGGGCAGCCATTGCTACTTTTTGAGCTGCTTTAACGTATTGGGATACTAATTGTGGGTTAGTTTTGCCTATTGCTTCTGCTTGTGTGAATAACGTGTCGATGCGTTGTTGAGCAATTTGTTTTACGCTAAAGGGCTTTAAAGAGTTTTTCACGAATTATCGTCCTACAACATAGTTGATAGATTTACACGCTTAAACATAGTGTTTCTGTTTATTAATAAACATCAACATCGGTAGATAGATGTTTTTATCATAAATGTCATCAAATAGAAAATTTTTGTTTTTGGTTAGGTAAATTTTTTATGTTGTTTTTTCATGGGGTAGCAGGGGTTATTGTTGTTGTTTGGGTCTTTATCTTTTTTAACACATCAATCGACCAAACTGTTATTGTTATTGTTATGTTGAGGTTAATAGTTGTGAAATGTTATAATAGTTGCGGGTTTTTGGTTAGATGTTTGTTTTTGGAGTAGTTATTGCTGTTATTGTGGTGGTTTTATTGGTTTTTTGTTAGGTTAGTTTGAGTTTTGTTATGATTTTTTCTATAGTGTTTAGGATGAGGTGTATTATTTTTGTTATTGGTCCAAGGCCTGTTGTTATGGCGCGTAGATTGTTTAGGTCATGTATGGAGAGTGTTTTTGTTAGTATTAGAACTCCAAGTAAGAGTGTGATGAAGAAAATTGTGCCTATAGCTAGTTCGATTGCCGGTTGGAAGGTCATGAAGTTTATTAGAAGATAGGTTAGGGTGGCGGTTATGGCTGAGGAGAGTAGGATTTTTGCTGAGGAGGTCCAGTTGATTGTTATGTCGTAGTGTTTTTTGACC
This sequence comes from Candidatus Bathycorpusculum sp., assembly GCA_009781395.1. Taxonomy (GTDB): domain Archaea; phylum Thermoproteota; class Bathyarchaeia; order Bathyarchaeales; family Bathycorpusculaceae; genus Bathycorpusculum. The sequence goes on along the minus strand of WQYG01000073.1, from coordinate 8,996 downwards.
CAGATTATGGATAAGATTAAGCTTGGGAGGGGTGCAAGTATGGGAGTGAAGATTAGGCCAAATATGCCATAGTATTTTATTAGGAAGAAGGCCATTGGGAAGCCGATTGTTGCGGTGAGTAGGGCGAATTTTAGGTTTAGTTTGGTTTTGCCTTGGCTGTTTATGAGGTTGAGGACGCTTAGGTTTCCTGTTGCGCTAAGTAGGTGTCCTGCGGCTATTAGGGTTAGGAAGAGGGGTGCTAGGGGCCATTTGTTGTTTGTGTAAAGTGTGAGGACTGCAGGTGTTGATAGGCACATGACTATGGCTGTTACGGGGATAACTAGAAGGGAGGAGTATTTTACGGAGGATTGAAAGATGTTTTTTAGTGTTGTTTTGTCTTTTTTTATGTCAAGTTTTGAAAATGCGGGGAAGAGCACGTTTGTTATAGGGAGAGAGAAAAAGTTGATTAGGATTATAAAGTTAGAGGCTACGTAATAGTTTCCTAGTAAAATGTTTTCGTTAAAAAAGTATCCGTAAATTGGGATGTAGGATTGTGCGAGAACGCCTGAGAGGAGTGTTGAGATGAATATGGGTGTGGAGAATTTGAGCATTTCTTTGGTGTAGGCGTTAAGTTCTAGTTTGTAGTTGGGGTTTTTGGGTATTTTGCGGTATAGGTGTATGGTGAAGGCTAGGCCTATGAGTCCTGCTGTAATTGTGGCTAAGGTAAGGCCTGTGACGGCGCCTAAAGTTCCAAATCCAGCTATGACTAGCCCTATAATTAGTAGTGTTTTGACGATTGATTGGCAAATTATCATTATGCTGTAGTAGATTGTTTTTTCTGTTCCGATAAATACGGCTGTTGCTGCGGAAACTAGGCCGTTTACTAGTATGGTGAAGGAGGCTATTTGGATTAGGTTTATCATTTCGGGGCGTTTGTAGAAGGTTGTTGCAAAATAGCCTGCCATAAAAAAGGAAACAAGGGATAATATAAGGCCCATGATTATTTCGAATGCTATGCCTGCGAGGAATATGCTTCTTATTTCTGTTTCACGGTTTTCTGCTCGGTATTGGGCTGTATAGCGGACTATGGCGTGGTATATGCCTAAGCCTCGAAAAAGAGCAATTAAGGTAGGTATTGAAAAAGCAAGGCCATACAGGGCGTATACCTCTGTGTCTAGCATTATGGTAAGAGATAGTGTGCCAACTAGAGAGATAACTGTGGATATTACCAAACCCCAAAGGTAATTAAATCCTGCTTTTGTAGAGGTTTTAGCCAAATCTGTGGCCTTGCTCATTTTTAACACTTAAAGCTAAGTGGTGTTAGTGTGATAAGGTTTATGGGTTACGGTGTTAATTGTTTTATCATCATTTCCAAAATGATTAACATTTAACAGTTAATCAACTACTATACTAATACTACTGTTATTGGATTGGGATGTTTATGGGTTTAAAAATGAAATGTTGTAGGCAACAGCGGCTTTGCATAGTTTTTGTTGTTGCAGCATTGATAGTTTTGGTTTTGATGTCAAATGTAGCTTTTCTTGTTTCAACCGGTTTTTTGAAAAGTATGCGGGGGGTTGCGTTTGTAGAAGCTCAAGTAACAGCAGCAAGTGAAGCAATTAATTGGGCGGCTTATCAGATTAATGCTCCAACTGCGTGGACACAAAGCACCGGTGCAGGAATAAAAATTGCCGTTTTAGATACGGGTGTAGGTCCGGTTGATGATGTAAAAGTTTATGGAGGCTACAATTTTGTTGATAACAATCAAGATATAACGGACAGGCATGGTCATGGTACAGTTATTGCCTCAATAATAGCTGCCACCCACACAAACTCTGCAACAGGCCTTCTAGGAATTGCACCAAACGCACAAATTTACGCTGTAAAAATCATGGACGACCAAGGCAATATAAATTTGGAGAGGGCAATTTTGGGTGTGCGGTGGGCTATAGATAATGATATGCAAATCATCTCCATAAGCTGGTGTATTAATGATAGGAATAATGCTTTAAAACAGGTTCTTGATGAGGCATACAGTAAGGGTATTTTGATAGTGGCTGCTGCAGGAAACACTGGGGAGGTAGCACATGGTGTGGGTTGTCCGGCTGTTTATAGTTCAACAATTGCGGTGTCGGCTATAAAGGAGGATAAGAGTAGACTTGAAGTAGCCTGTACCGGAGAAGAAATTGAGTTGACAGGACCGGGAGCGTATGTCTATGGTATTGGGCCGGGTAATAGCATTTATTGGGGTACCGGAACATCTTTTGCTGTGCCCTATGTTACAGGTACTGCAGCGTTAGTTTGGGCTAAAAATGCTTCATTAACAAATATGCAAGTAAGAGATATTTTATGTAAAACAGCAACTGACCTACAACCCTTCGACGGACTAGAAAGAGACATATTTTTTGGTTATGGCCTAATTAACGCTACAGCAGCCATTCAAGCAGCCACCACCTCCTCAGTAAATAATCCTAATGATAACGGGACGTCTCAAGACACACCCTCGGGAAACTCGAACTCTAACAACAACAGCAGCGGCGGTGGTGGTGGTGGATCATCAGCTCAAAGTGTTAAAGAGCAGCCAAAACAAACAGCAGAAGAGTTAGAAAATTCTAAGACATCAAATGATTTGATTAATTGGGCTGCTAACAAAATTAATGCCCCAACTGCATGGACACAAAGCACCGGTACAGGAATAAAAATTGCCATCCTAGATACAGGCGTTAACCCAATTAACGATTTAAAAGTTTATGGAGGCTACAATTTTGTTAACAACAACCAAGACACAACCGACCATAACGGACATGGCACAATGATGGCCTCAATAATAGCTGCCACCCACACAAACACTACAACAGGCCTTCTAGGAATTGCACCAGACGCACAAATTTACGCTGTAAAAATCATGGACGACCAAGGCAACATAAATGTGCAACACACCATCTCAGGCATACAATGGGCCATAGACAACAACATGCAAATCATATCCATAGGCTGGTACATCAACGACCAAAACAATGCCCTAAAACAAATACTTGAAACAGCATACAACAAAGGCATCCTAATAATAGCAGCCACAGGAAACACAGAAAAAATAACCCACGGCATAGGCTACCCGGCAGAATACAGTTCAACTATTGCAGTAACAGCCATAAAAGAAAACACCCACAAACTTGAACAAGCCAGCACAGGAACAGAAATAGAACTTGCAGCCCCGGGAGAAAACATTTACACCATAGGCCTAGATAACAAAATCCACCTAAACACAGGAACAGACTATGCAACTATGTACGTCACAGGAGTTGCAGCACTAGTTTGGGCTAAAAACCCCTCACTAACAAACACACAAGTAAGAAACATTTTACGCCAAACAGCAACCAACCTACAAGGCTCTAATGGATCAAACAGAGACACAACCTTTGGCTATGGCCTAATTAACGCTACAGCAGCCATTCAAGCAGCACCAAACTTTACAAATCCCCCCAACAACACCCTCATAATAATAATCAGTATCGTCAGCGCAATTGCAATAAGTGTAACCCTCTTAACAATACGTTACAACAAAACAAAAAACCAACCACCAACAAACGACTTTAAAACATAAACCTGTTAGCCTCCCACCGCACAAGTTACGTTAAACACTTAATTCTAAGAACTGAGCTACATTTTACTTTCAGTGACTATAACAACATCATCTACAATTGTGTATAACTCAACATTATCGTAAATATTAAAGTTTCAATAACCATTAACCATGCAGATGTGAAAAGCAAGAAAGCTCAAATCAGAGTTATTTTGATTATTAAAGCTTGGAGATTGCCTGTTTGACAGAAAAAATAATCAGTTTCCACAAGTTCTAGTTTTATGTCCAAAGTCACTATGTGTAGCATGTTTTTTAAAAGTCATTTTTATTATTTCTGGACTGTATTAAAATTTAGATTGAAAATAAAAAAAGAAAAGATTGTTGTTTTTGTTTGTTTGTTGTTTGTTGTTTTAGTTGGCGATTTTTCGTTTCATTGTGAAGACGAGAAATGCTGCCAATGCACCGACGATCAATGCAACTATTGCTATTATGAGAGCTGCATTTAGTGTGCCTGTTGGGGCATCAGCGCCTGCTTGGCCTTGAGCACCTGGAGCGCCTGCTGGACCTGTTGCACCGTCTGCGCCTTTTGCACCGTCAGAACCTCTTGCACCTGCAGAACCGCTTGAGCCTGAGGAACCTTGAGCACCTGTATCACCTTTTTCGCCTTTTTCACCTGGAGCGCCTGCTGGACCTGCTGGACCTTGAGCACCTGTACCACTGCCGCTTCCGCCGCCGGGGTTAGAACTGCCTGGTGAATCAGCAAATGAGGTGTAAACGTCGAATTCGCCTTCTGCTTCTACTGTGTAGGCTGCATCTTTGAATACTGCTTCCCATGTCCATGCTAGTTCGGTTGCGTTAGTAGTTACTGCATCGTTTGGAATTTGGAATGTTATACCTTTGCCCAAAACGTTTGAGCTTTCATAGTATTCCCACATTTCGGTCTTTGCGTTTTTACGCCAGTCGCCACTAGTGCTAGTTCGTAGAGTAACAGATGAGCCATCAGGGAGTGTAACAGTGATAGTGCCAGATGTTGGTGCGTTAGTAGCTATTTCAAAGCGGCCTAGATTGCCTTGGAAATAGAAATCTGCAGTGGTAATGATCAACGTAAGAGCCACTACCTCAAAGGTTGCGTCATCAAACAAACCATTTTTGTCAGTAGCGGTAACAAGGTATTCGCCGAGTGCAAGAGTTGGTGGAACATGATAGGTCATTGTAAAGGCACCATCTGCATCTAAGAGATAAACGTCTCCTGCAAGAGTACTATTGTATATAACAGAATCATCTTCCATGCTAGTTATGATAACTGTAACCGGTACACCAGCTTGTGCTGTAAAGTGACTGCCAGTAATTTCAACATCTGCGTCTCTTAGAGTAGATTCAGGAACTGCGACAAGTGTAGTAGTTTTTAGAATAGTAATAGTTGCTTCACCGACGACACCAGTATCAGTTGTAACTACAACTTTGTGCTCACCAAGGGGTAGAGTAGGTACCAAAACCTTAACACCAGTATACAAGTCTGCATGTTCAATCTCCTCTGCAACTAGAATGCCACCGATGGTAATGTTTGCAAGATAGTCGCCATCGCCAAAAGCATCAAAGCCAAAGCCTGTAACGGTTGTTGTGTTACCTGTGTAAACAACATTTGGATCAACCACTACGACAGGGGCTGCAACCCAAATGGTGTCAAATGCGTTTAAGCCATAGACATCGTTAGCTGCAAATGTGTATTTGCCAGCAGGGATATTTGCCGGAAGAGTAACCTCAACCTCAAAAGAACCATCTGCCTCAACATCATATACTGTTTCAATTGCATAAGTGCCAATCAAGAAGCTCACTGTATTGCCTTCAAGGACTGCAAAGTTTGTGCCAGTAACAGTAAAGGTTGTTTTACCAGGCATGCCAATCTTTGGCTCAACAACTAGTGTTGTAACCTCATTTATCATAAGAGTAGCGCCTGCAGCATCGATTTCATTGCTTGCAAAAAACACATAATTGTCTGCTACAGGAACAGATGGAACAATCACATCAGTAGCAAAAGTGCCATCAACAGCAACAGTCAACTTTGTTTTTACAGGTATAGATAAGGTACCAGCTCCGTCATTGACATGAATGTTTACAACTGCGTTTGGAGTAAATCCAAATCCGTTAACTGTAATAACAGTACCAGAGGGCATTTGGTTATCAGGTATAGGTTCATCATCGACAGTAAGAGTAACTACTGGACTAACTTCAAATATTGTTACTACAAACTCAGTTGGATCTGATACTTTAATAGTATGGCTGCCTTGTGGGCCTGCGGGTATGGTGATAGTTGCGGTAAATTCGCCTTTGTCATCTGTTTCTAGTGGTGTTGGTACAGTGGCAACAGCTGTGCCGTCTACTTCAATGGTAATTACTGCGTCAGTGTCAAAACCAGAGCCTGTAACCTCAACAACTGTTTCCTTATTTGGATAAGCTGCTTTTGGTGCTAAGACAACAAGTCTGCCAGCTATATAGTCAAAGGTTATCTCGTCATAAAGGACACCGTCAATAGATACTTCAATTTTGTATACACCAGAAGTAGCGCCTAGATCAGGTACAGTGATGTCTACTGAAAAAGCACCAGCAACAATGTTTTCTGTTTCGTCTTCGGTATCAAGTGTAACTGTAACTTCGTCTCCAACAAAGTTAGAACCTGTAACGGTAACTATTGTGCCTACACGACCTGAAAGTGGACTAGCAGTAACTGTTGGCTCTGGGATGGTAAACTGTGCTGTTGCAACAAGTTCAGCATCGACAAATGCTTCAACATCATATTCATCTGCTACTACATCAGGTACAGTAAAAGTTGCACTAAAAGAACCAGTTGCACCGACTTCAATTATTGCAGGGGTTGTGACAACATCGTCGCCGTCAAATGTAATTGTGACAACATCATCATCAAGAAAACCAGCACCTGTAACGGTAACAGTAGTACCTGCAATGCCATTGTCAGGACTTAAGGAAATTGATGTTTCAATAACGGTAAACTCTATTGTGCCTACAAGGTCTTCGTCAGCATATACTGAAATATCATACACATCTGGAGCCACAGCAGGTACAGTGATAAATACCATTAAAGCACCAACAGAAGTCGTCGTCACACCATCAGTGTCAGCAACAACTTCTATGTCGTCAAAGTCAATTGTTATAACTGCGTCTGCTTCAAGACCTGCACCGCCAATAAAAACAGATTTACCTACAGCACCACTATCAACGTCTGCAAAAACTGTTACGCTGTCTGCTTTTGCCGCTGGCACCACTGCTAGCATCGTAGATGCAAATAATAGCATACATATCATGGTCGCCATTAGCTTATTTTTTGATTTAACTGTATTCATTTATTAATTCTTCCTATTTTTAATAAGTTATTAGGAAACATACTAGTGACATAGTACTTATACCTACTGTAAACACAGCAGGTTATTAAACACTAAAAGTACATATCACTTTACACTTGTAAGTAAAAGTACACAAATTCTTACAAAACACTCACAAACCAACAACCCACACAACTAAAAAGAAAAAACACGCACCAAACAAACAAAAAACAAACAAACAACGCATCATCTTTTGTTAGTTAAAAAATTCCAGAACAATCATACCTTTCAAAATATCACTTTTCTGAAGATGATAACCAAATCCTTGCATAATACCCTCAATGAAACGCGCAAGCAACTGCGTTGCCTCCTCAGTTAAAACAGCTGAAATACAACGCACCCGAGTAATAGCCCCCAACTGCTTCACTTCAACCTCACTTAAATCCCAACGACTAACCTCTAAAAAAATCTCCAAAGATTGCACAGGATCATTGAAACGCTCCTTTAAATATTTACCATGCCACTTACCACTTTCAAACCACACATTTGCAAGCGCATCACCATCATTTTTTGAAGCAACATCCGTTAAAAAATTTAAAACATTTAAAGGCACAAAAGCACCCCCTAGAACTCTTTGAGTATATAGAACCTCAAAAAATTGACCAAGCTGCTTTAAATCATACCCCGCAGAAGTCACTTTCACAGCTTGAGTTAAAGACTCCTCTAAAAACTTTGTAATGGTCTCCCCGCGAGTACGAGCCACTTTTGCAACTTCATCAAGAAGAACATTATTAACATAAACCAATTTTTTACCTTTACGCTGTTGCGGGATTGTTGTCATTTACACACCACTAACTCCTTACAACAACTTATACGAATCATACCCCTAGAAACTTCTTTACTAACAAGGACATACCCAAAATTTTCCAAAGCACCAACTAAAAAGGACGCAAAAAGAAAAGTATAAGCCTCCGTAAAACGAGGACTAGTCACCTTTACAAACACCTCATCATCACTGGTTAATTCAAAATCAAACTCGGGCGCATTCCAAGTAAAAGCCACTAAATCAGCCTTAAACTGATCAAAAGAAAAACCAACCCCACCATCACCCACAGCAGCATAATGCGCAGCAAACCAAACCCCACAATCAAACCAACTCTTAAGAGCACTCACAGGATCTTTCTGATAAGCTATATCAGTCATCTCATACCACAAACGCTCCAAACCCAAAATAAACCCAGACCCCTTAGCCACCTCCAAAACCCTACGCTCCTCAACCACCCGCTTTAAACTAAAATCTAAACCATCAGAAACCAAAACTAACTGAAAAAGATCATTAACTAAATCAAACAAACTACACCCTTGCTCCTTTGCAATCTCAGACATACGATTCAGCAAATCCCCTCGCGCAACAAAAGTTTTCCGACGAACATCAGCAACAGCAGGAACAACAGCAGGTGTCTTCATAACATCATACCCAATAACCGAATAAACCACTACCATATTTAAATCTCAACAATATTACCACAAAAAACAATACAAACATTAACTTAAGAAGGTTATCATTCAAACCTAAAATAACAACCAAACCATACCACCACCAACCATATAACACTCCAACAAACACTAACCAAAACACACACAACAAACTATAAAACACAAAAAACAAACACCCCCTAAACAACACCACCACCAAAAAAAACTACACCCAACAACCCCACCCACACTTTTAGCATACGCATCAAACAAAAAGTTGATTCTATTTAGTGCTATGCAGAGTGCATTTTACGTTTACACAACAATTTAACATACATTTTTCGAAACTTTGTTTTTCAAGTTAGTTATCACCACCAAACTCTATCCCTTGAATGATGTTAGCTATTTCGCAGGAGATGGAAGCAAAGAACACATTTCTTCGGGCAAACTTTCATAAAACGATAGGTTACTACACCAATTGATTTATTGGATGCATTAAGCCTGAAATCCCGGAAAATTATATCTATAAAACTGAAATAATCAGCGGAAATCGAAAAATATGCCTTTTTTGACCTTTACAGAACTAACAAATTACGTATCATAGATATAAATTATATCTA
>WQYG01000072.1 GCA_009781395.1 Candidatus Bathycorpusculum sp. | reverse complement strand
ATATTGTCTAGTAAGATACTAGATTTCAATACATATATATTTGTCTTTTTTGTTTAAAGAACAGGCCTGAGTAGTTAAACACTACACAAAATACCAACTAAATTTTCATGCGTTTGACGTGGTCTATTGAGGGGTATGTGTGGTTTGGTAAAAGCCTTTTACCGCGGTTACTGTTTTATGCTTTCTTTTTTATAGGCGCATTTATTGTACAAGTAAGTGTGATATTGCTTAGTTTGATTACTAAAAATTTAATAACTGAAATAAACTTCTGGGTTTTAACAGGTACAACTTTGTTATCTATGACGTTATTTCTCAAAGAAAGCATAGGACTATACCACAAACTAAAACCCAAACGTATCAATGAGGAATAAGCATATGTACTAATAGACTCTATATCCATGTTTCTTTTAACATTTTTTACACTCAAGTTGCTGTGAATGGTCGTGATGGGTTAAAACGTTTGTCTTTAAAGTGTTTGATCGTTTGTGTCGTTAAATTTTTGGTTGGTTTTTTGTTGTTTGTTGAGGTATACAACGCTTACTATGGGAATTATGATAATACTGGCTGTGGCGAGTATGATCTTTAGATGAGGTTGTAGTGGGTTTTGTGGGGCTGGATTGGACGCATTTGATGATGGTATATCTGTTGATGGTTCAGTTATGTTTAATGTTGGTGTGTTGTTAGGGTTTGATGTTGAGGGTGTAACTGCTGATGATTGTATGTTAAGTTTTGATGTGCCAGGCTCATTTACAGGGGGTATTTTTATTGAGAATTCAGCATATTTACTTCCTGCGCCTTCATAAACTGCTGGAACTGTATACAAAAAACCTAACCCGTCGTTGAAGTCTCTTGTTTCATAGCTTGACATAAAGTGTCCCTCTACTGCTTGAACACGAAAATCTATTATTGTATTCTCTTTTGCGTAATATATGCCTGAGTCTCCATATTTGAAGGTTATAATCGTGTTGGCTTTATCTGATTGATATTCAGCATATGGTTCAAGTGAGCGTGGAAAGTCTTCGCGCCACTGTGCGTTGGAATCTTTATAGAAAAAAGTGTAATATCTGCCTATGTATTTGCCGTTTTTGTCAGTGTAGGTGTTGAAGGGACGGTTTTTAAGTGTTATCTCTATACTTCCATTACACGTGTAGTAGCCTGGGTTGCTATATGTGACGTCTCCTGTGTATGAGTCTGTGGTAGTTACGGGTGGTCTCCAAATAGGTGTATTATGTATATGTACTGATATAATTTCAGGTGCAGCTTTAGGATTTGCAGGTACCGTTACAGGTGCCGCTGATGGTTCAATTAAAAATAACCCTGATATGGCTATGGTAAAAATTAACAGTAACGTAAATTTTTTACTTTTAAAGACCATCCTATATACCCTAAAATGATAGGGTTAGAGGTGGGTTAAAAAGTTTTGTTTTTTTGTGCAGTTATTGTTTTTGGATGGATTTTTGCTGTTTTTGTTTATGTTTTTTTGTTTTTGTTAGTTTACATTTTTATTAGTCTCTAGTATATTTTGCGGTACGGGATTTAAAGTGACGTTGTCTTCATCTGAACAGGTTGATGCTAATCAAAGTTTGCCTACTAATTATACTCCTCTTGAGTTAGAGAAGCAGGTTCGTGAGTTTTGGGTTAGGAATTGTATTCGTGAAAAGCTTGAGGCTTTGCGTGATTCGCCTGATCTTAAGGGTTTTTTGGGTTATGTGGAGGGTCCGCCTACGCTTAATGGTATTCCTCACATTGGGCATGCTAGGGGGCGTGTTATGAAGGATATTCGTTATCGTTGGAAGACTATGGAGGGTTATTATATGCCGTTTTGGGCGGGTTGGGATTGTCAGGGGTTGCCTGTGGAGTTGGAGGTGGAGAAGCTTTTGGGGGTTCGTAATAAGCGTGAGATGCTTGAACGTGTTGGTATGGAGCGTTTTATAGCTGAATGTAAGAATGCGATTATGCGTTATCATGCGTTGTGGCTTACTGCTGATAGTTTGCTTGGTGTTGCGATTAATCAGGAGAAGGCTTACTGGACTTATAAGGATGAATATATTGAGCGTGAATGGCAGATTCTTAAGTGTGCTTGGGATCAGGGCTTGCTTGAGGAGGGTCATTATGTGGTTGCTTACTGTCCGAGTTGTCAGACAAGTCTTAGCAGTGCCGAAGTTGGTTATGAGGGTAGTTATAAAGAGGTAGAGGATCCCTCATTTTATTTCAAGTTTAAGGTGTCGGGTTCTGAGCATGAGTATTTTCTTGTTTGGACAACTATGCCTTTTACTGTAGTTACAGATACTATGCTTGCAGTGCAGCCAACAGCTGAGTATGTTAAAGTAAAAGTTGACTCTGAAGTTTGGATAATGGTTAAGTCTCGTGTTGAGCCTGTCATGTCAGAGTTGGAAATTAAAAATTATACTGTTCTTCAAACAGTTATGGGTAAAAGTCTTGAGGGTGTTGCGTATGATTATCCGTTAAAGGATATTATTCCTAAACAGGCTGAAAATGAGGCTAAGTGTTCTTTGGTTCATACGGTTATAGGGGAGGATTTTGTTGATGTGGATACGGCTACAGGTATTGTGCATCTTTCGCCGGGTAATGGGGAGGAAGATTTTTGGGCTGCTAACCGTCGTGGTATACCTATATTTGCACCTTTTGATGATGAAGTTAAATTTACCAAAGATGCAGGTGAAGTGTTTGCAGGGGTTTTTGCAAGAGCCGCTGACACCCTAGTTGTGGATGAAATGCGCCGTCGCAACGCAGTTGTTGCTCTAAAAAAAACTAAGCACGAATACCCCCATTGCTGGCGCAGTAAACACAAAATTGTTTGGCTAGCCCGTAAAGAATATTTTTTGCGTACAGATAAAATTAAAGACAAAGTTTTAGAAGCCTTCCAAAAAGTTAATTACTTTTATGATGAACCCAAAAACCGGTTTGCAGGTTTTCTAAATGAGGGTAAATCTTGGTGTATTAGTCGAGAACGCATCTGGGGCACCCCCTTGCCTATGTGGACCTGTACGGCCTGTGGCGATAAACATTTAGTGGCAAGCAAAAAAGAATTAATAGAGCTTGCTCAAGAAACCCTTCCAACAGATTTTGAATTACACAAACCCTGGGTAGACCGCATCACCATAAAATGCAGTAAATGCAGCGGAGTTATGAAACGTGAAGACTTTGTCTTAGACACCTGGCACAACAGCGGAGCCTCCCCCTACGCCCGATTCACCGATGAAGACATAAACCACTTTGTCCCCACAGACTTTTTAACAGAGGGCATTGACCAAACACGCGGCTGGGCCAACTCTTTACTCCTAGAACACATCATACGCACAGGCAAAACAGAAGCCCCCTACAAAGCATTTCTCTTCCAAGGCCTAACACAAGACTCCAAAGGCAGAAAAATGAGCAAAAGCCTTGGCAACTTTATAGAAACAAACAAACTCCTCCAAACCAGCAGCGCAGACCTCTTCCGATACTACATGATACGCAAATGCAGCCCCCTAGACTTTATGAACTTTGACCTTCAAGAACTAAACCGACGCAGCTACCAAGTCCTATCCACCCTCTACCACCTAAGCCGATTCTTCCTACAAAACGCACAATTCGACCAATTCAACCCCACAACCCACAACATACACTGGGCAACCAACAACACCAATAGCAACAGCAAAGACAACAACACCACTGAAAGTGAGGATAAGCTTCAACCAGCTGATAAATGGTTACTCTCTAAACTACAACAATTAATCCAACAATACACTGAAAACCTTGAAAAATGTGAATTCAACACCGCCCTAGCCAAACTTGACGACTTCGTAATTGAAACCCTAAGCCGACTATACGTACCCATGATCCGCAAAGAACTCTGGACCGACGACCCCCAAACATCCAAACGACGCCAAACAATATACGCCCTCCTACACCACACCCTAAAAACCATAACCCTACTATTCAACCCCATAACCCCCTACATAAGCGAAATGCTCTACCAAAAAATCTACCGCCAACTCGAACCCAACCTACCCGAATCCATAAACCTAGAAAAATGGCCAACCGCCAACACAACCCTCCAAAACAAAAACCTAGAAGACGCCTTCGACACCATGCTAAAAACCGCCTCCATATCATACGCAACCCGACAACAAGGCAAACTCAAACGCCGATGGCCCCTAAGCAAAGCAACCATAATAGCCCCACAAAAAACCCTAGACGCCCTACAACAACTAGAAACCAACTTTTTAGACCTAACCAACGTAAAAACCGCCGAATACCTCACCACAACCCCAAACTACCTAAACAACGAAGACTGGGTACACACACAAGAAAACGACATAACAGTATACCTAAGCAAACAACGCGACGACAACCTCCTAGGCGAGGGCATCATGCGCGACCTAGCACGACGCATCCAAGCCCTCCGCAAAGAAATGGGCTACACCCCAACAGACATACTCGAAACCGCACACATAGCCAACCTCGACCCCGAATCCACCCAACTACTAACACCCTACCTCGAAGAAATGACCAACCTAATCCGCACAAAAAAAATCCAACTCCACAACAACCCCAACGAAATCAAAAACACAACATGGCACGAATCCGAACTCGACGGCAAAAAAATCCACATAACCATCCACTAACCCCACCACTAAAAACACACAACTTTAACTTCAACCCAACTCTTTTTGTTGTTAACGAATTTATATAATTGCACTACCTTCTTTAGGCAGGGTATCAACGGTCAAAATTGCTATCAAAAATATTTTGTAGTGGTTTTTTTTGAATGTAAAAGTGGCGTGCGTTGACGGTGGGGGTGTTTGTGTGTTGTTATGGACAATTGGGTTTTTATTTAACATGTGGTGACCCGTATTTTTTTGTATTTGTTTTTTTAAAAATATTAATGTTGTATTTTTTTCAAATTATTGTGTGGATTGTGGTTTATCTTTATTAAATGCTGTCTGCTTAGTATATGTTATAATGGAGAATAAAAAATGAAATTAGTAAAATCTAAAAATTTATTTTCAATGATTGCGGTGTTTCTGATACTTTCTTTTGTCGTATCAATGATTGCACTACCAAACGCAAATGCACAAACCGATAGGGCTACTTTTCCCTTCGTTGACGCTATTCCAAAGATGGCTGGTGTTGGACAACCTGTTCTAATCAACTGGGGTCTACTAAACCAATTACAGATAGATGGTGATAGCTGGAACGTAACCTTGCAAATCACTTATCCTAACGGTAAAGTCGAAAACATTTCTGCATCAACATGGTCTACTGGTACAGTCGGTAGAAAAATGTCCTTCTCAGAACCAGGAAACTATACCCTGCAATGTTTCTTTGACCGTGTAAACTATGTGTCAATGTCGTCAAGTACTGCGCTCAATGGCTGGTATGCTGAAAGTAGAAGCGACAACGTTACCCTGAGGATAGTTGAGGGTTACTGGAAGCTTGATCATCCAGGTCACAGTCTCCCGACTGAATACTGGACAAGACCCGTTGACTCGCAACTACGTGAATGGTATGCTATGATGGGTAGTTGGGTATCAAGTGCAACAACATTTGGTGCTGTATATACGCAAGCTCGATTTAATGATGGGCCTGAAAGTGCACACGTTTTATGGAGTATGCCTATCGGTGATACTATGGGTGGCTTATCTGGTGGCGAAACTGGTGTTGTAGGCTTCCAAAACGGTGATGCATATGAAGGCAAATTCGCAGGCTCAATTATTCTAGCAGGTGTTCTATACTACAACAGAGATGGTACATTCACTCAATCTGGAAACATAACTGGTGCACTAGGTGACAATACTGTTGCTAATCCTGGTCGTCAGCGAAATACAATTGTTGCAGTTGACCTACACACAGGTAAAATACTTTGGGAGAAGTCATACAACTTTGGCGTTAACAACGATGCAAGAATCACCCGTGGACAAGTATTTAACTGGCTTTGTTTAAACAACCGTGGCACATGGACATACCTTTGGTTGTCTAGTGGTACTACCATGTATGCAATTGAACCAAAAACAGGTGATTTCGTATACAACATGACAAATGTTCCTGGTGGTACTTTCTACATTGGTCCAAATGGTGAAATGCTAAAATATGTGGCATTTAACATTGGAACTACTGCAAATCCAGTTTGGCAACTACGTCAGTGGAACTCTAGCTATGTTGTAACCCAAGGCAAAATTGGTATGGCTGAAAGTTGGGGTAGCCAAGTTCAAGGTGTTACATACAATGCAGATGTACGTGGATGGGATCGTAACATGACTCTAACAGGTGTATCATTCCTACCTGGACAGACTACTACAGGAAGTACTGCTAACCAAACAGTTGCTCCTCAGATTGCGTTTCCAGAAGATCGCGTTATTTTCAGCAACAGATCAACGGCAGGACTAGAATTTACGGGAATTAGCCTTGAAGCAGAAAACCCTGGGTATATTATGTACAATCGCAGATCATGGACAGCACCTAAAGAATGGGAAACGATACTGCCTACTGCTAGCCAAAATGGTTGGGTGTCCTTTAGTCAAGATGAAATGATAGGCATTTATTGGACAAAATATGACAGAGTTAACTATGCATTTGACTTAAACACAGGCAGATTCCTATGGCAATCTGAACCTCAAATATATGCAGACGCGTGGACTGATGCATCTTCTTCCGAGAAGATCATTGCATACGGTAAACTCTATGAGGCAAGCGTTGGTGGCATTGTATACTGTTATGATGTAAGGTCTGGTGAATTACTTTGGACATATGAGGCTACAGACAAGTACAATGAGTCTTATCACGGCGAAAACTGGTGGCTAATTATAACTTTCATTACAGATGGTAAAGTCTACATTGGTCACATGGTACACTCTGGACAAATGCCCATTTCAAGAGGCGCACCGTTCTTCTGTTTGGATGCAGAAACTGGTGAACTTGTTTGGGAGATTAACGGAGCGTTCCGTCAGACTCGTTGGGGTGGACGCGCAATTATTGGCGATAGCATCATTGCAACAATGGATCTATATGATCAACAAATCTATGCAATTGGCAAAGGCCCAAGCGAACTAACAGTTTCAGTGTCTAATGCTGTAACTACCGCAGGCTCAACAATTCTGGTTACCGGAACAGTTATGGACGTTTCACCAGGTACACAAAGTGATAATCTACGACTCCGATTCCCTAGTGGTGTTCCAGCAGTCGGCGATGAAAGTCAAAGCGAATGGATGCTCTACCTCTACAAACAATTCAGCGCACCAATGAACGTAAAAGGCATAGAAGTCACAGTATATGCATACGACGGCCAAGACGTAATACCTATTGGTACAACAGAAAGTGATGCACGCGGTACATATGCAATAACATGGACACCTGACAAAGAAGGTACATATGAAATTTGGGCTTACTTTGAAGGCACAGCATCATTCTACGGTGACGACGCAAAAGCAACAATGGCAGTACTAGAAGCACCTGCAGGATTCGTACAACCTAAAAACCCACCATACGAATGGTACATCGTTGGCGCAGTCATTGCAATCGTTGCAGCAATTGCCATACACCTGTTCATAACTCTTAAAAAGAAATAACAACGAAAACACATAAACATAAACCCTTTTTTCTTTTTTTTAAACTTTAACTGCATAAATTTTATGATGATGCGTTGTTTTTGCGTCTTGTTATTTCATTTTTTTGAAAAGCAGACAAAATTTGTTCTGTAAGGCTGTTTTTGATGTATTGTTCTGTTATCGTAATGCTGAGTGTCAGCTTTTTCTGTGTTAATCGAGTTTATTTTTCAGAGAAAGCGTTGTCACATGTTCAAATGTTGTATTACTGCAGAAAATGTATAGTTGAGGTTTTAAAAGTAAAGGGTTCGTAAACAAGTAAAAATCAACCGTGTTGGCGTTTTTGCATTTTCTTTTTTTTGTGTTGGTTAGTGTTTGAAGTGTGTTTAAGGGTGTGGTTATCTGTGGAAGAGACTGGTTGTTGGGCAAAGGTATTAACGTCTCTGTGAGTGTGTTTATGTAAAGCAGTGTAGTCCTTGAAAAAGCCAAAACTGTTTGTAATAGTTGCAATATTGCTGATGTTACTATTTGGATTAGTAGTGGTGATCACGTGTTATATCGGGTTTAGTTCTGAGGAGTCGCAGTCTTTCTATGTTGGGGTTACGTATTGTGGCAGTTCAGTTCAAGAAGCAAAGGAGCTTGTTGATAAAGTAAAGGATTACACAAATCTTTTTGTTTTGCAATCTTGGGATTTGCAGGATTCTGCTGAAGTAGATGAAATAGGTGATTATGTGGTTGCTTTGGGTTTAAGTTTTGCAGTTTATAGAAGTGATAAAGTTGATTATTATGATGATCGAGGCTATTATTATGGTATTAATGTGGGTAGTGAAATAAATGTGTGGGCTAATGCTGCAAAAGAAAGATGGGGTGAACATTTTATTGGAATATATTATCGTGATGAGCCTGGAGGTGATATGCTTGCCGGTAAATTTGTTACTTTGGAAAAGGTAAATCTTCAAGCAGACGGGTTGACTTTTTCAACAGCACAAGTTATAAAGTTTAGAGGAACAATAACTGTTTATAGTGATGATAATATTCGCGGTAACAGCACTTTTTCGTCTAGAATTACCTACGAGACTAATGGCGAAATTTCTATTGTAAACACTTTCAATGAACAGAATAATAATGATGATGGTGTTGTTGGGGGTTCTTTTGTAAATTCAACTTTGTCTTCTTCTTCTTTACCTAGTCGCCCTTTAAGAGCGCGTTTTTGGGAATCCATTCATTATTATCCTAATGGGACAGTGATAATACGTGAATACCGAGCCGGACGTCAGAGCAATTTTTACACAACTGAAAACATTACAAAATATCCTTGGCCAGTGCTGTCTTACGTGGAGGTTTTAGAACAGAATCCTATACAAACCTATGATGATGCAGCAAAAGTTTTTGTAAACATGAACAAAGATTTTCTTGAAGATATAAATAAAAAACAGTTGAATAGTGAGTCAATTTTAGTTTTTACGGCTGATTATGGGCTTTACTGGTGGGATTACCAAGGTGGGTATGATTTGGTGCTTGCAGAATTAGCCTGGAATCATTCTGTTACTCAAGAGATAGCTTTGGTGCGTGGAGCAGCTAAACTTCAAAACAAGCAATGGGGTACAATGATTACTTGGACGTATACTCATCCGCCTTATCTTATTGAGGGCCCCGAAATGTTTGAGCAAATGAAGATTTCTTATGAGACGGGAGCGGGGTATGTAGTTGTTTTTAATTATTCTGAGGATCCTTCAAACCCTAATGTTTTGTTGGAGGAGCATTTTTTAGCGTTGGAACGCTTTTGGGAGGAAGTGGTACAAAACCCAAAGATAATTCATGGAGGTATTACGGCAGAGGCAGTGTTTGTGCTGCCTAAGAATTATGGCTGGGGTATGCGACATCCCGATGATGTAATGTGGGGCATATGGCATCCTGATAGTTCCTCACAAGAAATTTGGCATCAACTACAAAACAAAATAACTCAACACGGATTAAAATTAGATATAGTATTTGAAGACCCAAACTACCCTATCATGTGGAAATACCCCCACACCTACCACTGGAACAAAAAATAACCTCTACCCATAGTAACAAATAAATTCGTATAACAAAAATACTAAAAAAAATTGGTTGATGTAGAGATTCTAAACGGACTCAACTGTCTTGGTTTTAGTTGTATATTTGGGGTTTAACTTATGGTATAATCCTATACTTTCTTTGAGAAATAGAAACATAGCCACCAAAGTTATGCCTGTTAAAAACAAGAAACGCACCTCAATTACCAAACTCTCAACAACTAAACTAAACAATATCATACTTATTTCTGCAATAAAGGCACCCATAAAAAAGAAAGAATAAAACATCAACCGAGGCACCAAACTCTTACCAACCCACATATACCCCTCAATTTGGGTTTTTGTTTTTAGACTGTATTGGCCGTAACTGTTTTTCTCTATCAAATTGAGATTTTCGAGTTTTCGCAGGTGATGATGTGTAACACTGGTGCTGCTAAGTTCTACACCTCGAGTTACCTCTCTAACACCTACTTGACCCTCTGCACGAACAATAAACGCATAAACGTTTAATGTTGTACCCTCCAGCTCATCACCAGACTTCATCTCTAACCCTCCATTACCATCCTTTGTTTTTCAACCAATATTCGCATGAAAGCCGTATTCTTCCTTTGGTAGGTGTGGGTTTTTAAATGCTGAAGGCGGTAATAAATGCCTGAGAAAACTATCGTTTTGCCTATAGTCGGGCACAGGTCCAGTTGCAAATCCCCAATCGGTCTTGGATAATTCTATGTGGGCTATAACTTTGTTGTTAGCCATAGTGGTTGTAATTGATGACGAGGCGGCTGTTTTTGTGTCAGAGACTTGGTGCTTGTATCCTGCCCTCCCGAAAAATTATATCTATAAAACAGAGATAATCAGCGGAAATTAAAAAACACGACTTTTCCAACACTTTCCAACAACAGCAAAACATATAACATAGATATAAATTATATCT
>WQYG01000071.1 GCA_009781395.1 Candidatus Bathycorpusculum sp. | reverse complement strand
GGGTCTTGAGTGTTATGCTCGTATTCGTAGTTTTCTCTCGACCGAAACTAAGCGAGGGCATCCACTGTTACCCGCAGTGAAAACCCTCTTCACCAAAACACCTATAACCCGCTAAGCAGTAACAGCATGTTACTTAATTTTGAAAGCATGTTCAACATCTAAAATAAATCACATGCTTATTTATAGTGTAGTTGTTACCGTTAAGGCTTTAAAAAAGTTGTTTGAGGATTAAAAATAAGGACGCTGATCCGTTAGATCATGCGTTTGACTAGATCGTTGATGGCTTCGCCGCGGTATCCAGATTCACCACCGGCTTTGAAAGACTTTTTGACATTGCCTTTGAAGCCTTTTGAAGGTGGGTGTAGTTTGAATACTGGAGTCATAAAAGGCAGTTTGCCATGTTCGGCTTTACCAGTCATTATTGCATCTGCAAGTTCTTCAAAAGTTTTGAACCCAAGTTTTTCAAGGTATTCAGTGGTCAATTTTTTGTTGCCTGCTAGACGTGCTCTTTTTTCAAGCATTGCTATCATTGTTTCTTTTGTAATTTCGCCCCATGTGACATAGCTATTTATTCTTTGTAACATGCCTTTGTATGATGGACGATCATCAATGATAATAGCATGATTAGTGTGGTCTAAGCGGAGCAGTGTTAAGGTTTCTCGGGCTTCTCTTAGTGCGCTGATTGTACCGCGAATTCGAACTACGGCTATTGGTTTGGTTTGTTCTTCTAGTTGTTGTGCCATTTTACTTCACCCAATCGGCTTAAGTAATCAAGTTATATGTTTTACGTAAACCATCGAAAATTGCGTATGCGTAAGAGGGAACTGTTCTTGTTGAACCAAAGCTTCTCATCCAAAGATCTTTAACGCCTGCTAGACCGAAAATTGTTTTTGCAACTTCGCTTGAAACAAGACCTAAACCTCTTGGACCTGGAAGAATGACAACACGGACGCCACCACATTTGCCTTCAACTTGGAAGGGCACTGAATGAGTTTGACCACAATTGCATTCCCAACTTCCACAGCCACGTTTTACTGGAACAATGTTTAGACGCGCGTTTGCTGCTGCTTTTTCAATTGCATTGCGAACTTGGCTGGCTTTTCCATTGCCGATGCCAATGTATCCGTCTCTGTTGCCAACGGCTACGATTGCTTTAAAACGTGATTTTTCACCTGCGTCAGTTTGTTTTTGAACCAAGTTGACGTTTATAACTTCTTCCTGTATATCAGGAAGTAAAGCGTCAACAATTTGTGGTTCAGAAATTTTTATACCACTAAGGAACAGGTCTTCCATTGTTGTAATTTTGCCTTCTTGAATCATCTTGCCGAGACGAGTTTTTGGAACCCATGCTTCAAGATTTGCTGTACGTCTATCGCGATCTTCTCGTTGTTGTCTACTCATCTTTCTTTTCACCCTTAAACGATGCAATTATGTCAGCTTTAACTTTTGTAAAGTGTTCAGGTAATTTTTCAGGGGCAATGCCTGCTTTAAGATATGCAGCAAACTTTTGGTTATATTCTTCTGAACCAATGCCGAGTTCTTTTGCATACTTTGCAACTTGTTCACCCTTTATGCGTTCTTTAACTAGTTTTTCTTCGCTGAAAGGAACGTCAACGCCTGCGTCAACAACACCATTTAACATGGCAAAGATTCTTGCACCCCTGGTAGGAGAGCCAAGACCTGCATCCAAGATAGCTTCTTTAATACCGCTCTTTTTAGCTTTCAAACCACAAAGTAAACCAGTTAAATATGCTGATGGAATGTTGCCAGTTGGAGCTTTCCAACCGAACTGTTTGATTAACTCTTTACTGTTTGCAGCCACTAAAACATAGTCTCCTTCAGGTTTTGCTTTAATGATTTGTACGGTAGCATTTTTTAATGAACCTCTAGTGACTAGCCGGGGTCTGCTAGAAACAACCATGGCTTTACGGGCTTGATAATCAGTTTTACCTTCACGTCTACGTCTTAATCGTACACGATAATTTGCATTTTTTGCCATCTTAACGTTTCCTCCATAGATCCTTTGTTTTCAGATAACGCTCTAGGTCAGCAACAGATTCAAATCGACCACTGCCAGCCATACGGTAAAATTCTGTGTATGTTTCTTCAGTGATTGTCCTATTTGCTTTAAGCTCACGCAGTTTGCGACGTAATGAACGGATTTTAATCATCCAAGCTTCTTTCTTGGTCACATTAGCTCTTGGTGAACCAGTATAACTTCCCGGACCTTGACGTCTACCTTTGCGTTTCTTTTCACGGATAACCTTTGCTCTTGAGCGACTAACACCTTTTTCAGGTAATGAAACGATAACTTTTTCGTAAATCAACTTCTTGATTTCTTCACGTGTAATAGCGCCTTCAACATCACTAATACGCTCAGGGTCAATCCAAACACGATTTTCACCAGTTTTAAGAATAGCTGAGGCAAGGCGTCTTTGACTGGATAGATTAGTCATTATTTCTTCTTCTCCTTAGACTTTTTGACCTTTGATTTGTCTTTTTTAGCTTTGGCTTTTTTCTCTTTTTCCTTCCGCTCAGTTGCATCAGCTTCTTTTTTGTCTTCAACTTCTGCGACTACTTCTGCAACAAGATTAAGATTGAGGACTTTTACTTGTAACCGTTCAGCTTCAGCTATGATTAGAGAACGCTTTCTCTTGCCAACTGTGTGAGCAATACGGATTGCCTGAGTGTTAGGGTCAACTACAGCAACTGATTCAGCATTGTAAACAATAACTTCACGGTAACCTGATGGATGTAATCCACGTGCAACTTTGGGTCCTTTGTATCCAGTGCTAGGACTTGCAGGCCAGCCTTTGACTTTTTGACGAACTTTATTGTCTAGACCACGGGGTCTTCGCCAGCTTTCGCTAAACTTTGTGTCTCTCCAGCTTTCGTGTCTAAGGAAAGCAGGTTTTTTGTTTCGTGCACGGGCTCTTGTTCTAAGTGCTTCGCGCTGTAATTGAGGTTTCTTTTCAGTCATTATGCCATACCCTCATTTCTTTCATAAACGTATAAACCGTCAAGAAACACACGTTCGTCTTTACCTTTTACACGTGTTGCCTGCTCAATGTTGGCTGCTGTCTGACTTACGTTTTCTAGATTTATTCCTGAAATAATGATGTCTTCGGGGTCAATTTTGACTTTGACATCACCTACGATTTTAATGTGTCTTGCTTTTCGTTCACCTGTAAAGTTTTCAATCAGGATGCTTTTGCCTTCAAGTTTTACAGATATCGGAAAGTGAGAGAACACAATTTTTAGTTTGTAAGAATACCCTTTGGTTACTCCAGTTATCATGTTCTGGATGTGTGAGTATATTGTACCAACAAGAGCAGACTCTTTTTTACGAGGCCATTTTGCTGAAACACGAACGGTTTGTCCTTCGGCATCAATTGAAATTGATGCAAAGGAAAAGTCTCGCGTTAGGGAGCCTTTTTCTCCTTTTACACTAACCACTTTACCCTGCAAATTGACAGTTACGTCCTCAGGGACTTGGATGGTTCTAGATATTTCGGGGAGACGCATAAAAAACACCTTAGTACACGAAGGCTAATAGCCTTCCTCCTACGTTCTTTTGTTCAGCATCCTTATGTGCAATAACGCCTTTGGACGTTGAAACAACCATTAGCCCCACATCTCTTGATGGAAGGAATTTCTTTTCCCATTCTTCGAATTCACCAACTTTGGATGGGAAGCGTGGTTTAATTGCGCCACACTTGTTTATTCTGCCTAATAGCTGAACTTTAAATTTGCCTAGGCGACCATCATCGATGAATTCGAATTCACCTATGTAACCGTTAAGTTGCATTATACGTAAAACGCGACCTAACAGTTTAGAGGCTGGGCTAATGATGCATTCACGTTTATTGCGCATCTCGTTGTTAATTATTGTTATTAATCCATTTGTTAAAGTATCCATTGCCCTAGCTCCTACTCATATTTTTTGAAGCCTAATTTTGGTGCGGCTTCCCTGAAACATTGTCTACATAAATGTAGATCATAACGTCGAATTACTGGTCCGTAAGCACCGCATCTAACGCATGGTCGTGAACCTTTGCCGTGTTTTCGTTCTTTTTTAGTTTGCTGTTTTCCCATACATTTTCACTTCTGTTTTTAGACTATTTCGACTCCTAAAGTTTGTCGAACATATTCCATGGACTCTTCAGGTGTAAGCAAATGTTTTTTGCCGATGTGTTTTGTTTGTTTTCGACGGATTTTTATGCGTTGACCAGGTCGGTTAACTGAAACACAGACATCCATGCCAAATATGCCAATTTCTGGGTCATATTTTACACCAGGAATATCTATGTGTTCTTTTAAGCCGAATGCAAAGTTTCCAGTTTCGTCAAATGAACGTTTAGAGAGTTTATTGTCAATGACGGGGAGTACTTTCTTTAGAAAGCTTGTTCCTTTTTCTCGACGTAAAGTTACAACACATGCAATTGGTTCACCTTGTCTGACGCCCCAGTCTCTAATGCTTTTCTTTGCTTTTGCTTTGTAAGGAGTTTGACCTGAAATTTCGGTGAGTACCTGTAAAGCTCTTTCAAGGGGTTCGCCTGATTTGCCGATGTTTAGATTAACAACCACTTTTTCAATTCGTGGTTGCATCATTTTGTGTTCAGTTTGCTTGTTTTGGGTTTCTTCAGACAACTGTGTTTTCCTCCAGTTCTGCTACTACTGTTGCTGTTTGTGGTTCGTTGCTATCGATGGAAAAGATAAAGTCCAAAATAGTTTGACATCGTACACCTTTGTCATCTTCAATGACTACTAGTGCTTGACGACGTTTTTTGGCTTCAGTTTTTTCTATTTCAACTATTTTACCTTGAACACCGATGTTTTTACCGCCTGTAATAACTGCAGTATTACCTTCTTTTGTTTTAAGTTTTTCAGTAACTTGACCATCGGTAATGTTTATTTTAAGGATATCAAAAGTTTCATAGGTCACTTCAACAGGGTTCTTTGGATCAGCAATTTTGATTAGCAGGTTTGTACCATCGTGAAGTGCAATTTGAACACCAACAGATGTTACTGTCTTGTTTTCTACACGAGCAAATCGGTATTTTGCATTTTCTTTGCTGATTGCAGATAGAACTAACCCTTTATGTGAAGGCACAACACGGTAATATTGGTTTGAGTCTGGCATTGAGATGACATCCATTAAACCAACTGGAAAATCATCTTTTTTGCGAACTATACCGTTAACCTGAACTTTACCTTCAGAAAGGATAAGTTTGCCTTCTTTTCGTGTATCTGCAACTCCAAGCATATCTCGAAGTACAATAGTCATTGGTAAACATGTTTGAAGTGAATGTGGACCAGATACAGGTTTAACTACCCATGTTGATTCTTTTCTGTGAATGGGCCAGTATTTTGGTGCTGGCTTACGTTTCAGCCTTGCTGTTTTTCCTTTTTTACCCAAATTTATTGTCCTCCCTCAGTTTCAGGGGTTTTTGGTTTAGCACTAAGCATAGGTTCGGCAGTCTTTTTTGCGGTTGGTTTTGTTTCTTCTATTTCTTCAGTTACAAAGATTTTTGGTTTTGTTTTTGCTTTGATAGTTAAGGCAGGTTTTTGTGTTGATTTTGGATTGTGGTCTTTTTCTAGGGGTTTCTTTCTTTCGATTACTGCTTTGCGTTTTTTGTCGCTGAGGTTAAGGTTTTTAATCATAACCTTGGAAGGGTGTACTGGTAGAAAAATGTTGGTGCCATCAACTTTTTCACGTGTTAAGCCTTCGATGTAAATGTGATAATTTTTCACGTCAACGCGTGAGATTTTGCCTTCAAATCCTTTGTTGTCACCGCGTTGTATGCGAATTGTGTCGCCTTTTCGCACTGGAAGGGTTTTTACGCCTTGTTTTTCGGCTAATTCTTTTGTAAGTGGAGCAGCCATTAGTTTGTGACGTATATGAGCAGGGGCGTTATAGAGACGTTTTCGTTGTTTGCGAGGATTTTTAACTTTTATTTGCATATGCTTTCGTCCTTACACAATTATGTTTGAAGCACTGGCGATTCTTGGCCATCTTTCGGCGGCTTCTCTTGCTACTGGGCCTCTGATTTCAGATCCCTTCATTTCGCCTTCAGGGGTGATTATTACTGCTGCGTTGTCTTCAAATTGTACCCAGACACCGTCAACTCTGTGGAAAGGTCTTCTTTGGCGTACAATGACTGCTTGGAAGATTTTTTTACGCATATCGGGTGAGCCTTGGCGGACTGAAACAGTTACTTTGTCACCTACGGCTGCTGATGGGTAACGTCTTAGACGGCCTTTGTAGCCCATTGCTTGGATTAAGCGAAGAACTCGTGCACCTGTGTTGTCAGTGCAGCGGAGTTCAGAGCCAGATACTAGTCCTCTGCTGACTTTTTGACCGTGAGAAAGCATGCCTTTTGCGGTAAGTGCTCTCTGTTTTGCTTTCGCTGCGCACATTTACTTTTTCTCTCCTAATTTTTCAACAACTACGAAAGATACTGTTTTGCTAATTGGTCTGCATTCAGCAATTCTTACGTTGTCGCCTTCTTTAACGTCAATGCATGGTGGGTTGTGTGATGCAATATGTCCATGTCTTCTTTCATATCTTGAAAACTTTGATGAGAATTGCATGAATTCTCGGTCAACTATAACTGTTTTATCCATTTTTGCAGAAACAACTATTCCGTCAAGAACACGCCCTCTTATGGCAAGTGTTCCGTGAAATGGACAATTGTGGTCATCACATGTTTTTTTAGGTTGCTTGAATGTTAGAGACATTACCATAACCTCTTAATGCTTTTTTTTAGTCTATCCTCTGGTCTTCCAATCAAAAGTTTACCGTCAATCTCAACGGTTGTACCATCATTGAATGTGAAGTTAAAAACAGCAGAGTCTTTGATTATGCTTTTAGTTTTGTCTTCACTGTTTAAAGTGAAAGTGTTTTTTGTTTCCCCGATAACTCTGCCGCTTAATCCAAGGTAACTGGAATTGTTACTGTGGGCGACTTGAGCTGCCGTGCCGATAAATTCATATCGGATGATGTCTGGGGTAACTTTCATTAATCTTGTTTCTCCTTAGATTCGTTCACCTTGGACTTTTTATCAGCAGATGTTTTTTCTTTTTTTGCTGTAGTCCTAAGGTTAAGTTTCACTTCATTCTCGATTGTGAGAATTTGAGCGATGGTTTTGCGTAATACTCTTACGCGTGTTGAATTTTCCACAGCGCCGCCTGCACGTATCATGGTTCTCATACGTGCAAGTTCAGTGCGTAATTCTGAGAGTTTTTTTGTCCTATCTTCACTGGACATGTTTATAATTTCTTGTAGTCTCAATATAGCCATTATTATTGTGCCTCCGCAGTTTTCTCTTCAGGGTTTACTGTTGATTTGGTTTCTACAGCGGTTTCAATTTCTGGTGTAGGTGGTGCTTCGTCGGTTACTTCTTCAGCTATAACTGTTTCTTCGGGTAAAGGTTCAGGTATTGGTTCTGGTTTGGGTGTGGGTTTTGGTGTTTTGATTTCGACTGGGGGTGTTGTGATTATTTCTGTTTCTTCTTCGATAGGTAGTTCGGTGGCTATTTTGATTTTGTCTGGGAATTGTGCGTCTGGAGGCATTATTTTAACGCGAACGCCGAGCATGCCTGGTTTAAGTTGGACATGGGCTTCGGCTTTTTTTGTGAATTGTAATGCTGGTTCTCCGCATCTTGGGAAGTAGCCTGCGCGGAATTTTTCAAATCTTGCGCGTTCTGTGCGAAGTTTGCCGCTGATGACTATTTCGCATCCTAAGGCGCCTGCTTCCATAACTTGGTTAAGTGCCCAGAATCCGGCGCGTCTAAAGTGAACGCCTCTTTGTAGGGCTGATGAGACGCGGTTTGCAACGACTAGTGCGTTAAATTCTGGAACTTCAATTTCGGAGACGCTGATTTGGGGGTTGGAAAGTTTGAATTTTTCTTCTAGGGAAGATGCGAGTTCTTTTATAGTTTCGCCGCCTCGACCGATAACTAAGCCTGGTCTCATGACATAGATAACGACATGTGTTCCCAGAGGGGTTTTGGAGAGGTTAACTCCGCCGTATCCGGCGCGTTCAAGTTTTTTTTGTAGGAACTCGTCAATTTCGTTTCTTTTTATTGATTCTGTTATAAAGCGTTTAACTATTGACATGCCTATTCTCCCGGTTTCTCGTCTAAGACAATTTCAATGTGTGTTGTGGTGTTGTATTTTGGTGATGCTCTACCGTGTGCTCGTGGAGTGAAACGTTTAATTTTCATACCCGGATAAGCAGCAGCGTGAATAATTCTCAGGCGGTCAACGTCTAAGCCTTTATTTTCAGCGTTTGATTCTGCCGCCTCGATAACACGAAGGATCTGGTCGGATGTTTTTATTGGATATCTTCCGGCAAAAGTACGGACTAAACCACGTCTGTGGCCGAGTTTCTTTTTGTATCTTGCGTAGGGGACAGCTTTTTTCATTGCTATGACGTCGCGCAGATATTCTTTTGCTGTGCTGAGCATCATACCCCTAACAGCGCGGCATACTTCTCTTGCCGCTTTATGGGATACCTTAAGTTCTCTTCCGCTGGCTTTCGCTGTTTTTTCTGGATCTAAGGTTTCTTGAATAATGGAGTATCCCCATTTTGGCATTTCTATATCTCCGATGCGCAAACAAACACATAGAAGCAATTTATATGGCTTTCCGTATCACAACTAAGATTTCAGTTTTAACAGACCGATAAGCATCTCTGCGAGAGATCAATTCGAACGCGTGAGGTGTGTAAGTCTTTTGAGTGCAACTAGTCATATATAGTTTTTCCAAATCCGCCAATACGAACAGAAAATAAAACGCGCCACAAACAAACAGATCGTGCAGGTAAAGATAATTTCATTTAAAGAAGCAACAACAAACGCTTAAACATGTTTCATGGGTTAATTATATTAATTAATATTAATTTATTTATATATTAGACACCATCATATTAAAGAGGATAGCACAGCATGGCTTGGTTTGATGACCCCACATCTATTAGCATAATAATAATTTTAGCGGTAACGCTGGCCGTAACTGCATCCATGTCAGTGCTTTTTGGGATGAGACTTAGTAAAAAAAAGCCACCTAAAGAAGAAAAAATTAAAAACAAAGACAATAACAATAACAATAATAATACAAAAAGGTCAGATTTAGAAGGGGCTAATTCACTCTTTAGAATATCAAAGAGCGTTCAAACAACCACAGCATCAAATGCCAAAGATGAATTACGTATTTTAGATTTAGAACGCGAAATTTTAGGAGATTCCATAAGACGACTTTATGAAGCACAGGCAGAGGGAAAAATTACAGAAACTGAACGAGATAAACTTGCAATAACATACAAAAATCGTATGAATATAATTAAAGAGTCAATAGCTAAAGATGAAACCATCGTTGCGTTACATGAACTTGAGGGGATGCAGGAAGATTTAATGCAACTTTTTAGTGAACGTTTCGGCGAGTTAACAAGTAAAGTTGAAGAGTTACGTGGGAGAATAGACATTAAACCAATAAGAGAAATTCCCGTAAAAACACCAATCCCCACACCAACAATACAGCAAATAGAGCAAGATGAAGAAGAAGATGTAGACTCACCCCCATCTTCGACAAACAGCCGTAATGACAGTGGTGTAGAGAAGCCTAAAAAGAAACGTAAACCGCCGACAGAAAAGTTGGATGCTAAAAGTGAAGCAGAAAAACGCATAGAATCCATCAGAAGTGAAGTTGAAAAAGTTTTAGACAAATTAGGACAGATAGAAATTGAAAGCTAACACAGATTTATTAATTCAAGAAGCAAAAAAAAATGCAGCCCTTCAAGCAATTAAACATGTTAAAGATAATTTTATTGTGGGTTTAGGAAGCGGAACTACTGTTGCTTTTGCCATAGAAGCATTAGGCAAACGAGTAAAAGAAGAAAAACTAAGAGTTATGGGCATACCTTCCTCATATCAAGCGTTTCAGCTTGCAATTCAGCAAGGCATACAGATAACAACCCTTGACGAACACCCAATAATTGACATAACCATAGATGGAGCCGATCAAATTACACCAAAACTGGACCTCATCAAAGGCATGGGAGCAGCCTTAGTAAGAGAAAAAATTGTTGCTACTGCAAGTAAATACAACATTATAATTGTTGATAAGAGCAAACGTGTTAATGTTTTAGGCGAAAATAATCAGGCTGTTCCAATTGAAGTTTTACCATTTGCCCTCTCACTTGTAAAAAACAAAATTGCAGATTTAGGAGGAAACCCCGTTGTCAGAGAGGGAAAAGGGAAACTTGGACCAATTATCACCGATAATGGAAACATGATAATTGACGCCAACTTTGGATTAATACAAAATCCTCAAGATCTTGCCATTAAAGTGAAAAACATACCGGGTGTTGTTGAGACAGGTTTTTTTGTAGATTTAACAAACATAGCCTACATCGCCACAGAAAATAGAGTAGAACAACTTCAGAAATAACTTGTGTAATAATTTTCTTTCAGGAAAAACTTAAGGTTTAAATGACTGAACACAGACTAACATGCATCCGTAAACAAACGGATAGGCATGTTGCCGGGGTAGCCTAGCCTGGCTAGGGCGCCAGACTCATAATCTGGAGACAAAAGGGGCTAAACGCTCTTTGCCAGAAGTCGCGGGCTCGAATCCCGTCCCCGGCACCAATCCATCTTATAAAATTTTGTTAGTGGCATAAAATAGCTGGTTTAGACGTAAATGCTGTGAAGAACGTTGGGAGTTTAAACCGTAACTTTCGGTTTTTAGGTAATATGTGTTTTTTGGTTATTGCATTATAATTAATGAATTCAGTTGTTAAATTTTGATGTTTAAGAATAATAGTTATAAACTTGGTTAAACATTGTTATTT
>WQYG01000070.1 GCA_009781395.1 Candidatus Bathycorpusculum sp. | reverse complement strand
TTTAATCGTTTGGTAGCCCACTGACGAAACTGAGTACCACGCAAAGACTTAACCCGATAACCCACCGAGATAATCACGTCAAGATTGAAATAATTAACTTGATATGTTTTGCCGTCAGTTGCAGTTGTTGCATAATTTGCAACAACTGATTTTTCCTCTAATTCGCCCTCATCAAATACGTTTTTGATGTGGCGTGATATAGTGGACTTATCTCGTTCAAACAGTACTGCTATTTGGTCAAGTGTTAACCAAACAGTTTCCTCATCAAACCGCACATCAACAGATATTTTCTCGTCATCTGTTTTGAATATAACGATTCGATCTTCAGACTCTTTCATGACATAGCCTCGTCTACAGCTATCGACTATTCAGCCATATTTAAATCAGTTACTAAACCAATCAATTGCACGAGAACAATTGTCTGCTATGCTTCGCAATAAAAGTGTGGGCACCTTAAAAAAGCTGGAAAACAAAAAATTGTAGGACAACGTTCTTTTTTCTCATTATCTTTTAATATTTTTCCAGTTGCTTTGAGTTTTGTCTGTTGTCATGTTCTTTATGCTCAGGGATGCTTTTGTTTTTTGGGCCGAAGTTTGAGGTAGAGAACCAGACACGTTTGTTTGGTGCAGGGGGTGGGATTCGAACCCACGAACCTCTGCAGGATAGGCTCCTGAAGCCTACGCCTTTGGCCATGCTCGGCGACCCCTGCGTGTATTGTTGAATATTTGTTGCTCTTTAAAATAATCTTTACTGTTAAATACATTACCGCACAAATGTTTATTGTGTAATCATTTTTATAGCACAAGGTAAGGAAGTGTATGCTGAATTAAAATGGTCAATGTCTCTACATCATCCTCGCAAGAATCAGTATTGCCTGTGCAAACAAAGGTTAGTAAACGAAAATCTGTTCGGATATTGTTGTTTATTGTGGGTTCGATTTCGTTGTTTTTTGGTATTATAGGGATTTTTTTACCTCTGTTGCCTACGACACCTTTTCTTTTACTTACTGCGGCTTGTTATATACGTAGTTCTGAGCGCATGTATAATTGGTTTTTGAATAATCGGTGGTTTGGAGAGTATATAAGAAACTATCAATCTGGTCGAGGTATTCCGTTGAAAACTAAGCTTTTTGCTATATCATCAATGTGGATTACAATGTGTATCTCTGTAATTCTTGTAGCACGAAATATCCCCCATATACAGGTGACCATTATGCTGGTGACTCTAATAATTATTGGAACTGGAGTAACCATACACCTAATTAAAATACCCACTTTCAAAAAACAAAAATAGCTGCAACAAAGGTTGTTTGTTCTACAGGTTTATTTGAAGGCTAACTGTGCGACGGAGTAATATACTATGTCTCCTCGGCGGTTCATGACGGCTAAGACTAATTCTTTTTTTTGGTTTTGGCATTGTTGCAAAACGTCGGCTAAACTGTTTACGTCTGTGGGTTTGCCTTCTTGTGTTCCAAGCACCAAGTATGAGGCGGAGTCTTTTCCGTATGTTCCTCTTTCGTATACGCGGAATTCGGTTTTAGTGCCAAAGCCTTCTCGGACAACGTATCCGCGGCTTCGAAGGTCTCGGTAAATTAGATAGTTAACCCAAGCGTTTTCATCTATTGCTTGATAAGCATGCAGTATCGTTTGAAAGTCAACTGGGGTGTTTTTGTCGTTTTTAACGATTAGCATTCCTTTATCTTGTAGGTATAAGGTTTCAAAGAATGTTAGGGTTAAAATTTTGTTTTCTATGGTGCCGTATCCGCGTGAGGAAAGTTGGTCAATGTTGCTTTGTTCAGTTACATTTACGCCTTTCTCTGCAAGTTTGCCGTTAGTTTGAAACTCTAAAGGAGGCGAGGGGTCATTTGGTGTATCTATGCTCAAGTTAATCACTAAGGGGTTAGGGTATGTGCTTTTTAACATTATGCTTTACAGTTTAAAGTCTAACAAAAAGAAAGGCTGCTATTAATCAAAGAAAAAATATGTGATAAAGGTTAGTGGAGGGGGAAGTTTTTGTTGAATTTTTGGAAGTGGTCTTTTGTGTATATGCCTGTTTCTGTTATTATGCCTGTTACATATTTTAGAGGGGTAGCGTCAAAAGCGGGGTTTATAACGTTAGTATTATTTGGCGCAGTTTGTTGGCAGCCTACATGTGTTACTTCGTTTGGTTTGCGTTCTTCTATGGTAACGTCAGCGGCTTTGCAGGTTAAATCAAAAGTGCTCCTTGGAGCCGCTACATAGAAGGGTATACCATGTTCATGAGCTAATACCGCTACACTATAGGTGCCAATTTTGTTGAAAACCGCATCTTGAACAATTCTATCAGCCCCCACAATGACCTTATTTACAAGCCCTTTACTCATAACATACCCAGCCATGTTGTCAGTAATCAAAGTTACAGGTATACCATCACGCTGCAACTCAAACGTAGTCAACCTCGCCCCCTGCAACAAAGGCCGAGTTTCATCTGCAATAACCTCTATTTTTTTTCCTTGCCCCCAAGCAGCCCGAATAACACCCAAAGCAGTACCATACTCAACAGTAGCCAACTCACCGGCATTGCAATGCGTCAAAATAGTATCCCCATCCACAATTAACTC
The DNA here is from genome assembly GCA_009781395.1 of Candidatus Bathycorpusculum sp. GTDB lineage: Archaea > Thermoproteota > Bathyarchaeia > Bathyarchaeales > Bathycorpusculaceae > Bathycorpusculum. The sequence continues at coordinate 8,263 of WQYG01000070.1, read as the reverse complement.
AGCACCATACTTACCTATAGCATAATTCTGCGCTGCATCCTCATCAGCAATTCGCTGCGCCTCCACAACCACCGCAACCCGCAACCCCTCAACATCCCCCCGATAAGCACGAGCCATATTTAACACACGATCCGTAGCCCAAAACAAATTAACCGCCGTAGGCCTCTGCTGCTTAATAATTGCACTGGCAGCCTCCAAATCAAAAAGCAACCCGGACAAAGTCTGAGCCTTAGAATAATAAGCCCCCAACGCAACCCCAAACGCAGCCGCCGCCCCAAGCAAAGGCGCACCCCGAACACGAAGAGACTTTATAGCCTCAGCCATCTGCTCAACACTACACAAACTCAAAGTAACCTCCTCCAAAGGAAGCCTAGTCTGATCAGGAGTAAAAACCACTCCACTTTCCCATCTAATCATACGCATAATAAACACTCAACAACAAAAAGAAAACACACCCATACAATAGGATTACGCCAAAAACACAAACAAACAACACCATCAGGCATCAACTTAACCCCAAAAACCTAACAAACCACCGCCTTTATCACTCACAACAAATAATAATTTAGAAAATAAAGGCACACAATTTCTTGTGTACCCCTACTTCGCCTTCTTTTTAAACAAAAACAAAACCCCAACAACACCAACCACTAACACAACACCAACTAACACACACAACAAAATAGTACCCAAAAAGACCAAACCCACCCAGACCCCTCACCACCACTATCCGAAGATGCACTTGGCGATGGAATACTTGGCGCAGACTCATCTGGTACAGGCTCAATAGGTGAAGGAGTACTTGGTGATGGTTTGCCAGACCCAGACCCAGACCCGCTACTCGAACTGGAACCGCTACTACCTGAACCGCCATCAGTTGAGATGGGGTTCCAATTAGCAGTGATTACAACGCTGCGTGGGGGCATAGTAAAAGTTGTAGTTACAGTATTGGACAGCGATATACCGCCCTCATTAACCGTCCAGCCAGAAAAAGTGTAACCGGCACGGGTACCGGCATCAATAGTAACGGACATACCTTCTACATAACTACCAACACCTGACGATACCGCATAACTATTAAACACAGACACACTATAAACCGTAAGAGGCATACCATACGTGTAGCTAATGTCATAGTTGTTATAGCCTTGAGTAAAAGGAGACGACCAACTAGTACCCCCTACCTGCACAGTATACACAGAATCATGAAAATAATCCCTACCATACGCTGTAGAAGCACGATTATTTGAAAACACCACCCCCACACCAACAAACAAACGCCAAAAATCTGTAACACTATTAGTGTCAGTAATCCAAATCCCGCCACCATTAACAGCAGCAGTGTTATTGGAAATCGCCCCACCAGTCACAGTAAAAACACCAGCTCCAACATATACACCACCCCCATCTGTAGTGGCGATATTGTTAGCAATTACACCTCCAACCATACTAAAACCAGCTGTCCCAAAATAATCATCATGTAACACTCCACCACCATACCTAGCAACATTATCGGTGATTACGCCATCAATCATGCTAAAAACACCCCTGTTGTATACACCACCACCTGAATATGCAGTATTGTTAGCAATAATACCACTACCAAATAACTCAAAACTACCACCAGTAACCACACCACCACCATGTTGAGCCACTGTGTTGTTGGCGATAACACCCCCAGACATTACAAAACTACCATCAACACCATTGTGTACACCACCAGAATCTGTTGCTACATTGTTGGCGATAACACCCCCAGACATTACAAAACTACCCGAATACACAAACACACCCCCACCTCTACCCGCCATGTTATTGGTAATCATAACACCACCAGACATTACAAAATAACCAGAATACATGAATACACCCCCACCGATAGTGTCAATTGCTGTATTGTTAGTGATCACACTATCACCTGACATCTCAAAAACGCAATTATAAACATACACACCCCCTCCATTTGGCGCTACATTGTTGGCGATAACACCCCCAGACATACTAAAAGAACTATCAAAGGCATACACACCTCCACCCATGCTAGCTGCGTTATGGGTAATTCTACCACTATTCATTATAAAAGAACCAGAGTTCACAACTACACCACCACCAATACTGCCAGTTGCAATTGTTGCTGTGTTACCAGTGATCACACTATCACCTGACATCTCAAAAACGCCACTAGACACATATACACCACCGCCATACTCAGCTGTGTTACCAAAAATCGTACCTCCAGACATTACAAAACTGCCAAAAAACACTAACACACCACCACCCAAAGGTGCTGTGTTACCCGTGATTGTACCACCAAACATACTAAAAGAACCTAACACGTACACACCACCAAATCCATTACCCCCATTGTTGCCGGAAATTTCACCATCAATCAGAATAAGTGTACCATCTGAACTAACAAGCACTCCTCCACCAATAGCATCAGGTGTATGAGTTACAATAATACCATCAAGCACCAATCGTCCATAACGTGCAACACCAATAGTGGCACGATCGGATGCACCAACCAACCTAAAAAAACTCTCACCATTTTGACTTGTTAACGTAATGTCTTTATCTGCTGGAATGTTTAGTGCTGAATTTGTGAGTGTAATGTCTGCTGTAAGAGTAATAACAGTGGGTCCAACAGCATTGTTAACGGCAGTTCGAAGTGCAGATTCGTTTCCAACGTTTATAGGTTCAGTTGCAGATGTAAATGGGGAAATGCTCGTAAAGGTAGAAGATATGGACGAGGAGAGTAACACAAACATACACAGCAAGGAGATAAGTGAGAAGAGTGTGCCTTTGTTGTAGAGTTTGTGTAAATCAGTTTTAGGGTTAGAGTTAGAGGTTAGTATGGCATATTTCATATTTAATAGCCTCTGGTTGCTTGAAGAATTAGATGTGTTAACACAGATAAAAGTTTGGTATATTGTTGTATGGCGTTACGATTTTTATGTAAAGCTACAATTTTTTTTAGGCATTTTGTTTTGAAAGTTTAGTAGAATGTTGTTAAAAGTAGAGGTGGTTAAGGGTTAGATGGTTAGTGGTCGGTGGGGTTTTTTAGGTGGGTGACTACTTCTATAGGTGTGTCTTGGGTGTTTTTTAGTCGTTTTTTCCATTCTTCGCCTATGGTTAGTAGGGCGAATATGCCTGAGACTTCGGCTTTTGCTTTTTTTGTTAGGTTTACTAGGGCTTCTTGGGTTTCGCCTGTTTTGATCATGTCGTCTACTATTAGTACACTGTCGCGTTTTTTTATGGCTTCTTTGGGTATGTATAGTGTTGGGGCTATGCCTGAGTCGCGTCCGAGTATGTATGTTTCTTCTAGGAAGCCTTTGACGCCGATTTTTTTGTCGGGTTTGGCTATGATTAGGTTTACGCCTAGGGCGTTTGCTACCATGGTGCCTAAGGGTATGCCGTCGGTTGCGGTGGTTAGGACTTTGGTTACTCGTTTTCCTGCAAAGTTGGCTAGGGCGTGGTTTGCGGCTTGTTGTAGGATGTTGTAGTCGCCTATGATTTCGGTGTTGTCAAAGTAGCCGTTGTCGTCGAATTTTATGCGGCTTCTAAGTTCAACGTCTAAGCCGACGAGTTTGGTTAGTATGCGTAAGAGTTGTTTTGATCTTGCAGTGTTTGGGAGAACGTGTCCTTTTGCGTATCGGCTTAGGACTGTGACGGGTAAGCCTGTTTTTGCACCTAGTTCGCGGTAGGTTATGTTGCGTCTGTATTTTGCTGTGCGTAGAAGGTCAATTGTCATTAATCTTAATTTTAGATCTTCAGCGTGGGTACTCAACTTTTTTCTTGCGCTCCTGTTTTTACATTTATGAGTCAAAGATTAGGATAGTTACAAGGTATGGCAGGCTTACAATTTATAGCTATCGTTAAAATTCAGATATAAAAACAGAAGAAAAATTATGAACCCCCTGAAGAAATGCAAGGTTTTTTAATGCAAACAACAAATCTATAACAATAATAAAAGGAGAATTCACAGACGCACCGACTAAAACGTTTATTTATCGTTTCCCTGTTTGGCTCAATTATCTTTATAGTAAACATGTTTCTACAGCCCCCAATTAACTATATGTTCATAGCACTTCAAGCAATACTTTTAGCCCTCAGCGGATTGTTCATAAAAAAAGTGGGTGCAACATATGCGGGAGCAGTTGGCGGATTATTAACAGCTTTAGGCAGTCCCGGACTGGGATTATTTACCTTTCTTGCCTTAATAATATATGGCGTCCTAGTTGATCTTTCACTGTTTGTCTTCAAAATTAAAGGCTCCCCAAACGGAGTAAATCGTAACCGCCTCATTGCCGCCATAGCTGTTAGCACCATGCTAATTGGCATAATAACATACAGTGCAACTGTAACAATGCCCGAATACATTTTTACACAAGCAGGAATCCCCCACACCTTCATCCTACAAAGAAGCCTAATCCTTGACATTATGGTAATGTTTATGGGCCCCGCAACAGGAGCCACCGCAGGCTACGCCACCGCATACCTATGGAACAAATACCTAAAAAACATTGCACTAACACTCTAACAACAAGTTTAAAAAAGAAATTGAGCTACAAGTTGAGTTAAAAATTAAGAAGGGAAGAGTTGACGAATTTTTGCGTCAGCTACTTTGGCAATCATGGCATTTGAAACTAGGATACATTTAACACCTGTCAACTCTGCAAGCTCAGCAGGCTTGGCATCCTGAGTTACCAGCAACAGATCATGAAGTTTTGCGTATTCTACAATTTCACGATCCTTAACACCTTTTAAACCAACTTCTTGAGCGGTAACTACACTGTAATTTAAAGCTTCAAAATACTCTTTCAGACCGGCAAACATTTCGTCAAGCAAAATTTTCAAAAAATTCACCACAATAGGAAAATTAGGGTTTATTGTTTGTTAAGTCTGCAAGAATTTCTTTAGCATGATTCACATTAATCATTCGTGCTTTAGCCATACGTTCAGCAATTGCCTCCACAAGTTCAGTTGGCGCCCCCGCAGCAAGTGCAACATTTCGTGCATGCAAAGACATGTGACCACGTTGAATGCCCTCACTGGAAAGCGCACGTAAAGCCGCAAGATTTTGTGCTAAACCAACAGCAGCTAAAACCTCTCCAAACTCATTAGAAGACTTTACACCCAAAATTTTCATACATATTTTTGCAATTGGATGAGTCCTCACGGCACCACCAATTAAACCAACAGCCATAGGTAACTCAATAAAACCTTCCAAGTCACCATTAACATTTTTAACCCATTGCGAAAAAGAGGTGTATTGTCCGTTTATGGCAGCGTATGCATGAGCACCAGCCTCAATAGCACGATGATCATTACCGGTAGCTAAAACAACAGCTATTATACCATTAAGAGCCCCTTTGTTGTGCGTTGCAGCACGATAGGGGTCTGCAACTGCAAAAGCAGACGCATAAGCAATACCTTCCACAATTTCCTCACCGCCAAGAGCTTCTTTAGGAATGGTACATGAGGCTCGTACAAGCCGTTTAGTGGCAAGATTGGAAAGAATCCTCAGACAAACATGCCCACCGGTTGCTTGCTCAATTAGAGGCGAACAAGCTTCAACCATAGTGTTAACAGCGTTAGCACCCATAGCATCTCGACAATCCACATACAATTCAACAATAAGCATCTCACCCATAGAGGTGTTTATAACTCTTGCATCTAGATCTTTTGCACCACCCCCATAATGAATAAGAGCAGAATCTTGATCATTAGCTTTCTTTAAAATCGCATCTTTAATAGCTAAAACGTCGTCTTTAGCTTTATTTGCATTATCTAATTTAACAACTTGAATTTGCCCAATCATTACAGGCGCCGTACTGCCAGTGTGAAAACCACCGCCTTCACGAACAATTTTTGCAGCATAACTAGCTGCAGCAATAACACTTGGCTCCTCAGTTGCCATAGGTATGAGGTATTCCTTACCATTAATTAAAAAATTTGTACCAACACCTAAAGGTTCAGGAAAAACACCTATAACATTTTCAACCATGTGATTAGCCACTTCAAGAGGTAATGCACCAGTCTGCCCAATAAGTTGAACTTCGTCATCAGTTAAACCTGCAAAATCTTTAACAACAGCAAGACGTTCCTTAGGGGTAAGTTTGTAGAAGCCCGAACCAATAGATGAAGAAGAGGAGGCTTTAGACATATCAAACACTATCCAATGCCCAATACACTAACCTTTACACTTTTAACTTTATCGTAAAAAGTTAAAAAGTTTCAAGACAAAAAAATAACGCTCAACAATCACCTTACAACAACTCTTAACAAGTTTAGGCTCTGTAATAAAATAACATATAATTGTAGGTAGCTAACACTATTTTAAACCCATTAAAAACGTCTTTTACGACCTATAGCGGTCTAACTGACGTATAGCCATTACAAGTTACTTTCTTACAAATGCTAAGCAACAATATTTTTCCAAAATCTCAACCATGTGCCGCGTAAAAAACTTTGCATTTGTCAGGGGTTTGTGAATATATGCAAGTATGAGTAATGACAAGAATCTAAAGTACACTCTTTAGAATTTGTATGTTGAATATGGACGTATGGAAAAAATAGATTACTTTTACCGATATAAAAAAGGAGAGTAACGCAAATACGCTATACCCTTAGACATTTATCAGTCTAAGTGTAATTAGGGATTCTCTACGGTACATGCCCACAACAGTACTACACTCAAATTCTATCTTTGACGAGGTATCTTGTGAACCAACAACCGAATATACTTTGATGCTACTCCACAACCTTTGTTCAAATCAGCATATTGCTCAAACTTACCGTTTTTATCACGTTGCGTTACCCACTCCCATCTGCCATCGTCCCTAGCAGGCAAATTACCTACAAAATCTTTATCATATATTATACCGCCAATAAAATCAATAACCTCTGTATCTGAGGCTGTAGCTTTTCTATATACAAGATAGAGATAGTCTCCACCAGCCTTTTCATTTAAGTCGATACTAATTCGTGTATATCCTGAAGGAATGCTGGGATTACTGTTTAATATTCCACCGCTAATTACAAAAATATCAGAGATCGCCCTGCCTGTATAATCATTATAATTGGACATTTGTCTAGTTGTATAAAATATATTTATTTTCTTGCTGGTTGGAATTGTGTGTTTGTTGCAGTCCAAAATTTGGTTTGTTTTCTCTACAAAAGCTTCCGTGTTATTCTCTCTATCTGCAAAAGCTTCAAGCACGACACGATTGTACGGGGAAGGAATATAAGTATAATTACTAGAAGCTGAGAAGACATTTAGATCAGTCATCACAGGCGCATATATTACGTGTCCTTTAAGTTTGACACCCCGATCTGTACAATTTTTGTTAAATTCGGTTTTAATTTGAGTTGCTTTAGTTGGCAATACAAGATTAACAAAGTCCCACAGGGGTATCATATTGGTTTTTTCATTAAACCTATCTATACCGCAAACGGCAGAATTAGAGGCTGTAAGTGAGGTATACCAGCTGTCATATTTTTTAGTAAAATCAGCCCAGGACATTGCACTCAGATTACCACCCCAAGCAGAAATTTTTTCAGTTGTGTTCTTTTGAAAATGTTCACGCTCCTGTGTGGAGGTAGTTGTGTTGGAGGCTGAAAAGTTTCCAAAAGAGCCTTTAACAATCGCTTCCAACTTTGTGTTATCTGTTATTTTGGTACTTGTATACATAGCTTCAGCAGTAGCTATGCCACCCCAATGGCAGTCAACTATTACGTGACTACCATAAATGGCTAACATGTCATTGGCAGTTTTATCAGCGCAGTCTTTTTTAAATTGCTCAGTCAAAAAATCTTTAAGAAAAACCAAAGAAGTATTTAGAATGGTTTCATCCTTAATACGAACTTGACCCATAGCTTTGATAAATTTGGAAGTGCGATTTTCTGTTTTTTTAGTATCAAAATTTAGATCCACTGAAACAGAGAAAGCTCCAGCATAACTCACACCATTTTTGGTATTGAACGCAGTAATTAGATCCGATACGCTTTCTGTTATTGTAACCGCAAACGTCGTATGTTTACCTAAAATTTCCTGCTTAACCATACCGATTGCAGTTAACATGTCAATATCAATAACTGCATTGTTTCGTTTAATAAAGTTAGTTGTTATAGTTTCAGCTTGTGATTTACGGAAATTATTTCCCCTTTTCAACGTATAGCACTATTCACGACAACACATAACAAACAAATGATTTATCAGATGCCTTTTCAGCAAATACTTCACCTCCAAATTAATGACATG
>WQYG01000069.1 GCA_009781395.1 Candidatus Bathycorpusculum sp. | reverse complement strand
TGATGATGTTGAGGTTCGTTATAGAGCGTTGTGCTTAAGTCGTTGAACCGCCGTATACCGAACGGTACGTACGGTGGTGTGGGAGGACGGCCACTCAAATAATGAATGGCCTCCTACTCGATTTTTTTGAAGAGACGAGAAAGACTTGCACACCTACAGAAAAGAACCACATATAAAGCGAGGCCATCCAGTATCCTATACCCAGACTTACAGGCAAATATGATGAAACGTTTGCAAAAATAGTTAAAGCTGGACCAACACCTAAACAAAAGAAGGAAACTAAAGGTAAGAAAAAGAAAACACTAAAACAGAAAAAATAAAGTCTTCAGATTTTTTTCTTTTTCCATAGCAATGTGACTATTATCAGCCCACATTGCTACTGTATCACCCTTTTTTAACTCGCGAGTTTGTTTGTAGCTGTGTATCTCCGAGCAAACACTAATACAACTGCAATAGTAACCCCAACGCCTGCAAGAGCTCCAATACTTAACAGAAAGCTGGGATTAAACATAAAATCTGGCAACTGGTTTTGTTCATGTTCCAATGTTTGTTGTTGATCATTGTTAGGTGGTATCGTTGGGTTTTGGGGCGGAACTGTTTGTGAGGAAGTTGATGACGAAGAGCCGTTAGTGATAGTGATTGTTTGAGTGTCGCTCCAATTGCTTAACTCAGCTTCAACTAAATATGGTTCACGAAGACCATAATAATAATCCATCTGTGTAAGTACAGCCCAACATCCAATACGTGCTTTAACTCTAAAATCTAACTGATAACCAACTGGCAAATCATTAATATCCCACCCAGTAAAGACAAAATCCCTCCGAGAACATATAAGAACGGTATATTGAGAAGTAAATTGGGCATCACTATAGCCAGAAATTTCTTTCCAACTCTGTTCATTATCAAAATGACTCTTAACTTCAACAATGTGATCTATTCTAACGTCATAATCTCGTTCGCTAGTTTGTATTCTGTAGGGTGTGAAGGGTTGATTTTTTATCGTAATTTCTATTGATTTGTTTTCTACACGGTAACCTGGCACAGTAGTAGTTGTTTCTTTCCAAGTGTCTGGGTCAAAAGTATTTGTGGTAGTTGGGGGTACATCATAGGGGAGTGATACAAGTTTTACACTAAACTTAGGAACAGACGGCTGAGGTGGTTTCTGTGCGTCTACAGGTTTAACTGTGCACACCATTAGACTTGACAATACTACAAACACGAAAACTATTGCTAAAGTTTTATTCACAGTACTCAAGTTTAACACCTATTAATTTCATGGTTGATAGTCCAATAAAAAAGTTGTTCCATAACACGAGTTGTTAGCGAAATTTTTTCGAAACAGTCTACGGCGTAGTTTTGTTCTATTTTTGATAGGAATTATCTGATAAGTTCAATATCCTATTGATTAATTAAACCAATATCGCCCCATTAATTTTACGTATTAGTCTGCTTCGTTATGGTGCTAAAAAGTCTCTTCTTACTGCGAATAGTATGGTTAAGTGGGTTTAGGGGTCAAGCGGGTGGTATGTTTGTTCACATGATTAGAGCCTCAAAAGAATACACTAAAACTTTGCTGAGGCGGATAACACGAAATAACGTAAAAACGCAAACTATTCATTAAGTAATTTTACAAAATACTGCACGTGACTCATATATACTTACCATTTGTTGTCTATCATCACTAACGTAACAACCATAACTAAGATTTTTATTCTCATCTGGAAACGTAATATGTATGTAGGGCTTTGAAGGACTTGTTGTAAGTTTGTCAGGGTCTTTTATCCACACATACTTTCCCACAATTGGAGTCTCTACAAACTTGCCATTGCTGTCAACAATACCGTACCTAACATTATTTCCACCAGTAAACTCAAAACAATAATAGGCAAAAACATACTTACCAGATAAATTATCGCTCCCATCTGGTGTGGGTTGTGTTGTTGGTGTGGGTTGTGTTGTTGGTGTGGGTTCTGGTTCATGAAAATATGATTCAAATGTAAGGAGTAGTGTTGTTGTTATTATTATGGTTGTTAACGCAATGCCTATGAGTGCAATGTTTTTTATGTTATTTTTCTTTTTTTGAATTTGACTTGTATAGACTTGTTCCATAAAAAACCCGCCTTTAATAAGTTGTATTAAATATTAGACTATTATTATGTTCTACGTTTTTTATTGGGGTGCTATTGCTGTTTGCTTAATTGCAGTTTTATCTTAAAAAGAACTGTGTGTTTGTTTGTGGGTGATAATGTGAATATCTATCTGTATTGTCATGATTTTAAAGTCTGTTTTACTGTTGTTATGGTTTCTTTTTGTCTGTTTTTTATTTGTTTTAGTTTTAGAAGTTTTTGGGTGTAGGGTAAACAATATTATGTGTGGGTGTTATTGTTTTTGTTGTTCTTTAGGGGCGGATGGTTGTTATGGATGAAATTAAAAAATTAAGCACTCTTGGTGATGTGCAGGTGGATCAGGCGGTTGGTGTGTTTGTTACGAGTTTTTATGATGTTTTTTCGTCTATTTCTAAAGATAGGGTGAAATTGCATAAATTGTTTAAATGTTCTTTTGATTATGATTTGACGTATGCGTATTTGCGGGATGGGGTTGTTGTTGGTTTTTTGGGTTTGGGGACTTGTCAGAAGAGGTCTATTAAATTAGATAGGGTGGTTTTTTTGGAGTTGATGAGTGGTTTTGCTGGTGTGGTGTCTTATAGGGTAATTCGTGGTGCGGTTGAAAAAATTAATGTTAGTGGTTTTGAGGGGGTTTATATTGATCATATTGCAACGAGTCCTGAGTATAGGGGTAGGGGTATTGCGACAAAGTTTGTGGAGTATGTTTGTAATACTTTGGGGTATAAATATGTGGAGTTGGATGTGCTTGCTAAGAATGAGCGGGCTAAACAGTTGTATGAGCGTTTAGGTTTTAAGGTGGTTAAGAAAAAGTTGGATTTTATAATGGTGATAAGTGGTGTTGGGCGACGTGTTGTTATGAGGTGGGAGGTGAAATAGTTGGGTGTATGGTTTGACTTTATTTTTTGAGTTAAAACGGTTGTTGGTTGTTTGTGGGTGATTAATTGTTTTGTTGTTTGTCTTTGTTTGTCTTTGTTTGTTTTAGTTTTTTTGTAGTGGTTTGTGTTTGGTTGGGTTAGTTTAGGGTTTTTGTTGTTTTTGGCTAGTTTTTTTATGGTGTGGATTATTGTTGGTGTGAATATTGAGCATGTGGCTATTGTGTAGTTTAGGGGGTAGACAAAGTAGCTTTCAAATAGGTTGCTGCTGGGCGAGAAGGACATGTATATTTCCATTTGGTATCCTATGTATTGGAAGAGGGACCATGCGGTGACAAAGAGTAGGGCACCTGCTAGTCTTGATAGGTATATGGTTTTGGTGGTTTGGGTTTGTTGTTTGTGGTAGTTTTTTGTAAAGATTTCGCCTGCTATGGCGCCTGTTGCGCCTGGGAAGAACATGTTTATTATTATTTTTTCTAAGAGGTTGCCTGGGATGAAGTGGTCTATCCAGTAGCCGGGCCAGTTGAGGAGGGGTATGATTATGTTGCCTGTGGCGTAACGTATTGCAACTGGAATTAAATAGATGATTATTCCTGTTAGGGTCCAGATCCAAAAGCGTTTGTTTTTCAATGTAGCTATGAGGGCAAATTTGTAGCTCATACGGTTTATAGCGTAGTTAAATTTTAAAAAGGTTTTTACAACCAACCAAATGTTTAGGTTACTCTTTTATCAGCAATAGTTTTTGTCTATATATTGTCTGTGGGGTATGTACTGTTTGGGTGTTGTTGGATGATTTGGTTTTTGTGTTTTTCGCATTATCTATATATGAGTGTTTTTGTTATACGCGTTTATTTGTTAATCTGTAAGGAAGTTTGAGGAAATTATGAAAACGGTCTATGAAGGTAAAACAAAAAATGTTCTCTTAGATGAAGCATCCGGTGATTGTTTTTTACTTTTTAAAGACACTGCAACTGGTGAAAATGGCGTTTTTGATCCCGGCTCTAACACAGTGGGCGGTAGTGTTTTAGGTAAAGGAAAAATTGGACTTGTCATCTCTAAATATTTTTTTGAACTAATGGAAGCTAACGGCATTGCAACGCATTATTTAGGTGCCGATCTTAATCAAGGTCTGATGAAGGTGCGCAAAATTACTGTTCCCTCCCTTGAATTTGTGATGCGCTACTTTACAGCAGGCAGTATGTGTCGCAGGTTTACTCTTAATCAAGGTCTTCCTTTTGATCCGCCCTATCTTGAAGCCACACTAAAAGATGATGCTCAAGGTGATCCTCTAATAAGTGAAAGACTATGCCTTCTAAAAGGCTTGTTAAAGGAAGGAGAATACGCCCAACTGTTAGATTGCTTAGTTAAAGTAGGCACTGTTTTACGTAAAGAATTAAGTAATCTTGGTTTAACTTTAATAGATTTTAAAGTAGAGTTTGGTTTTGATGAAAATCGAAAAATTTACCTTGCAGACGAAATTACACCTGACATATGGCGTGTACAGGACAAATCAGGCAACATACCAAACCAAATTGACTGCGCAAAACTAATCCTTGACAAAATAACCCCTAAAAACTATTAATGGCAAACCTACCCTGCAGACCTTGAGCCTATTTACGCTCAAATCTTATTTTGTTCTTTTCCAAAAGAAATTTTGTATTTTTTAAGCAGATGTACACCCAAACTAAGCAAAATAGTTCTGTTATTATGAACGCCAGAACAAAAGCCAAAACAATTAACCCCAAGTCCGAAAAATTAAGGCTATACCTCATAACAGGAAGAGCAAGGGCACAGCCCAATATGACCCTGCCACAATAAAGAAGAAATGCTGCTTTTTATCAATCTATATCACCTTAGATTTATTTTATTTTTACTCTGTTTGTTGTTGAGTGTGGGAGGGGTATAATATGTGGTTTGTAGGTGTTTGTGTTGTATCTGTAAGGGTATGAATGCCCCTCCCACTTATGATATTGACTTGTTGAGGTATAAAAACTAGTGGTTATGGGTGGTTTTATCAAAAATTTAATTAACGTTAGTTCCGGTTATTTTTTATTGGCGTGTTGGAAGAAGTAGTGTTATGAAGGTAGTCTTGTCGGGTCGTGTTGTGGGTTTGATTCTTGTTGTTGTGTTATTGGCAACTGTGCTTAACACTTGTTTGGTGATTAGTGTGTATAGTAAAGTTAATGATGTTGGGCAGACGGATAGTTCGGGGTTTGAGTATGTGGTGTCGCAGCAGTTGTTTTCGTCTTCTTTTCAGGTTCGAAATACTTTAACTAAGGAAGTAATTAGCGGGTTTGCATCTGAGGCTATCGCTATAAATTATGCGTTGTCTGCGGGTAATACGGTGTATTTGAAAGGTACTTTTAATTTGTCTGCTGATATTGTAATTTATAATAAATGGAACGTTAAACTTGTAGGGGATGACGCTGTAATTAATGCTAATGGCTACTCTATAATAATACGTGGAGATGATTATACTTATTGCAAGTATCCATTAATTTCAGGTTTAATTTTAAACAATGGCACTCTTCGAATTGAAAATACTTTTGGAGCTACCATTACTAACATGCTATTTCAGAACAGTCCTGTTGGCATAGAATTTGCTAATGATAACACTTGGACCGAAGGCACAAAAATTGAAAACTGCCACTTCATAAACTGCGTGGAAGGCATTGCATTTCGCACCCCAAAAAGCGATAAAGCCACCGGTTCATATGAAAGCACCCAAATAAACCGATGCTTCTTTAACCAATACGACCATTCCATAGCCATAAATGTTGAAAGCAAAGCTGAACTCTCCTGCAGCCAACTACAAAACGTTCGTATATGGATGGGCGAAGACGGACATAACACCAACCAAACAGGCCTACGCCTAGCAGGAACCATGTCCCAATCAATCCTTATAGGCGTTGTCTTCGAATCCTTCAGTGACGCCCCTGACCAACTATTTGGCATTGACATAACCAACACAGCCTACACCACACCCATCCTAAACACTGACGTAAGCTTCCTAGGCACCTGGACAGCCCCCGTTAAAAACCCCCACGGCGTATGGATCTCCGCCGACGGCAGCTACTTTGCACAAAAAGACCTAACAGTCTCCATAGGCCTAAATGGAAAATTTGGCGAACCCCTAACCATAAAACCCACACCCTTAAAAATTGTAAGCTTTAAACCAAAAATCGAAGTAAACGGCAACTTTAACTCCGGAGAAACAATAGCCGTACGCGTAAAACTAGCCTGCATAGATAACACCTACTCCAAAGAAATCGAAAAAACCTTCACCAAAAGCTCAACCGTCTGGTTCACCGACGATGACCTATTAGAAATGTTTCCCTCACAAAACATAGTCTGGGCCATAATAATTGACGCCACCTCCACCTCAAATAACACCAACACAACAGTAAAAATCAGCGGCTACGGCATAGCAGGATAACCGTCCTATTTTTAAACTAATTCTGTTTTGTTTAAAAACGTGTTTTTTGGGCTAAAATCGAAAAATACCGCGTTTTTAACTATTTGTGAGGTTGATAATTGAGGTTTGGTCAGAGTAAATGTGAAAGTTGAAGACTTCTATTTTGGCGTCAGCTCCTTTGAGGTTAATTGCATCAGGGGTTATGGTGAAATTTACGGCTGCATTAATCGTGATGCTGTCTTTGTTGTAGGTATTTGGTAGGGTGTTGGCGTAGAGTATGTCTATGTTGAACCATGGGTTATTTTGTGCTGTAGCGCTCATTTTGGGTGCAATATAAGTTAGAGGTACGATTGTTGCTATTCCGATTGCTAAAGCAAATATGCATAAAGCTATTGTTTTCTTTTCAATTTTCATTTGACTATTCACAAAGCATATTCACCTATGTTCGTATATGTGTGTATCTCGAGAACACTTTTTTCTAAAGTGTTCTTTTTTAAGAACAGCAAAAATTACACTTGTTTTTATGTTGCTATATGTTCTGTTTCATTAAAGGGTTAAAAAAATTTCAGGGGGGGTCTATCTGTTCTTATTAGGTGAGTTATTATTTCCAGTTGTTGTTTCAATTATTCTTGTGGGGGTGTTTTGTCTTCTTCATTGGGTGATTTGTCGTTTTCGGTAGATATACTATTGTTATTATTGCCAGATGTCTCTTCGGTAGATGTTCTGTTATTGCTTGAGTTGTATACATCATTAATGGTGTTGTCAACTTGTGATGTGTTGCCAGAAATTATGCCATATTGTACATTGAATGTGCCGTTATTGTGCACGCCGCCAGCGCCTGCAGCTACATTGTTGGTGATTTCGCCTCCAGTCATGGTGAATGTGCCGCTATTCCATACACCACCACCGCCAAAGCCAGCTGTGTTGTCGGTAATTAGGCCGCCTGTCATGCTAAAAATTCCTCTAGCAGCTACATACACGCCTCCGCCATATGGTGCGTTGTTGTTTGAAATTTTGCCTCCTGACATTTCAAAAGAACCACCACTATTTACGCGTACGCCACCATTGCCTCCGATATTGTTTGAAATTTCGCCGCCAGACATTACAAGCTTACCCCCTGACTCAACATCTACTCCCATACCACTATAACCTGTATTATGAGTTACAATAATGCCTGCTATTTTCAATACTGCACGGTTATTGACAACAATGATGGTTACATCATTTTCTCCAATTAATTTGTAAAAATTGGCTTTATTGTTATTGTTGTTGCTTGTTAGGGTGATGTCTTTGTTTGAGGGTATGAAAAGTGTTCCTGTGAGGGTGATGTCTTTGTCAAGTGTGATGATTGTGGGTTTTGCAGCGTTGCTTATTGACTCTAAAAGTTCAGCTTCACTGCTAACACGTATAGTTGTTCCTGTGGATTTGTCTTCTTTTATCGAGGGGGTGTCTTCCTTGTTTATTGGATTCTCTTCATCTACAGGGTTTTTGTCTTTTGTTGATGTGTCATTAAAGTTTATTATGGCTACATACGTGATTAACAAAGAAGAAATTAACAACACAATCAGTAGTGTTATTTTCATTCTATTTTTACGCAAGTTGTGAACTTTTACCTTAGATTCAACATTAATGCTCAAATAAGACCCTTCTGCAAATGTACACAAACAATTGTTAACATAGTTAAAAACACTATATAAACTATAGGTGTATTTGCTGATTAGCTACTTTTTATGGGCTTGATTATGAGTCTATTATATGTTATCACTAAACAATAATAATGGCTGAACTGTCAAATAAAACATGTCTGATATAACTCAACGCAAAAATTAATCTATTCTGTTATATTGTAATAATATGACCTAATAAAACAGTTGTGTTTGTTGTTTTTTAGATTCAATTTTTCGCATGTAGGCAAATATGTCCTCTGTTTTATACAGTATTCCATGTTGTTGGCATTTGGATTGAAAAATATCCATTAAATGTTTGCTGTTTGGGCTGTTACATATGTATGCGTTACCGAACTGTTGACGGTATTTCTGTTTTAAGCCAGGAAACTGTTCATCAAGTTTAGCATAAAAATATTCTCGATTCCCCTCCCGCAGGGTAACGCCAAAACCAAAACAGAGAATCCCCAAAACCTTTGCCTTTATACAGTAATCAAGCAGCCCCTGCAGATTTTCTTCTGTGTCATTAATAAAAGGCAGTATGGGACTAATCCACACAACGGTGGGAATTTTTGCTTCCCGCATAGCTTCCAATACCTCAAAACGCTCAAACGTAGTAGATACGTTAGGCTCAATTTTCCGACACACCCCCTCATCAAAAGTAGTTAAAGTAGTTTGTACCACACATTTGGTTTTTGCATTAATCCTCTTCAATACATCTAGATCACGCAAAATACGCGCTGATTTAGTCTGTATTGCCAACCCAAAACCATATTTCTCAATCAACAAAAGACACTGACGAGTAACTTGCAGTTCATTCTCCAAAGGGATATAGCAATCACACATAGAACCTGTACCCACCATACATGGCTTTCTTCTTCGACGTAACTGGGACTCGAAAATTAAAGGGGCATTACGCTTAACTTCTATATCCTCAAAATTATGGTTCATCTGGTAACATACGCTTCGGCTGTCACAGTAAATACACCCATGGGAACATCCACGATAAAGATTCATACCATTCTGATAAGAAAGTATGGACTTATAATCAGCATAATGATGCAACGCACATACCACTCTGTAAAAACAATAAACCACATCTATAAAACCTTAGGGCATAACAGTAGGCATCTGATAGACCAAAGTATATCTGACTGCACCCAAAACTTGCTACCTTTCTACAGTTATCCAAAAATAGATACAGTTTTGATGAGGCAAATTTTTATGTGGTTGTGTGCGTATTTAGTGGATATGCGATTGGTAAGACTTGTAGTGTGTGAATTTGCGGTTTTGGTAGCGTCTGTTCTGGTTTTTCGAAGTTTATGGATGCTATTTGACCAATATTTTGGCTATGACCATCTAGTGGTCATGTTAATTGTGGGTTTGGTTGTGACTGGTTTAGGCTTGGGTTTGTTAAACAAAGAACTAAAGGGGCACCCGAAAAAAGAAAGTTAGTCTGACTATTTTTTCTTCACGGCATATAGCAAGCTATGTGGCGCGTTCACCAGCAATATGTTCAACCTGATAGCGAGACTATTTTTTCTTCACGGCATATAGCAAGCTATGTGGGGGTTGATAGTTTTTTCACATAGATCTAAAAGCAAATTATGAACAAAATTTATGTGTAATTTGCTTGAACGTTGGCCTGTTGTAACATGTGCTTTTTTCTGGTTTGGCAATATAAAGGGGCTTTCACGGCACTTCTTATATGCGGGTGGTACTGTTCGTGCCAATTACAGCCTTTCTTTTTTAGGTGTCCTTGTCAATACTTTCTTGTCTTTTTGTTGTTCTTTGGAAAAAACTATATTGTTATTCTTCAATTTTTTCAATAATCGTTCAAAAAACGCTATTTTCAATGAACATGCTTTTAAGTAACCTGTTTACATTCATTCAAAATAATTAGAGGTTATTATTTGGGAAAAAAGAAAGTCTTAAACGAAGGCGAAATCAGCGAGTTAGTCTACCCTGGACAAGGTGAAGTCTTAGGGGTAGTTACAAAACTGCTCGGGTTTGATCGCATTCAAGTCAGATGCCAAGACGGCGCTGAAAGATTATGCCGAATATGCGGCAAAATGAAAAGACGTGTCTGGATACGCGAAAGTGACATAGTCATAGTTGCACCATGGGACTTTCAAAGCGACAAACGTGGCGATGTCGTCTGGAGATACACCCACGCACAAGCCGACAACCTAAGACGCAAAGGTCTACTAACTATCTAACCTCAACAACAATTACTATCTCTTCCACATTTTGTCAAATTGTTTTCTTGTCAGTAGTTTTTAATTTCCTGACTTAAGGTTATAAAGAGTACACAAATAATTGCAACATTGGGTGTGTATTAAACGTTACAAGGGCCTATTTGTGTTTTTTAAAGTACACAAGTAAACTTGTGCCTACAATAATCATGAACACTGCAACGGTAGCTATTATTATTAGTGCGGTTGAGAATAATTCTGGTTTTTGTTCCTCTGTAGATGCTGTTGGAGCAGGTTTAGTGTTATCATCGACCTCGGGTGCTCCAGCACCCTTTATCGGGTTCACTAAAGGGTGATTATCAAACATTATGGGCTCCCCCTCATTCCCGTTAAGGCGTACACAAACGTATGGGGTGTCCCAAACACCTGTACGTCCCACTTCGGTAGCTTCAGGATGCAATGTTGTATAATCGCTCCAATAATTCCTATCAACATCAAGCCCACTATACAAACTTAGCTTGACCCACAATTTTTTGATAAACTAAAAAGGGTGTTTGTGGTTAGTAGTATTGTGGTTGCTGTTTGTCTTGAATGGGGATGTTAATAGTTGGGTAGAGAAAGAGTTCCAAACAAT
>WQYG01000068.1 GCA_009781395.1 Candidatus Bathycorpusculum sp. | reverse complement strand
TATGGCTGAGTATACTAAGCAGGCTAAGATTTTGTGTGAGAAACTGGGTTTATCGATTTTAGATCCAAAGGCTACTCTTTCAACCAAAACCTAGCTCCCTAACCACTAAAAGTTACGGATTAAGAGTGTGGTTTTTGGTGTTAGGTCTAGTGCTTCTCGTAGTTTGTGGGGGATGACTACTTGGCCGTTTTCGTTCATTGTTGTTATTTCAGCATCCATCATTGCAATCACTGATAAGAACATCACTCTTCATTCTATAAAGCTTCGTAAACATAGCGGACTAATTCAAAAATCATAATAATTTTCAAAACAGAGACTTTTTAGGATTTCAAAGTTAAGGTAACATAATAGTTGTTTGTTTGGCAGGGGTTGACGAATAGAGTGTTGGTAGTTTAGAAGGGGTGAGGAGGGTTTTATTTTGTCATTAGTTTATAGATGTCTGCGACGTGGCAGTGTTTGATGGCTGTGTTTATTTGGTCAAGGTCAAAGTGTGTTAAGCCTTTCTCTAAAACCTCGGGATAATTCTCTTTGAGCCAGGCTTTTTGGTCTTTCCAATCTGCACCTCGCCCGGTTTTTAGGCCTTTTGCAATTTCTTCTAAACCCTCAACTCCACCACAATTCTCCACAATACCAAACCCTTCCCCTTCAATTACACGTGGCAACTCTTCAAAAGAACCCGGGTCAGTCACTTTTAATGATTCTAGTTTTACGCCAACATACCAGCTATCGCCAAAATCATACCACAACTCACCAAACGTTCCCTCTTGGGTAAATAGTTCATTAATGGTTATGCCTTTTATGTTTTTAGCAGGTTCACCCCAATCGCCTAACACGTTAGGTAACGGTAAGGCATATCTTACATCGTTTATGGTGAAGTCAAATAGGTGGCCGCCCATGTGAAACATTTCCATAAGAACATAACAAAAATCAGCCAAATCAACATCGCTTCTTACCTGAAACCTTCGCCATATAGTTGGTCTAAACTCGTGCAACTCAGCCACAAACTGCATAACCCCAACAGCAGAACCAGACATAGATGTATTATCACCCATAACAATAACCATCCAACAATAACTCTAAACACAATTTTAACCTTACGCAACCCCTACAGTTTTCAAACACTCTGCCCATCGTGTTGTAAGATATTGAAAAATTGGATGTGTTCCCTGATTGTCTATTTCTGTTCCAAATAATGAGCCAAGACAGTTTTCCGGAGAGTTTGGAATAGTTTTTATTTGCCACCCGATGTGTCATATTGCCTTCTGTGAATCGGTGGTCATTTTGTCTGAGAGTTATTGTTTTTTTCAGCGAGAATAAGTTCAATATGGTTCTTTTTGAACCGCATGGTCTTTACCTGTTATTTATTTTATACTGCAAAGTTTTTTCAATGAGTTTATTGAACTCTTCGACAGAGAGGTCGATTTCCCTGATAATTGTACGTAGCATTTTTTTCCAATCCACTAAATCAAAAGAAACAAAAAACTCAAGTTATTATTATCACAAGCAGAAAAATTGAGGTAGGCTTTACATTTTTCTCTCTTCAGATCAGGGTTACTGAAAAGTTTATACTGCACTTAAAACAATCTATTCTTTGAGGTTAACATTTTGCAAAAAGAACAGATATTTGAAACTATAAACAAAAATCCTGTGCTCTTTCTGGCAACATTAGAAGGAACAGAACCACGCGTTCGAGGCATGCTACTATATAAAGCAGACAAAGAAGGCATCATCTTTCACACTGGTCCACATAAGGATGTTTATCACCAGATTATAGAAAAACCTCAGGTACAAATGTGCTTCTACGATGCAACACAAAACATACAAATCCGTGTACGCGGAACCCTAGAAAAACTAGATGACGAAAACATTAAAGAAGAAATAGCAAACCACCCAACCCGCGCCTTTATGCAAAACTGGAAAACAAACTGTGCCACCAAAGAAGAGTTTTACAAAATGTTCTCTGTCTTCCGCCTAAAAAACGGCAAAGCAAACATTTGGACCTTCCAAACAAACTTTACACCAAAAGAAGACATACAACTTTAGCATAAAATAAATACGCATAAACTGCTGCACGGGCTATCAAAAAATGCTAAACTTACAGGTCGGCAACTTTTTTTTCTTTGAATCCGTAACTGTACACCAATAACATGTAACATGTTGATAAAGTCGTACAATACTTTTTCACTTTATAGAGCAGAACCAAACAATTAAATCATATTTCAGACTATGAAACCATAAAGTAAAGGACGTTCTTGACAACTGTGAGTTACAGTTTGTTTTTGAGTTGGTTGGTTTTGTTTTTTGCTATGTCGGGGGCGAGTTTGAGTATGCCTGTTAGTGTTTTGGGGATTGCGGTGTTTAAGTTGCAGGGGTGGATGCAGTAGCAGTTGGTTAGTTTGTTTCGAGTGGTGTTGGCGGTTTCGCTGTTCCATAGGGTGAGTAGGTCAAAGTTGTGGTTGCGGATGTTTGTGAAGGGGTTGGTGTATTCGCATGCGGCGACATCTCCGTTGGCGTGAAGAACCATGTCTAGGTTTGCTGCTTGACAGGTTACCAGTTTTTTGTGTTGGGTGAGTATTTTTAAAGAGTAATCCCAGACTACACGGTTTTGATTAGTCATGTAGGGTTTAATTTGGGTGTAGACATCTTTAAGTTCAGTTAAGGTTAGGATTGTGTTGTTGTCTTTGGGGTTGTGATGAAAGCTTTGGGTGCTGTTAAGGTTAAATGCGTGTTCAAGGCCGCGGGCTATATTGAAGACTAGGTCTCCTTTTTTTGTAAATAACCCCTCAGTTTTAAGGTACGCCATAAAGGGAGAGATATTTGATTTGTTAAACCTAGAAAGAGTGGTAAGAATTGTAATGTTCACACCTTCTGTTTTGCATAGTTTAATAGTTTCAACTGCCTGCTCAAAACAGTCTACCCCTCGAATTTGATCATGAACATTTTTTACGCCGTCAAGAGAAACACTGATGTTAACCCTCTTGGCTCCAACTTTTTTTATGACATCTTTTATGCGTTGGGGCATTAAACCGTTGGTGTTTAGATAAATCTTGTTTTTAACCGCGACATGTTGGCAAATGTCTGCAAGGTCAACTCGCAAAGTGGGTTCACCACCTGTTAGAGAAACAGAATTAAACAAACCAAAATCAATTTTTTTAATCTCATCAAGACTTAACTCATTTAAAGACAAACCTTGCCAGTTAAAACAGTGACTACACATAGCATTACAACGATTCGTAACAAAAAAAGTCAAAACCTTAGGCACAACCACATTCTTCACTTCCCATCACCCGTCAACATCAACAGCATTATTGTTATCGAAGAGAGATTTTTTCTCTAAGTTTGTAGAGGGAATATTTTAGGGGCATACGCCTAAACATGCTAAAGTCAAGGGCAGATCTTTGAGTTTCAGGCTGATATTCAGCTTGCATGGTTGCAGCAAGTTGACTAAAACCTTTATGATAACCTTTAAATTTACGCCAATAAGTTTGCTCATTAACATGATGCTTAACAATTACCTTGTTACAATGAAGAACCAACATACCTCGCCCTAACATGCGCCTTACTATATCATTATCCTCTCCTGCAACATCAAACATTGAATCAAACCCCCCCACTTTAAGCAAATCTTCACGCTTATAGAGCGCACACTGAAAAGCGCGTTCCTCAACAACCTTCACCCCCCCATGTCGCTCCACCTCTAACTTGTCCATCTCAGCAGCAACCTCAAGAAACCATTTACGACCCACAGTCAACTGACCCGCACAAACACCTGACACATTAAACTTTTGCATAACCTCAAAAAGAACAGGCACAGGATCAAACTCTAACTCTACATCAGAATCCAACCACAAAACAAGCGATGACTGAGCCTTATTTAACAACTCATTTCTAGCAGCCCCAACACCCTTAACCGTTGAAACATGCCAAGTATAACTACCCAACCACTTCTCCTTATTACACTCCATCCACACCGTAGGAACACCCATTCCACCTAAAGGCGTAAGAACCTCACAACTATAAATCATCACTCAATCAAACCCACCTAAATCTTTACAAACAATAAATTTAACTCTTTGCTAAAACCAAAAAAAAATGCAATAAAAGAAAAACAAACCACAGTTTCCAAACACTTACTAAAATTAAAAGAGAAACATTGTTGGTGGACGAGGCGGGATTTGAACCCGCGACCTCCACGATGCCAACGTGGCGATCATGCCAGACTGATCTACCCGCCCAACGGATTTGTTTCTAATTTTAACCCGCACAAGCGTTGTTTAAAGGTTTTGGTTAACAAAAAAATTTTAGGCTTAGCTATAAAAAACTACCTGCCATGATGCCAAACAAAAAACAGCAATTCTCACTAACGTTTATTATCTAAAAATATGTGCCGACATGAACAATAAAGTATTGTATATCCGAAGGTTTTATAATTTAAGGGCGTCTTCGAAATTTAAACAAGTAATCAGCAGTGGAAACAAAAAGAAGAAGGCGTGTTAAAAGTGAAGGTTGACATTAAGGCGGCGTTAGTAAAAAGGCATGATGAAAAGGTAAGTGGTAGTGTTTATGTTCGTTCTTTTAGGTATAAGACAGGGAGTAATGGTAAACAGTTTGTTAAAGGGATTCTTTGTGATCAGGAGTCTATTATTGGTTTTGTAGTGTGGAGTGAGACTATTGAAGAGTTTCGTGTGGTGGATAAAGAGAAAATTCTTACAATTTCAGGTCGAATTGATACTTGGAATTCTAATAGTACAATTGTTCTTGAGTCTGTTAAATCTGACGCTTATGGTTATACGCATAAAGATTTTTTGTGTGGGTATGATGGGCATGAGCTTGAAGAAGAGTTTTACAAGTTTTTAAGTCAGGTTAACCCAAAAGTTAAGCAGTTGGTAAACAAGATTGTTGTGGGTGATGTGAAGGAGCGTTTCTTTTCAGAGTTTGCGGCAAAGAGAAAACATGATGCCTGTGTTGGCGGTCTTGCAAATCACACTATAAAAATGCTTCGTTTGGCTAAAACAATGATTGCAAACGATAAACGACTTGTGGCGTATAGTGATGTTATCTATGTTGGAATTATTTGTCATGATCTTGGCAAAATTAGGGAGCTCTATATGGGTGATTACGTTAAAAACAGTTTTACCACACATAGGGAATATGGCTGTGAAATGATGTATAAAATAAAAAAAGACATCATAAACTTGTTTGATGAAAACTTTTTTTACCACATACTTGCAATCATCCGTGGACATCACCATATTTATGATGAGAAAGCAAAAACAATCTATGCCTACATTATTCACCTAATCGACATGATGGACGCACAGGTAACCGAATTTATGGACACCATAAATACACATAACTGCAAAGAAAAAATTGATGAAGAAAAAATTATTGAACACGACGGACAAATCTTTCACTATTAAACCATCATCCTAGTTTCACAAAAACAAACCCTAAAGGGTTGGTGGGTGGGGGTTATTGTTTAAAGTAGGTGCGCTGGGACATAAGAACATCGGGGGTCTGGGCCGTGTATGTCACCTGTGTAGAATAGGGCTGTTGTTCGACACCCCCCACATATTTGTTTGTATTCACATATAGCACATTTACCTTTGAGATTATTTTTATCTCGAGCTTTGATGAAAAATTCATTATTTTCCATATCTTGCCAAATTTGTTGCAAAGGTTTATTTTTAATATTTCCTGCACGATATACATCATTGTAACTACAGGGTATGGCATCTCCATTTTCAGCTATACTTAAAAATTTACCAAACCAACATCGACCCAGGAAAAAATTGTTATACCAATCATCAAAATTAGGCATACCCCGCTGTTTAGCAACACGCGCCATGAAGGGTATGTAAACATTAATCTCAGGTTTATCTTTATACTGCAACATTAAATCATAAAGAGTGTTACAAGCCCATTCGTACTGTTGAGGTGTAGGGTCTGCTTTGAGGCTTTCTTTACTAAAAGGAACAAACCCATGAAAAACACTCCACCTAGCACCATTTTTACGAGCAAGCTCAATTACATGAACAATATCGTCTCTATTTACATTAGTTACACCATTTGCTGTTTTAGCAAAAGTGTAAACAAGACAATCAAGCAACCCGGCTTTAGAAAATTTTTCTATAGCCAAAACAGCAGCTTTATAGGCACCCTTACCTCGAATAGCATCATTAGTTTCCTCTGCACCATCTATACTTATAGAAATACGCACTTCATTATCCACCAACAACTTAAAAGCAACATCATCCAACCTATGAGCATCAGTAATTAAACTAACCTTTAACGCTTTACCTTTAGCATAACGAATAATTTCAAAAAGATCTTTACGTAAAAACGACTCCCCCCCAGTCAACCCAAAAAAAGTCGCCCCAAACACACTAACCTGATCAACAACACGCTTAGCACCCTCAGTATCAACCTCATCCACTACAGCCTGCTTTCCACCAGAAATACAATGAACACAACTACTATCACAACCAAACGTACAACGAAAGGGAACAATAAACAAAGGACCGCTACCCATAACAATCTTCCTTAAACACCACAACAACTACTAAGCAGCTAATTAACAATACTATACAACCCCACAAATTTAAAACAAAACAAAAACTAGTAGAAAAGATACTGGTGGACCGTACCGGATTTGAACCGGTGATCTTCGCCGTGTGAAGGCGACGTCCTAGCCAACTAGACTAACGGTCCACACCTAAACCTAATAAATACGCCCTTTCATAAAGCCTTTCCTTAACCACACACAAAAACAACACAAAACCACCACCTACCACAAAAAACCAAACCCCACAAACAAAAACAAAATGAACCATGAATTTCTTGTGTTTAATCAAGTTTATTTTCAGAAACCTTTAAAACTGAATTGAACATGTTTGAAACAAGCATCTCAGGATATGTGCCGAGGTAGCTCATTCATAAATCCCGTGGATTTATCTCCATTTCTACAGTTTACAACTATTTTTTTAAATCCCCTTTTTCTTTGTTTTAACCATATTTTTATTTCCACACACCTTTCTGGTTTAACTTCAGTTTGTTCAGTAACTTCAGTTTTGTATGGAAAAACACCCCTTTCAGACGTTTCTTCTGCAAAATTAACTTCAGTGTTATCTTCAGTAACTTCAGTACAATAACCCATTAACCCTTGTTTTTCTATATTTTTTGTATAGGGTATACCCTTTTCAGCTCTGTTAAACCCGTTAACCCCGTTAAAATTTTGTGAACTAAAGTTCACCACACCAATTTTTGTCAGCTCGTTAAGTGGTTAGGGGTGTCTGTTTTTGTTTTTCTGTGTTGGCGGTTGCGTCTATCCATTTCATGTCAGTGTACAAATGTTTTTGAGATTGACAATTTACAAAATGAAAACTACAGAACCCGATGGTTTGTTTAGTGTCAACTCGTTGTCCAATACCTATGGCAGTTTTGCCACAGCCTTTGAAACAACATTTAGTGACTGAAACAGCTTTGGTCCATGTTATGCCAAACTTGTCAAGTTGAAAACTGTTATTACCTGCGCCGTGGCGTTGAACGTATTCTTCAAAGGCTTGGCGCATTAACTGGTTGAGGCTTATGCCTTCACGTTTAGCGATCTCTTCACCCTGAGTGATTAAATCGTAGGTTCCTTCACCTCGGGTGCGCCACATTTTTTCATAAATCTCAGTTTTTTTCATGATTTTCTTTTTCTCCTAAACTTTTTGTTTTAGGAAAAAAGTGATAGATGGATACGTATCTTAATATTAACATTTAATTTAATATAGTGTTAACTATGTTAAGGATTAAATTTTAATTTATTAATGCCTATTTTAAATATAGATACATACTTACCTATCTATCACAGTTTCCAAACCTTTTCTTTTTCTCTCAATCTCCTTTGTTTCTTTTCTTTCTAAAGTTGAAAGCGGCAGAGTGTTTGTAGCCCTTAAGCTTCATACCTTCTCCAGTCACACCACAAACAAACCTTAACGGTCACTGTTTGTAGCTGGCTCACTGGGACTCCCTGACATTCTCCAGTTCATATTTTCTGATTATGTCTTCGGGTGCCGAGCGCATCTCATCGACCACCAACAAGATGGATTAATGATACCACAGGTCACAATTCCGTGGACACACCATGCTAATCGGTGAAACACCATCAACATTGGTGTTTTTGCCTAGTCTGCTAAAGGACACCAAACACAAGACAATAAAAACAAGTAGAACATATAAGTATTTCTCTACAATACCTACTAATAAGTGATTTAAGTATGGGAAAGATTTATACGTTTTTCATTTCATTACTTACTCGTAGGTGAAAATATTTGGTAGGAAAAACTTTGGGAGCTTGCAAACTCAGCACAAAAGGACAAGTGACAATTCCCTCTGAAGCAAGAAAACGTTTCCAACTCGACATCGGCGATTTACTACTCTTTGTCGAAGAAGACGGAAAACTTGTCATGATAAAAGGATAAACATAACAAAAAGGAACCCTAATATGTTAAAAAATAGCAAGGGTAATTCAAAATCAGCGTTGTGTTAGTTGGTAAAAGCCTCAAAGTCACCATACCAAAAGAGTTAGTGGAACATCTCGATTTGAAAAAAGGCGATACTATAGCAATGTGGGCTGACAACAGTCATATTGTCTTAGAAAAAGAAAAGAAAACTTAGTCTCAAAATTTCTATTTTTTATAGAAACACAAACTATAAATTCAAACCCATCAGAAATAATTCACATGAATAGCAAAGACCTACTTACAAAAACAAGAAATATCAAAATTTTAATAGACACTAAAAGCTTCACACCACTTATTACACAAGGAAATAGAACCGCTCAAGCTATTTTAGAGCATAACGGTTCCGATTTTTTTGAGTTTATTAGAACACCTTTTTCGTTTACGCCACCTTTGGAATCATTACAGAAAGTCCCTGAACTTAAGTACGTTACAACTGATGATGGCTGGATAAACGAATTACTTTTAAAAACAAACACTTATGATGCGAGAATTAGTTTTGACTATCGTTTGGAAGACGTTCTCAGAACTGCCCAAAAGATATTTGAACACACTGAAATTACTGAACAACAACTTGAAAGACTGTTAATAGTGCTCATTCAAACAACTTTTTCAAGGCATAACAATGAAACTGTCCATATTTTAGTGACAAATGATCACAACTTACTCAAAAAAAGAACTTGTTTTGAAGTACATCTCCATGAGGACAGTTTAAATATTATGACAGTTGAAGATACATCCATTTTTTTAGACCTCTTTTTAAAATATCAAAAAAAATACCGCATATCTGCGCACTATGGCCTGAATAAGTGGCATTGGTACCTATTATCAGCGCGGCTCAAGCTCCCTCACTATAATAATGTAGGTGACCCCATGATAGATGCTTTATTCCAAAGAGTCACATTTGTTTTGATGTCAATTGACGAAATAGGTTTTCAGTTTTACATGGGTACAAACAAAGACACTATGGCTAATATGTCGTATCATTTTAACTATTTAATTTCTTTATTAACTGGAATTTTTGATAATCTGGCGCTTAAGACAAATACTCAATTAGAGATTAATTGCCATGATTTGCGCAAGGTTTGCATCAATAACAATAATGGAAAAGAATTTCTTAAGGCTGTAAGAGAAAAAAACCCGATTATACGAAATCACATTTGCAAGTATATGAAGTTTATTAATTTGATTTATGAATTTAGAGAGCTAGTTGTCCATAGAGAAGGTTTAGAGATGATACACTTTGAAAATCCTAACGCGCACTGGCAGACAAGTTTTATCACAGTTACTTCTGATGTAAGAACAAGACTAAATGACCTTAGAGATAGAACAAGTAAATTTGACCCTTTTACTGAGTGGGGTTTTTATCAATTGCATGGTGATCCCTTGCTTGAACCCTACCGTTTTGCTTTAATGGCTACAAGACAACTACTGGATTTTGTTGACACCTATCTCAAATTACTAGGGTTCCAATCGTTTATTGAGTCAGCAAAAAAAGAAAATAATGAATTTACGAACACTTTGCTTAGGTTTGAAAAAGGGCATTTAGGTTTCTAATCCACTTTTTTTTATTTTTACGGTGTAGCAAGTTAATCCGACAATAACCCTAAAAAGGTGAAGTTTTAAGGGCTATAACCAACTGCTAACTTGGTTTAATCGTAAAGCCGTTTAATCAGAGCTTCGGTCTCAAACAACTCCATTCACCTATCAGTTGATGTTTTCACTGGGCAGCTCTTGTTTTCAGTTAACGTTTTATTTATTGCCGCCAAACTATCGGCTATGTTTCTTAGTTCTTTATTTTCATTTTCAGACAAAACCATAACTCAACGCTTCCCCACACCTAACAATAAACCAACAACCAAAATAAACATACCGACCAAACACCACAACCACGATTTACTAAAATAAGTAGTCAGAAAACATAAAATTTTAATACCTATATAATCATTAATTTACATAAGGTGGGGAGAACCGAACTGGTTCGCAGGTCATCTTCAGGTGACCCAACCCTCCGAACATTTACTTAGGTACAACAGAAGGATCATGAGGTATATTATTACTACGATTCCAATAAGGCCAAAGCTGATCAAGTCTGTTACGTTTATTGTGCTCATACGCTTGCCATACAGTACGACAACAAACGTCTGCCAACTGAATGCCAGCAGACGTATGAGAGTCCACAAAACTAATTTGCCCTACAATGCGCTCTAATTTATCACGTTTAAATGGTTGATATGAAACACCACTAATGTCTACGCCCATTATTTTTGCAAAATTTATCATGTTATTAAGTAAACAATCGTTTCTAGCTTCTTCACGTCAAACGCATGAAAATTTAGTTGGTATTTTGTGTAGTGTTTAACTACTCAGGCCTGTTCTTTAAACAAAAAAGACAAATATATATGTATTGAAATCTAGTATCTTACTAGACAATATAG
>WQYG01000067.1 GCA_009781395.1 Candidatus Bathycorpusculum sp. | reverse complement strand
GGCTATCGAGTAGAGCTAAAGGATCAAGTTAGCGGTTTTGAGTGGGAAGCAACAGTTGAACTGAAAAAAATCCAAGAAAACATAAGAACTGTAGTGTATAAAAAGAGCTAAAAAGTCAGGTATAAAAAAATAAAAGAGAAAAGCCGTTAAGTTTTTGGAGCGTCTTTAAAGATCCAGCTCATGTCTGGGCCGTTGCGTTTTTCTGTGACACGTTCAGCTAAGGCGTGACAGATTAGTGGTAATGCGATTGTTGCGTCGCAGTAGCAGACTGCTCGTGTTCCAGTTTGGCTGTTGATTTTGCCCCAGCTTATAGCTTCTTCAAGGGTGCATCCGCTTAAGCCACCCCATTGTGGAGAGTCTGTTGTAATTTGTATGGCGTACTTGTGGGGGTAGTAATATTCTTGCAGGCTTTTGCGTAAGCCACCTTGTCGGCCTTGAACACCTTTATCTTCGGTCATTGGGCTTACGGATATGGCAATTAATTGTGTAAAGTCTTTGGGGACTCCACCGCCAACGTAGACTACACCGACATCTTTGGTTTTAGTGCCAATTTGGATGAATTGGTCAAATTCTTTAACGCTATCTATGTGAATACTGTGGCCCTGATTTTTAGCCAAAAGAAAAGTTTCTCCGTACGCGCTGTCAACCATTGCGGGGCTAAAGATGGGAACATTGTGTTTTGCGGCTACGGCCGTTATTGCGGGAATGTTTTTTGCATCGAGATATTTACCTAGACCATGGAGAAATTCTGCAGAGGTATATTGATAACTTTCGCTGCAAGTCATGACATAGTCAGTTACGATTTCCTCCATTTTACGGTAATCCGTTTCTTTTCCATAAACATCATAATACCGATTAATATCGTCAGATAAGAGTTGTTCATCGTTTGCCATGTGACTACCTTGCCAGTAACCAAAACCCATAGCATCAACAATATCCTCTGAAACGTTTGCACCTGTAGATACTAAGACGTCAATGTAACGATTCTCAATAAGCCAGTTGATGATTGTCCATTGACCGGCGGTGCTCATTGAACCTGCAAACCCTAGGGCAATTACAATGTCTTTCTCTTTCAGCATGTTTTCCCATATATCAACAGCTTCACCTAATTTGCGACCTTGATATGCGGTTCTGCCCATTTCTTTTAGTAATTGTGAAATCGATTTCTGTTTTGCAACTTTAATTGGTTCAAGTTTTTTTTGGAAATATGAATCATTACTCATCCATATACACCAATGGCTTACATTGTTACCTAATATTTGAAATTTGTCATCAATATACAACGACCATAACATACAGTTTAATTCATAAACAGACATCAACAGCCAATAGTTAACAAATCGTCACAACAAAGTGTGTGGAGCGGTAAAGTTGAGTAGTAAAGGGCTGCCTCGCGTTATATGTGAGTGATTGTGGTGTTGCCATATACCTGAAAAAACAGGTGTTCCAAGGGATTATAAGGGTAATGCAAAAAGCGCGGTTAGTCTTGTAACAAATTGTATATTATGGAAGAGTTGAATGGCATTATTAACAATTGCAATAACTGTCGTATCAGCGTGTTCATCTTTTACGGTTGGTGAATGCGCGATTTTTATCACATTTTACGGGATGGAAGGACCCGTTTGAGTGGACAAAATGGAGACCATGAAAAAAGTATGCATTACAGTAATTTAGTTACTGCACATTTTTCACATACACCACATAGTCCCAAGGTCCATAAATTATTTTTTCGAACGTTAATACCTGTGTTTCACCTGGTTTTAACACGACTGTTTGTTCTTGCAATAGTTCCCCGTAGCTTCCACTACCTGTAAACTGACAGGCTATGACGGCATACCCTAACATATTTCCTTCGTTATATACAGCAACATCAACGTAATGATAATAAGTTGATTGCGTTCTATCAGTAGTTCGGATAATAACAATTTTAGCTCCATCAGCCGGTTTTATTTCACGCACCACCATTCCTGTAATGTAATAGGCACTTGCAACTATTATAAGAGCAACACTTATTATCGTAATACATTTTATCACCATATTTTTTGTTTCTGTATTCATAATTTTTTCCCCTTAATCCGTATAGATACATAGTGACAAAGGCAACAGTCTGTGTCGCTGTATATCACATGCACATACAAACTTCTCAATATTTATTTCTTGTTTTCATAGTTGACTATTGTCATTCCCCAAAATTATTTCGTCTGAAGACTTATTACTGATTGCATGACAGCCACCATTCAAAAAACTTTGCAACTAACCCCATCAAACGTCAAAATACATCTTACGAATAAACAAACAAAAAACAAACCGATAAATTAAAATAATCAAAAACAATATAACATAGACTAAGATTTTTATAACTTGTAAAAAAGAAAACAAAAAAAGCAAACGCGTTAGGTGTAGTTTTCTTTTTGACAATTTTATAAAGAGGTTTAGGAAGAGTGTTTGTTATTGAAAATCGAGTTATACTATAGATGAAAAGTTACATGTGTTCAGGTGCGACCACTCCAATGAGAGATAAAGTGTTGCTCAACACTATTCTAATAGCCTTAGTTAGAGTTAAACGTGCGCTGCTAAGTTCAGGGGTTTCAGCTTTAATGACGGGTAAAGCGTTGTAGAAGGTGTTAAATTTGTCGGCAAGAACGTTTGCATAGTCTGCTATCGCAGATGGTTTCAGGTATTCTGCTGCTTCTATGAACATATCGGGGAAGCTGGCAAGCTGTAAAATGAGTTCTTGCTCTATTTTTTCAGTTAGCAAATGGTAAGCAGGCACGGTTTGCGGGGGGTCTGTAGCTTTTCGCAGGATACTGCAGGCCCTTGCATGGGTGTATTGTACGTAGGGAGCACTGTTGGTTTCAAAATTTAGCACCCGATCCCAAGTGAATAAAACTTGTTTGCTTGGATCTACATCTATAAGCGCGTATCGGACAGCACCAATACCTACGAATTGGGCTATGGCGCGCTTTTCATCTTCACTAAACAGGGGAGAGCGCTTGCAGACTTCTTGATAAGCGCGTTCAATTGCCTCGTCGAGAACTTGGTCAAAAGTGATATAATGTCCTCTGCGACTACTCATTTTGTAGCCAGGTAATGCAACTAGGTTATATGCGAAGTGTGTAAAATTATCGGCTTCTCTGCCGTAATCTAAAGCGTATAAAGCTAGTTTGAGTTGCAGTTGTGCCAAAGATTGTTCCATACCAATGACGTTTATGACTTTGTCTGCACGTTGGAACTTCCAAATGCTGTAGGCAACGTCCCGAGTAGTGTAAAGAGTTGTGCCGTCAGCGCGCATAAGTGTCAAAGAGGGAATTTCATGATTTTCTTTTATACCCAGTTTAGGTTTAAGTCGGAGAAGGCTAGCAGCTTTATCAGCGTTAAATGCCCAAACATTATTTTCAAAGGAGAGAAAAGAAGAAGTTTTAAGTTTGGCCATGGCTTCTGTGACTTGACCACTCCAAACAAAATCACTTTCCCAGTCCCATGAATCATAGGTTACAGAAACACGAGTTTGGGTTTGGCGAAAACCATCAAGACATAAATCGCTTACTTCACGTATAAGCTGTTTAGCTGTGGGCTCACCATCTTCGTATCTACGATTTAGATTATTGATTTCTTCTTCAGGATTTTCATCTTCACTAATTCTAACCAACAAGTCCTCAAATAACGTAGGATGTTTTTCTTTTAATTCCGCAGATATTGAAATCCATTCATCAAGTTCCTTGCTAAGCTTGACGAGGTTATCATCCGTTGTTGTTTGTGCTGCTACAGTGGATGTTGCGTTGTCTTTTGCTTTTTTAAGTCGATTAATTTCAACTATACAACAAGTAACGGTGTAGATTTTTCCTACAAACAAATCGGGTTTCTCGGTGGGTCTGGGTTTACCCAGTTTTTGGTAACCGTAGGCGACCACACTTGATTGCCGTCCCACGTCATCAATATAGTAGTGAGTTGAAATGTCGTGCCCACGTAGTTTGAGCATACATGCAAGGGTGTCACCTATTATTGGATTTCGGGCTTGCCCAATATGGATAGGATGTAAAGGGTTGACACTTGTGTGTTCAACAATAATTTTTACAGGATTTTCAGTTTTTATGTAACCATAACTTTTGTTTTTATCTTTAATAGATTCCAAGGTTAACTGTGAAAAACGAGGAAAGTTTACATAAAAATTAATGTACCCTGCACCCGCAGAGGATACTTTTTCAATTAAATTAAACCGTGACTTGTCAATAGCTTCAACAAGTTGTTCCGCTACTACACTTGATTTCACACCTAGTTTTTTTGCCAATTCAAAACTAATTGAAGATGCAAGCTGACCTAATTCTAAAAGAGGTGCTTTGTTTAGGTTAATAGCAAACGATAAAGAAAGCTCTGGAAAAGATTTTGTTAGCGCTTGCGCTAACGCGGTGCAACATTCTTGACGAAACAAATCAAACGGGTTTTCATGCATCAAAGTTTTTTTCTCCATTACAGTTGCATAACACTGCTTGTAGGTTATATTTTAAATGTAAAACAGATACTTATCTGTCTAATGGCAAAGAGACACAAAAACAAATATTTAAAAAAGTAAGCTATAAACGGAGAAAGAGAAGAATACAAAAGAAAAGGCAGGAGTTATTTGTGTTGTTTTTCAAGAGCCCTTTTATTTAGATTTTGTAGTTTTTCAGTGATTTTTTGTGCGCGTTGTTCTGAGGCAATTATTAGAGGTTTCCATTCTTTATTTTTAATTTGGATTGATAGTTTTTCGGTTACGGCAGACAAGTTTTCTATGGCATCATTGAAGCGCTTGTCTGCTTCTTCGTCAGAACGTACAATTTCTAGAGCTGCTTCAGGGCAAATTTCGACACATTTAGGTTCGCCTTCACAGAGATTACAGGCAATAGCTTTTCCAGTACCAGTGTGGATAGTAATTCCACCACGGGGACAAGCTTGGACACACCAGTCACATCCCTTGCACTTTTTTTCATCGATAATTAACAAATTATTAATTTCTGATTGAATAATTGCCTTTTCAGGGCAGGATTTTACACATTTTGCATCGTCACAACCACGACACGATAAGGCAAAATTGAACACGGGTGCCATACGAACAACACGAATTCTTGAACAGATTGGACTCCAAACTTGTTCACCCTTCTCGATAGTACAAGCGAACTCACAGAGCCCACATCCAATACATTTACTTGGGTCAACTGAAACAAATATCCTTCCTGATTTAGCGGACTGCATAATAGTAACCAACTTTACAGATTAATAAAATATCATGGTGACCTTAACATTTAACCCTTCCTAAAGAACAGAGAGCATATTTCCAGAAAGCTCTAAAAAGGAATAAAAATACGTAAAGAAACACACCACATAGCGCCATTAGAATGAAGTTCTACCTGCAAGGTAATTAGGGTAATCGATTTCTAATGAAACGAAAGATAAAGCAGAACCATTACACAAATAGAAAGCGATAAAGCATCTACAATCGATACACTTACACCGTAATAAGAAGTACAAAGTTAAAGTTGAGTGTTGAATACAATTTTCAACCACTATTCATTTGGTGGGAAAAATACCCCCAAACCTCCAGTATGGGAATTAAAGAAGATGCACACAAGTTTTTAGCCTGATTGTTTTATTTAGAGTTTAGGTAAATTGTTACTGGCCAGCCGTTCTTCTCAATTACGGTTTTTGCTTTTTTCTGTTGTTCGTTATCAATTACGACGGCATGGTGTAGGTCGCTTTTTATAATGCCGTTAAGTCCTTTTATGTGTTTAATTTCCTCAAGTAGTAGGGCGTCGTCTGTTTCGAGTACTGTTAGAGTGTGTATTTTAACTCGTCCGATTTTCAGTTGCCAATCGTCAAGAGAACGGATTACATTGTCGGGGAGGGGGTTGCCACTTGCTTTTTGTAAATCTTTTTTTATTTTTTGCGGGGTTATGTTGGTATCATAGGCTCGGATTATAGACTGAAAATCGAGTTTGTAAACTGCGGCGTTTCCGTCAACGGAAATTTTAGTCAAGAATTTACTGAAATAAGTTTCATGTTCAATACGGCATTTAAGGCCTGAAATAATAACAGAGTAGTCGGGCAGTACAAGCAATTGGCCTTGGTCGTTTAGTGTGCTCACGGTTTTGGTGGTTTGGTATTTATCGGTTAGTCCAAAAATCCACGCGCCTAGTTGTGTAATGCGAAATCCTGCAATTCCAACACAGTAGTCATCATTGGCATACTTTATGCGGGCAACATTTTCGGTATATGCAATATCGATCATTCCAATCGCGGACAAAAACGTCAAGATAAGCCGTATAATCTGAGATTCGCATTCACTCCAGTCGGGCTTATAGTAACCGTAATAATAATTGTCAAATTTATAACCCTTCAATATAACATCACCATAGAATAAACGTCTGAAAAAAGGGCCATAAAACATTCTTGCGTGGTTATCGAAATCTTCGAATTTTAGGAATTTTTCGACAGGACATTTTTTCAGCAAGTCTATGATTGTTTTTCTGCACTCAGGCCAATTAATCTGCCAGTAGCCATCACGGAACGCAAGATAGGTTGTATAATGAATTTCAGAGATTTTATTTTTCGTAAGATATTCGTTAAACAAATGTTTTGCCAACTCGTTTGGCGACACCGAGAGTGAATCTGGCGCTTTTTTGCCCGGACAAACAAAGCCTTCCTTATCAATGTCAAGCAAACCTGAGTTAGCGGCTAGCACAAAAAGAGGCTGGGCAACTTTAAAGTCGTTACTGCGTTTAGCTTCTTTTGGAGGACAAAACTTGCCACCCTTGTCACATACCTCTTCAAAACCGATTAGTTCAGATAGTTTTGCAAGTTTTGCAGGAGTAAGATCAAATGTTGTTAGTTTCACTTTCAAACGTTCACTGGTAGCAAGTTTTACGATTGTTGCAAAGTCACTGATTCGATTCTCTCGGCAGATTATGTAATCAGTTTTTGTTGGAATGTATTCTTTACACTCAAATCTTATCGGGCCTACAAGATTTTTAAAAAAGTTAAAAACAAATGGAGGCATGTCTCCACCCGGGAATAATAACACGGTTTTTGTATCAGGGATATTCCATGTTAAAAGATGAAGAAATTTTAAACGCATATGGTCAAATGGGGACGTTATGTTTTTTTTATAGCCGTTAGGGGTTACATATTCTAGTTTAAGGTTGTGTTTTTTGGCATACAGAAGTGTTGTGGGAAGATATTCACCGCCACATTGCACTATATATCTTAGAAAATCCTGTTCACATTCAGACAGACCATTCCAGATGTCGAGAAGATTTTGTTTATTAGCATAAAACGCAGAAAGATTTCGCACCAAATCTTGTTTTAGAAGAGGAGTTTTATTATTAAAAACGCGTTTATGCAGTGCCGTCAAACCAGTTCCTTCAACACAACCATACACCGTATCATTAGGACAACTATTTAGATACTCTACAAGGTTTTCTATATCAGGCATTATTATGCTGTCTCCTCATCTACAATTTTGTAGGGATACCCCTGTTCGGTGAGAAATAATTGTCGATGCATTGAAAAGTCTTCCTCCTTTGTATCGCGCGATACCACAGTGTAGAAATACGCTTTATTTTCACCTTTTTTAGGACGTAGAATCCTACCAAGACGCTGAGCTTCCTCCTGTCGTGAACCAAAACTCCCACTAACTTCAATTGCCACATTTGCATCTGGTAGGTCTATTGCAAAATTTGCAACCTTCGACACCACAAGAATTGAAAAATCACCATTCTTGAAACGCCCATATAGAGCCTCACGGTCTTTATTGTTTGTTTTTCCCGTGATAAGCGGTACCGAGAGTTTTTCAGCAATAATTTCAAGCTGTTTGAGATAGACCCCGATGATCAAAATATGTGCACCCTCATGCTTGACAATCAACCTACGAATTATTGAGAGCTTATCAGGATTTTCTGCTGCAATACGGAATTTTTCGCGTTTAGACGCAACCGCATAAGGCATTTTTAAACCATCAGGCAAAGGAAGACGCATTTCAAAACAGTCTGCCTGCGCAATCCAACCCTGCCCCTCAAGCACTTTCCAACCCACTTCATGACGTTTTGGACCAATTAAAGCAAACACATCTGCCTCATGACCGTCCTCCCGCACAAGAGTAGCAGTCAAACCAAGCCGACGTTTTGCTTGCAACTCAGCAGTTATACGAAAAACCGGCGCAGGAAGAGTATGCACCTCATCATAAATAATAAGCCCCCAATCACGCTTAGAAAATAAATTGAAATGTTTTTGTTCACCAACTCTATCTTTTGCACTAATAATTTGATACGTCGCAATCGTTACAGGCTTTATATCCTTCTTTTCACCACTGTACTCACCAATCAACTTAGGGTCAATACTTGTTTTATGAACCAACTCACTAATCCACTGCCGCGCAGCTGTAATTGAAGTCGTAAGAATCAACGTCTCTGTTTTCAACTCTGCCATAACCTCAAGTCCAACAATAGTTTTCCCCGCACCACAAGGCAAAACCACAACCCCATGATCCCCCCTGCCACCTGCACGAAAAGCACTAACAGCAGCCAACTGATAATCTCGAGGTTGAAAAACATCAGTATTTAAGCCAAAAACTAATTTCTCACCATCTGCATATCCCGCCAAGTCTTCAGGTGGAAACTGGATATTCATAAGCGCCTGCTTAATATGCCCCCGAAACACAGCATCTATTTTAACCCTGTTATCCTGTGGAGTATCAACAAAAAACTTGAAAACAGACTTTTCAGCACAAAGCTGCGCCATAATAAACTGATCATCAGTTTCAAGAAACAACTCCCCATGTACTTTACGAATCCGCACTTTACCATAACGATCAATAATTTGTGTTAAACGCACAACAACCGTTTCAGATATCACATATTTACTATACTTTTCAAGAATCGCTAAAATATCAACACTTTTTAACCCAGCACTTGCTGCATTCCAAAGAGAAATCGAAGACATCTTGTATGTATGAACATATTCAGGAGATTTCACCATCTCAGCAAACGCAGAAAGCTCATCACGAGCAGATTCATAAGACACATTATTTGTCTCAAGCAACAATGTCATATCGCTCTGAACGATAAGCGGTTTGTAAACATCATCAACCATTTTCAGATACCTCAAACATTGAGTAAATTCAACTACACCACACCACCAGTTGTATAGCCACCAAATAGGTTACTAAATAGTGACAATAACACTATGAATTCTTAATATGCTTTGTTAAATATAACCCAAAAACCCCGTGTAAAATCAACCATTTTTACTACAGAACAAGTTTTACGTTTTAGAACAAACTAAACCGTTATGATTAGAGTTATCGAACGCCGTTGAGGGCATGATGCAATACTGCATTTTGAATAATTGAAAAGTTAACAGTTATTTATTTGCAGACAGCTTGACACTTACTCAGAATTCACCCATTCAGTATTGAAACCGTAACTCTGCAAAGTTACCCCTATAACAGTCATTTAACGACAAATATAGCCACTATTTGTGCATCTGAGCCAAAAATTTAAACTTTGTTACCCCCATACGGAACACCCTAAAAAAATACAAAAAGTAATAGAGATTAATTTTATAGCAATATCTTCCATTGCATGATTATATTTCATTGTTTTAAAGCATATGATAGCGTCATTGGTTAAAATAAAAGGTTATTTGCTATTTTAGAAATGTAGCGAGTTGTTAAAACAAATAGAAATGTTTACTCGTATATGCAATATTGAAGAAAAACAATAAATATTTAGCAATTTTTAAACATGGCTAAAAACATAGAGGTAACTTGGAAAAGTTACGGTTGCAATTTTTTGTTCTCATTTAACCTTTGTAACAAGACATATAAACTGCATTTAAAGTATGTTGAATCAGAAGACGTAACTCTAAAAAAGGGCATCTCCATGTGTTTAAATGTTAAAAATAGAGATAATTTTCGTTGTTACCATGGTAAGACCTTTTTTATCTCTTTACTGCTTGTAGCAGCGTTGTTTTCTCCTTGTTTTACTCCCACATATAGTAATTGTGTTTCGCCTTTTGTATCAGGCACACCTGACAGAACAGTTAACAATGAAACAGAACTCAAAAACGCAGTTAATAACGCACCATCCAAAACATCAACCACCATAACCCTCAACAAAGACATCTCACTATCAGCTACACTCACCATTCCAACCAACAAAGACATCACCCTGACAAGTGCAAGTACAGCCAAGTTTTTCAAACTGATTGGCGGGGATTTAGATGTTTACTTTGCACCGGATTATTGGCCTAGTCGTGGTGCTGTTATTACTGTTGAAGGGGGTGCGGTGTTGAGACTTGATGGCATTAGTGTATCTAACCCTGAAAATTACCGATGGGTCGCAGCTGTGAGTGTTAGTGCCGCGGGCACATTTATTTTGTATAATGGCGAAATTTCTGGTTCTGGTGTGAGTAACAGCGGTGTCTTTACTATGTCTGGTGGCACTATTTCTAACTGCATTGGCGGTGGTGTGGGTAACAGTGGGTACGGCACATTTAGTATGTCGGGTGGTGAAATCTCTAATAACCCAAGTTTTGGCGTGGTTAACTCTAACATACATAATGGTGTAACTGGGGAAAGAGCCTCTGGCACGTTTAGTATGTCGGGTGGTGTAATCCGTAACAATTATGGCGGGGGTGTGCTAAACAGTGGTGTCTTTAGTATGTCGGGTGGCGAAATTTCAAATAATCAAGCTACATGGGATGGGGGGAATTATCTGGAATCAGGTGGTGGCGTGGCTAACAGTGGCGTCTTTAGTATGTCGGGTGGCGAAATTTCAAATAATCAAGCTGTCTATGGTGGCGGGGTATACAATTGGCCTGATGGTAATTTTAATTTATCTGAAAAGGGCATAATTTCCAACAATAACGCTCAAACTGGTGGAGGCGTATATAGCGTTGGCACATTTAACAGACGTAATGGCGTAATTTTTGACAACACAGCCAACCAATATAGCGATATATATCCCGACAATGACGACATAACGGGTTATGTTGTGCGTATAGTTTCAATAGGTGTAATAGTCAGCGTTATTATTGGGGGTTTATTTTTCTATTTCAAAAAAGAACACAAAACAATAACCGTCAAACAAAAACCAGCCACAACAACACAATACGGAAACCAACCATCATCCAACACAAACAAACAAATGTAAAGGTACTTACAAAACATCAAATGGTAAAACATATAAAAATAATGGGCAGTGTCCTAATATAGAATATGTTTTATAGTTCGGTTGCTATATGCAATATTTGTGAACAACATGCCACGAGGTAGACATAGAAGCCAAAATAACGCTGTATGCCAAAACCCAAAATGT
>WQYG01000066.1 GCA_009781395.1 Candidatus Bathycorpusculum sp. | reverse complement strand
TTGAAGTTTTGATGAAATGTTTTTTTAATTGGGCTGAATTTTATGTTTTAACTGAGATATATGGTAATAATATGCAAAAGCTCAAAATCACATATTACCTAGAGACCGAAAGTTACGGTTTAAGGTAGTAGATTTGTCAATGATGTTTATGTTGTTGCCTGTGTAGAGAAGAGGGCAGACAAAGGGGATAAGTTGAAAAGAAAACAAGTTACGGGTACATAACAAATAGTATCATAATAATTATCAGCGCATAGTTATGCAATAAGTACAGCACCATAAAGAAAGAAAGAAAGGTAAAACATCATAGTATGTTGGTGGGCGTATGCATTTGGTCTGTTAATAGGTTAGTGAAGAAAAATAGGGAACATTTTCATTTTCACTTCAACTATCTCTCCCCTGTTAGGTATTGTCGTGTGAACTTTGTGTTTATATGCTGTTTTTGCTTGTTGGCAGTCTTACAATGTATTGTGGTAGTTAACAGTGAGTTACAAAAGTCGTATGTGTCCAAAAGTTAGTAAAGGGGAAATTAGTGTTTTCTCTGCTTTAAGCAGTGCAGGGTTAACCTCAGGTATGGTAACTCAGCAACCCATTATTCTAAAAGCAACAATACCTGATTTCTGCTGGTTTGAACTTAAAAAAGCAGTTTACCTTGACGGAGTTCAGGTTCACAGAAAAGATAAACAACAACAAAAAGATGCTGAAATAGTAGACCTACTTGAACAAAAAGGATGGGACGTCCTACGTATCCCCTATGAACCCCCCTTAACAGCGTCAGAAGTGCAAGAAATTACAGAAAACATAAGACGTTTCATTGGCTTAATTGAAGAATAAACCTTCAAACCCTTTTCACCAAATTTCTTAACACATTTTGCTGTGTTTTCCCTTTTTTAGGACAACATAAAATACAGCATCACTGTTTGAAGAAAAAATGTCAAGAAGGTTTACATGTTTATACCATCAACAGACGTTAATGTGTAGAAGATACGATTATAGAATGTTCATTGCTATTGCTGCTGCTGTTGTTTGATTTGTTTTGCGAGTTGGGCTATTTGGGTTTGGAATTTTTCGCGCATTTTGGTGAAGCGCATAGCTGCTGAGGGGTGAACAACCTCAAAGTATGTTATGCCTTCGATACGGGGGGTTTCTTTTGCGCTTGCGCCAAGTAGTACGATGATTTTTGGTTTAATGAGGGTGATTTGTTGGTTTAGATAGGGTAGGCATGTTGTGACTTCGTCAGGGGAGGGTTTACGGTTTTTGGGGGAGGTGTGTTTGACGATGTTTGTTATGTAGACTTCGTTGCGGTTTATGCCAAATTCGGTGAGGGTTTTTGTTAAGAATTTTCCTGCTCGACCAACAAAGGGTCGACCGGTTTTGTCTTCTTCAGCACCGGGGTTTTGTCCAATAAACATAACTTTAGCGTCCATAGGACCTTCTCCTGGAACACCGTGTAGTGAAGTTTGCCATAAACTGCAT
Source organism: Candidatus Bathycorpusculum sp. (assembly GCA_009781395.1). Lineage (GTDB taxonomy): Archaea > Thermoproteota > Bathyarchaeia > Bathyarchaeales > Bathycorpusculaceae > Bathycorpusculum. Next base: position 9,902 of record WQYG01000066.1, on the reverse strand, counting down.
TTTTTACATGTTTGAACTTGTAAGATAATTTCTTCAAGTGACATGATAGCTAACAACATCCGTTTTTAGGTACATATTGTAACACGCATTCTTAAAAATTCGTGCTCAACAGTTTGAATTCTATAAATACTGTATGTTGCATGTGTGTTAATTGGTGTTGTTAATGTATGTGGGGGTTAGGTTTCTGCTTTTATGTAGAGTTCAAGTAGGTCGTGTTTGAATTGTTCGGGTTTGTCTTTATATGCGTGGTGTTTTGCGTCTTGATAGATAACTAGTTTTGAGTTAGGGAGTTTGTCTGTTAAAGTTCGCATATCTTCGCTGGCAATTATAGTGTCTTCTGAGCCCCAGATGATTGTTGAGGGGAATTTGAAATTGTTATAGGTGGGGGTTAGGTTTTTTTCAAGGGCGTGGGGAGGACTTATTAGTATGAGTCCTTTTACGGGGAATCGTGTGGCGAAGTGGAGGATCATGTTGCCGCCTATGTTGGCGCCTACTAAGACGGGGGGGATGGGGTTGCCAAAGAGGTGTTCTATAGCGTCATAGGTAAGGGTTACATTTTTTTCTATGTCGCGGGTTTTGGGTTTGCAGAGGTTTTTTTCTCCATAGGGCATGTCTATGGCAAGGTAGGGAATGCATTTGGTGTCAAGTAGGTCGGTTATGCCTATATGTTGCCAGATTTTAATGCTGTAAGATAGGCCGTGTAGGAAAACTATGGGAATTCCAGGTACTTTGTTTATAAGTATTGGACATTTGTAGCCGTTGAGGTTTAATTTTTTCTCCATAAGGGTTGCCTATGTTTGTTGTTTATTTTGTTGATTTTTAAACTCTTATTATTGAAGAGTGTTTTAGAAACAGGTATAATTTTTGTTAGAGTAAAATTAGTAGTTTGTCTATGGTTAGACGTAAATTGATGTTAATTGTTTATGGGGATGGGTAGGGAGTGAGAGAAGGAAGATTGGGTTGGTTGTGTTGTTTTTGGATTAGTTATTTTGTCTATAGGTTTTTTATCTATTTTTTTAATTTTTTTGGTGTGGGGTTGGTGTATAAATGTTATGTTTTTAGGGGTTTTGTGTCATAGATAGGGTGTGTTTGTTGTTGTTTTTGTAAATTGTTTGTTTTGTTCGCAAGAAATCTATATTTACCTCAGTGCTTTTTTGTTTAGTGTAAAGGGGTTAAATAATGCGTGAATTCACATGTTCTATTTGCGGATATGTTTATGATGAATCTGCAGGTAGTGTAGAAAATAGTGTTGTATCTGGAACAAAATGGGAAACCATACCAGACAGCTTTGTTTGCCCCGTTTGCGGAGCACCAAAAACAGCATTTACCCCTTATGAAAAAAATCCAGTAAATCAGGTGTCCTCGTCAACTGATGTAAACATTGGACACATCGAAAATCTCAAGGAATTATCCCCTGGTGAGATTTCGGTTATTTGTTTTAGTCTTGCCAAGGGTTGTGAAAAACAGCACCTTACAGCAGAGATGGAGGCATTTAACAAGCTTGCCAACTATTTCAAGTCAAAGACAACCACAGCATCAGCCAAAACATTGGATGAAACCGCTAAAATGCTTGATGATGATATAACCAAAGGCTTTGCCGTTGCTAACGTTGCAGCACAGGTCAATGCGGACAGAGGCGCATTACGCTCGCTTGTGTGGAGCGAAAAAGTCAGCGTGATTATGAAAGCACTGCTTGAACGTTTCGCCAAAGAGGGCAACGCTATGCTTGAAAACACCAAAATATGGGTTTGTGACATCTGTGGCTTTATCTACATAGGTGATGTGCTACCGGAAATATGTCCCGTCTGTAAGGTGCCTAATTTCAAAATCATTGAGGTAGAAAGGAGATAAAACTATGCCTGCGTATAGAAATGTTCGGCTTTGCACTAAAGACTGCCTGTGCCTCTATGTCTGTCCGACTGGTGCAACAAACACAGAAAACAGTGTAATTGATGTAACTAAGTGTATTCCTGATTGCAGTGCATGCGTGGATGCTTGTCCATCCAGCGCAATCTCAATGACCCCCGATACTTACCCGCCTCAACAGTCAAAAACAGAAGCAGTAGTCGTGGCTCAACGTGCATTGGGATTTAGTAAAGTACAGCAAGCAGGTATTGCAAACGCCATTGCTACATTCTCTGAAAACTCTGTGACAAGACAATTTGCCAAAGCAGTTGCAAAATCCAATCACCTTATGGCAGAAGACATCCTACGCGAATCGGGTTATATGCTTCCGCAAAGCAATAAAGTTCGCGAATTGCTTGAGGCAATGCTCGAAAACATTGAGCCAGATTTCCCAAGAGATGCCGTAGAACTATTGCTTAAAAGACTACAAAAAACAAAATAATTAAAGGAGAAAATAAAAATGTCAACCTTGAAAGGAACAAAAACTGAAAAAAATTTAATAGAAGCGTTTGCCGGCGAGAGCCAGGCGAGAAACAAGTACACCTATTTTGCTTCCAAAGCAAAGAAAGAGGGCTACGAGCAGATTGCAGCTTTCTTTGAGGAATCGGCGAGTAATGAAAAGGAACATGCAAAGATTTGGTTCAAACTGCTTTGCGGGGGCGATATTCCCACAACCGTTGATAATCTCAAAGCTGCTGCTGCGGGTGAAAACAGTGAATGGACTGACATGTATAAACGTATGGCATCTGAGGCAAAAGAAGAAGGCTTTAGTGACATCGCGTTTTTGTTTGAGTCAGTGGGCAATATTGAAAAAGAACATGAGGAACGCTATCTTAAATTACTTAAAAACATTGATGATGGCACGGTATTTAATAAGAAAGAAAAATCGGTATGGATTTGTCGTAACTGCGGTCACATTGTAGACAGTGAAAATGCTCCGGAGAAATGTCCTGTTTGCGTTCATCCACAGGCGTATTTTGAACTGCGTGTAATCAATTACTAAAAAGAAGTATGGTATATGAGCAGGAATCAGAAATTTTATATTTGCAAGCATTGCGGAAACATTGCAGATCTTATCAAAGACAGTCAAGTGTCTTTGGTGTGTTGTGGCGAGAAAATGTCGGAGCTTGTACCTAATAGTGTGGAAGCAAGTGTAGAAAAACATTTGCCTGTTGTAACTAAGGGTGTTGGGGCAGATAGTATAAGCGTTCAGATTGGTAGTGTGTTACATCCGATGGAAAGCGGACATAACATTGTGTTTGTGTATGTGGAGTCGGAACAGGGCGGGCAGCGTAAATGCTTAAAAGTTGGCGGAGAACCAAAGCTTGAGTTTAGCTTTTCAAGCGATAAACCAATAGCCGTTTATGCTTATTGCAATCTGCATGGGCTGTGGAAAACAGAAGTCAAATAACATGTTTTTAAAAACATGCATGATCCACAAAAATTAAGGGAAAAATACACTATGTGATAAAAACATGAACTACATGTTTTATCATTTTTTTCTTGTTTAACAATAATAATAAGAAGAAATTTTTGTTAAAAGAATCGTTTTTGACTATATTGAGAATGTTTTAGAGCGGTGAATAATTTTGTGTGTTGCCAGTTAATTATGTACAGCTAATGGTCTATATTATTGTGTTGTGGAGTGGACTTTGTAGAAAGAGATGTTTTACTGTATTTAGGGCAGTAGAGGTTGTTGTTGGTAGGTTTATGTTTAATGTGTTTATGCCGGGTTGTTCGAAGGGTGAGTTGTTAAAAACGTTCATAAAAGGCGAGAATGTTACAAGTGCGAGAATTAGAGTTATGATAGTTATTAGAAGTATAATTGCTGTTAGTATTAGTAAAGAGTTTTTGTTTGAGGAATCGTTGGAGGGTTGTTCATATGTTGGGGTTTGTGGTGGTTGGGGTTGGGTTGTGGTTGGGGTTGTTATAGGTGTTAGAGGAGGTTGTGGGGGTGTTTGTTTTGTTGTGGGGTTTCCGCAGTTGTAGCAGTATTTTGCATCGTTAGCTAGTTTTGCGCCGCAATTTCGGCAGTAAGGCATAATTGTTGGAATGGTTAGGGGTGCTCCGCAGTTGTAGCAGTATTTTGCATCATCAGCTAGTTTGATACCACAGTTTCGACAGTAAGGCATAATTTTACCTGTTATAGAGTGTGTTTGTGGAGTATTTTAAGTCTTGCCAGGCAGGGTTGTTTATGTTCAAGTTGGTTTTGTTAGGTAGTAATTTTAATAATATGGTTGTTGGTGTTTATTGGTGGATGTTAATAGTTTGTCAGATAAAGTTTTAGTTACCTCCGCTTGGCCTTACATTAATGTAGTTCCGCATCTTGGAAATCTAGTGGGTTCTGTTTTGTCTGCAGATGTCACGGCGCGTTTTTATCGTTTGAAGGGTGCTGAGGTGTTGTTTGTTAGTGGTTCAGATGAGCATGGTACGCCTATTGAGGTGGAGGCGTTGAAGTGTGGTATAACGCCTAAAGAGTTAACGCAGAGAAATCATGTCAAGGTTGCGGAGCTTTTTTGTCGGTGGGGGATTTCGTTTGATAATTATACTTGTACGGAGAGTTTGGTGCATAAAGAGTTTGTTCGAAAGACTCTTTTGGAAATTCAGCATCAGGGTTATGTTTTTGAGCAGCAAACGCAGATGCTTTACTGTGAGCATGATCAGCGTTTTTTGCCGGATAGGTTTGTGGAGGGTAAGTGTCCCTATTGTGGGGCTGAGAAGGCTAGGGGGGATCAATGTGATTTGTGTGGTAAGCTTTTAGAGCCTACGTTGTTGGTGGAGCCGTATTGTATAATTTGTAAAAATAAGCCTGTTGTGAAGACAACTAGACATTGGTATATTGATCTCTCCAAGCTTTCGGATGCTTTAAGTGAATATATTAAAGCTAATCAGCAATTGCCGGCTAATGTGAAAAGTTTTAGTTTGAACTGGATTAAAGAGGGGTTAAAGCCTAGGGCGGTTACGCGTGATATTGATTGGGGTATCCCGGCGCCGTTTGTGGGGGCTGAGGGTAAGACTGTTTATGTTTGGATAGATGCTGTATTGGGGTATGTTTCTGCTGTTATAGAGCTGTCTCAACGTGTGGGGCAGCCTGAGAAATGGAGAGAGTTTTGGTTAAATAGTCAGGTTAAAACGCTTTATTTTGTAGGTAAAGACAATATTCCTTTTCATACGATTATTTTGCCGGCATTATTGTTAGCTTCCGGTCGAGGGTATAATTTGCCTTGGAGTGTTTCGGCGACTGAGTTTTTGCAGTTTCGGGGTCAAAAAGCTTCAAAAAGTCAACGTGTAGGTATATGGATAGATGAAGCTTTAGAAATGTTTCCCGTAGATTACTGGCGATTTTTCTTAATGGCCACTCGTCCGGAAAGTAAAGATACCAATTTTACGTGGAGTACTTTTTCAGATAAAATCAATGCTGATTTAAATGATACTTTTGGTAATTTCATTCATCGTACATTATCATTTATAACTAACAAGTTTGAGGGCATCATACCAACACCCACTAAACTTGATGCGGATGATCAAGTTGTGCTTGATACTGTTAAAGAAAAAGTAGAACAGGCAGCTAAAGAGATTGAAGCAGGATGGTTACAGTCTGCAGTAAATACATTTATCAGCATAAGTAGGATTGGAAATCAATATCTAAACACTAAAGAGCCTTGGAATCTTTTGAAAACAGATAAGGAAAAAGCAGGCACCATATTTTATGTAGCTGCACAAGTTGTTAAGGCTCTAGCTGTTGTGTCATCGCCATTTATGCCTAAAACTGCAGAGCAAATATGGCAGACCCTACAATTACCGGGGGGCTTTAAATGGAATGATGCGACCACGCCTATTGAAGCAGAACATAAAATTGCTAAACCTACTCCGTTTTTTCACAAAGTTGAAACTGACGAAGCAAAATTAGATGAACAATTAGCCGAAATTCGCACAAATCTTGGCACCCTACCAAAATAAACTTACACAAAAGAAGAGAGAGAGGAGTAGAGAATAATTCAAATCAGAGCGGACCTCCATGTTCACACAATATACTCAAAGGATTCTTTGATTACGCCAAAGGATCTAATTTATTATGCTAAAAAAAGAGGATTAAACGCTGTTGCAGTAACGGATCATGACTATTTGGATGGTGCAGTTAAAATTGCAAGAGAAGTCAAAGATTTTTTGGTAATTCCAGGTATGGAGGTTTCCAGTAGTGATGGTCATATTGTTGCGTTAAACATTCAAGAATCTGTTTCGCAAGGTTTAGCAGCTGTTGAAACTGTGGAACGCATTCATAAAGCAGGCGGAGTTGCAATTGCCTGTCATCCATATGTCTACTTTAAAGGCTGTCTAAGAAACGCTGTCTGCAACGCATTTGATGCCATAGAGGTAATTAATGCACGAGCTTTTCCATTTCAACACAGTGTTAAAAAAGCCAAAGAAGCTGCAGAAAAATTTAAACTCGCCCAAGTAGCAGGCACAGATGCACACTATGGACCCCAAATTGGCTACAGTTACACAACCATCGACACAGAAGAATTAACAGTTGAAGCCATCACCAACGCCATCAGGCAAGGACATTGTCAAGCACACGGGCAACAAGTACCAATTATACTAAACATACAACAACAAATCCAAAGACTAAAACGACTAACCCACAAGACAGCATCAAAACTAAGTTAAATCCTTCAAACAACACTTAAAACCATCAAGTACACAAGGTTAACGGAAACATCAAACGACCACGTTTGAAAAACTATGCTTGAAGAAGAAGACAAATGCCAGTTAATGTCTGGTTAGCTGGTTTTATGTTGTTTATTGGTGCAAGTTTTCATTATTGACGTGGGTTAATAGTTTTGTGGGGTTTATTTTTAAGTCGTTTAGGGCTAGTTCTTCTGGTTTTAAGCCTAAGGCTAAGCCTAATAGTTGGGGGTAGTGTAGTATGGGGATGTTGTATGTTTTGTTGTAGAGTTTTTCTATTCGGTGTTCGTTTGTGTCATACACTATGTGGCAGTAGGGGCAGACTGTTATGAGTGCTTGTGCTTGGACGTTTTGTATGTTGTCTAGTTTGTTTTTTGTGAGTTGTAGGGGGATTTTGTCGTTTATGCCAACACTTGGTGCGCCGCAGCATTGGGTTTCGTTTATGTATTCTAGGCATGTGGCGCCGGTTGCTTTGATGAGTGTTTTGAGTGTTTGGGGGTTTTCGGGGTTGTCAAATGTGTGGTGTTGTTTGGGGCGTAGTAGGTGGCATCCGCTGTGTTCTGCAACTTTTAGGTTGGTTAGGGGGTTAGTGACGGCTGTTTTGATTTTGTCTATGCCAATGTTTTCTTTTAGGAATTGTACCAGATGTATTGTTTCTGTAGTGCCTTTGAATTCTAGGTTTGCTTCTTTTAATTGGTTATTTATTTGTTGTCTTAATGTGCTGTCTTCTTTTAAGAGGGTGTTGACTTTTTTTAGTGTTCCAGCGCAGCCTGTGCATAGGGTTAGAATGTTTAAGCCTGTTTGTTCTGCGTGAGCTAGGTTTTTTGCGGCTAGGAGGAGCATTGTTTTGTGGTTTATGGGGTCAAGGGGTAGACCGCAGCAGTTGAATTCAGGCATCTCTACTAGTTCAACACCAAAGTGAGAGAGGATTTTTCGTGAAGAAATTTCATAACTAGAGACTCTGTAAGGTATTGCGCATCCTAAGAAAATTAGGCACCTATTGGTTTGAGACATTTAGAGTTGCTCCGTTTGGGGTTTGGGTTTTTTTGTGAGGTTTATGGTTTTGAGGATGTTTTGGAGGTTTTTTGTGTTGCATTTTGGCAGGGGGGGTAGCCCTTGTGTTTCACGTTTTTTTGTGCGCATTTCGGAGATTTTGTATGCGTATCCTGTTTCCAAAATAGCGTTTATTTGGTCTTTAAAGATTTGAGGTATGCAATTGTGCTCTATAGCTAGGTTGCGAAAGACACGAATTACACTTGCCACTTCAATGTCTTGGGGACACCTGTCAGAGCATGTAAAGCAGGCTGCGCATAACCATAAGGTGTCACTGTTTAGTACACGATCTTTTAAACCAAGCATTGCCAAATGAATTAGTGTTCGAGGACGATAACTGCCACTGTAGCAGGCAATGGGACAATCACTTGTACAAGTACCACATTGAAAACAGTGTAGTATTTTTTCGCTTCCAGACAACTTTGCAAGCTCATACTTAAACAGCGGATCTATCTCAGAAGCCTTTATCGGCTGACTAGTTAAACAAGTTTGAGAAGAGGAAAGAGCAGTAGGAGTAAGAGTTGGCTCAGTCATAAGTTTCACCAAGCAAATAGTTAAGGTAACAGAGAGGCTACAAATAGTTGAGCAAACAAAGTAGATAAAGGTAATTAAAAAATTAAAGAAAACAATAATAGCGGTAGTAGAGAAAGCTTTGAACACATGTTACCTGTCTCTATCACCTAACCGCACAAGAGTACGCCAAACACTTACTCTAAAAACAAAACGAGCCACGTTTATTTTTTTAACAAACACGTCAAAGTTCACATTTTGTATAGCTCAATATTACTGTAAAGATTAAAGTTTAATAACCATAAAGTATGCAGTTGTGAAAAGTAAGTAAGCTCAAATCATGGTTATTTTAATTATTGGGGCTTGGAGGTTGCCTGTTTGGCAGAAAAAATAAATCAGGTTACCCTCAAATTCCAAGTTATATCAAGTTGTAGAGAAGTTATGTTTTAGAGTTGTTATTGGGGTTTGTGGTTTTTGGGGTCGCGTAAATTTTGTATTGGGGAATCCTCAGTGTAACCCTGCTCAGTTTGAAGTTTTTGTTTTGTACTATCTTCCGAAACTTTAGCTCGGCATTCTTTGCCGCTAAATTCTACACTGTTACCAAGCTTGTAAATAGTCCTACCAAGCCTACGCTCACCAATAGTTCTAGTACATCTACCCATAACTAATCACAAAACAAAAAAAATAATTGTTCTAAAATTTAGCTGTTTGGATAAAAAATGACACTAAAAAACCTGTAACCCCATCCAATTCAGCTTTGCAATAGTAGAAACAAGTTATCCACCAGCAGGATAATCCTGTGACAGGATAATTATTCAAAGCCATTAATTTAAAACATCAACCAAACAGAAAACATAAACTGTTACAGGCACAAAATTCAACCAATAACAAACAAGTAATCCATCAAAGACACAACAGTAACAAACCAACATACTAAAGATTTGAAAGAAGCAAGAGAGAAAAATAATCAAAATGAAGCTGTGGATAGAATTGACTTATTTGAGTTTGTTCATCTCTCTCAAAATTACGCTGAATTTTAGATATCTCCAGACGTACTCAGCTCAAAGCATGTAAAATATATTACAGAAAAAAAGAAAGGGCGGGTTTATTGTAACAGATGTCATAGAATATTCTATGGAACTCTGTTACTCAATACTGGCAACTAGATCGCCAAAGCGTATCCAGACCATGTTAATGTTGTGTTCTTTGCCTTTGTCGTCCGCCCATTTGGGAACAACAATACTATATGCACCAGGGTCTTCGATTGTTGCCTTCAAGTATTGGATGCTTGCACTTGATTTGACGACAATTGTCACGCTTTCATATTTTTCAAAGAACGATGCATCAATTATCAGAAGTCCGTTCTCGCTTTGCAGACCGTTCGCTCCTTGGTAGCCCCACCAGAATTCAACGCCTTCGCCAGGATAGTAGTGCTGAGCGCTAGAAGCAATCTTTGTTCCATAAGCATCATCTTTGGTAGCTGGTGTCCATTCAATCGGTTCAATGTCTTTCCATTCTGTGGCACCGCAAATAGTGCATTCTCGTTTCATTTGTCCTTTCGCTTCAAAGCTAGGCGGCGTAACTAATTCCCATTCACTCCAATCATGTTCAAGCTTTGGTAGAATTACAACGTCAAGATAGTCACAACGACTACAAGTAGTAGTCTCTGAACCATCTACCTCACAAGTAGCAGCCACAATCACAGTAGAAAGATCATGACCAATCTTTTGCAGAACTACAACGTCAAG
>WQYG01000065.1 GCA_009781395.1 Candidatus Bathycorpusculum sp. | reverse complement strand
TGGCATAGCCGGCGTAATCAGGTTCAGAGGGGTGTTGACTGGCATTTTACTACTAAGGATGCACGAATAAAACTCAAAAGTCTATACCCTGTAATAATATAGGGATTTAGATGTTACAGCATAGTACTTACTCTCTCTTTACACAAAAATTGGTTACATTTTTTGTCAAAGCAAAGGGTCTGCATTTTTGGTTGTGTTATTTTTTTTGTCGGAGTCAGTTGTTTGTGGGTTTTTTGGTGGTTTTGTGTTATTGTTTTTTAATGAGGTTGTATAGTGTTTCTTATCTTGTAGTGTTGTTTGGTTTGAGGAGGTAATGTGTTGGCTCGTCTTGAGGATATAACTGTTGGTTCAAGTGTCGTGGGCATTGTTGGAAATGTGTCTGTGTGTGTTGTTGCGGTTAAGTGGCATGGGTCTTCTGTTTTGGAGGTAACTTTCAAGGATGTTCAGGGTAAGGTTGATAATCAGCTTTTATATCGTGATGATGAGTCTCGGTTAAGTATTGCAGAGGGTAATTTGCCTTGGAGTTTTGATGCGGATGCTAATTTATTGCGTCTTATGTCTGAGGCTTATCGTATTAATCTTGCGCACATATTTGATCCCTATCTTGCGGTACATACTTCTGTGATTGAGCCTCTTCCGCATCAGATTTCAGCTGTCTATCAAGAGATGCTTCCCAGATTGCCTTTGCGTTACATATTAGCAGATGATCCTGGCGCAGGAAAAACCATTATGACTGGGCTTTTTCTAAAAGAGTTGATAGTGCGTGGTGATTTAAAACGTTGTTTAATTGTAACGCCAGGAAATTTGGCAGAGCAGTGGCAAGATGAATTATATCGTAAATTCAATTTACGTTTTGAAATACTTACAAATGATAGACTGGAGTCATCTGTTACGGGTAATGTGTTTTCAGAAGTGAATTTTTGTATTGTACGTTTAGACAAGTTGTCTCGTAATGATGATATTCAGGCAAAGTTGCGTGTTACTGATTGGGATTTGATTGTTTGCGATGAAGCCCACAAAATGTCTGCGACAATTTGGAGTGGAGAAATAAAGTATACCAAGCGTTTTCAGCTTGGACGATTACTGTCTTCTATAACGCGTCATTTTCTTTTGTTGACTGCGACTCCTCATAATGGTAAGGAGGAAGATTTTCAATTATTTATGTCTCTTATTGATCAGGATCGTTTTGAAGGTGTAGCGCGTAGTGGAGGTCAAGCGGTGGATGTGTCAGATGTTATGCGGCGCCTTGTAAAAGAAGAACTGTTAAAGTTTGATGGTACTCCCTTATTTCCTGAACGACGTGCTTATACTGTAAATTATGATCTTTCATCACGTGAAGCGTTGCTCTATAATGCAGTGACGAATTATGTTCAAGCTGAATTTAATCGTGCAGATCAACTAAATAATGAACGTAAGGCAACAGTTGGTTTTGCGTTAACAATTTTGCAAAGACGTCTTGCGTCCTCTCCTGAGGCTATTTATCAGTCATTGAAGCGTAGGCGTGAACGTTTAGAGAATAGACTTTCTGAGGAGCAGCTTGGAAAACGTGCAACTGAATATGCTACTGCGGATTTTGAGGATTATGACGATGATGATTTGCCCTCTTCAGAATTGGAAGATGCTGAAGAACGTGTGGTGGATCAAGCTACAGCCGCTCAAACTATTGCAGAGTTGGAGGCAGAAATTTCTATCCTTAAGCGTTTGGAGCGTATGGCCAATGATGTTCGTGTAAGTGGTGAGGATCGTAAGTGGGATGAACTCTCTAGGTTGCTTCAGGATAAAAGTCACATGTTTGGGGCAGAGGATCAGCGTGAAAAGTTGATAATTTTTACTGAACATCGTGATACTTTATATTATCTTGCAAACAAGATTCGTTCGTTGTTTGGAAGTAAAGAGGCTGTTGTAACAATTCATGGTGGGTTGTTGCGAGATGAGCGTCGAAAGGTTGAGGAACTTTTCAAACAAGATAAAGAGGTGCGTATTCTCATAGCTACCGATGCGGCTGGCGAGGGTATTAATTTGCAGCGTGCTCATCTTATGATAAATTATGATTTGCCTTGGAATCCTAATCGTTTGGAGCAGCGGTTTGGGCGTATTCATCGTATTGGGCAAACAGAGGTTTGTCATCTTTGGAATCTTGTGGCAAGGGAAACCCGTGAGGGTATGGTGTTTCAATGTTTACTTGAGAAATTAAATCAGGAACGTGATGCTCTTCAAGGTAAAGTTTTTGACATTTTAGGCAAAGTTACTTTTGATAATCGTTCTTTGCGTGATTTGCTCATTGAGGCTGTACGTTATGGTAATGACCATGTTGTAAAAGCGCGTCTTTATGAAGTGGTGGATCATGCTCTTGATCGGGATGCGCTTCAAAAGTTGCTTGATGAGCATGCGCTGACTGATGATACAATGAATGTTAGTCAGGTTTTGGCCATTCGGGAAGATATGGCGCGTAAAGAGGCATGTAAACTTCAACCACACTTTATTGAATCTTTTTTTATAGAAGCATTTAGGTATGTAGGTGGTAAGATTCGTTCACGTGAGAAGGGGCGTTATGAAGTTTTATCTGTGCCGTTTGCTGTTCGGAATCGTGATAGGCAAATTGGGTTTGGAGATTCTATGCTTTCCCGTTATGAGCGGGTTTGTTTTGATAAGCAATACTGTAATGTGCAGGGGCAAGTTTTAGCTGAGCTTATTGCGCCGGGCCATCCGCTTTTGGAAGCAACTCTTGATCTTGTGCGTGAACGCAATACGGATGTGCTAAAACGTGGGGCAGTTTTTATTGACGATAATGACTACAGCACTGATGCGCGTTTGTTGTTCTATATTGAGGATTCAGTGCAAGACGGTATTCTAGCCCCCAGTGGAAATAAACGAGTAATCTCTAAACATATTCATTTTATTGAGTTAAAAGAAAATAACACAACAACAAATGCGGGATATGCCCCCTATCTTGATTATCGTGCAGCTAAAGAGGAAGAACAAAACGCGGTTCATTTGTTTTTGACCAATCAAAAATGGTTGCAGATAAATGTGGACGATATAGCAATTGAGTATGCTATTTCACAAGTTATCCCTGCTCATCTTGCTGAAGTACGAGGCCGCAAAACAAGACTTATTGATAAAACAATAAAGGCTGTAAAAGAACGATTAATAGCAGAGATACGGTACTGGGATTTTCGTGCCAACGACTTAAAAGAGAAAGAAACCGCGGGAAAAGTGAACGCAAAACTAAACTCACAAATGGCTCTACGCCGTGCAGAAGACCTTGAGGCTCGCCTAAAAAAGCGTTTAGCCGAATTGGACGCAGAAAAACTCATAATAGCCATGCCACCTGTGATTGTTGGAGGCGCCCTTGTAATTCCCCGTGGATTACTAAACAAGTTAACTGGTAAACCCGACACTTTCACAGATGATGTTGAGGCACGACGTGAAATTGAACTTAGCGCCATGAAAGCCGTAATGGATATTGAAACATCCCTTGGCTACATTCCAGTCGATGTTAGTTCTGAGAAAGTAGGTTATGATATAGAATCACAAATACCCAAAAACAAACGCGACTCAAATGGGGTGTCGCTTCGCTTTATAGAGGTCAAAGGACGAGCCAAAGGCGCTACCACCATAACTGTTAGTAAAAACGAAATTTTAACATCCTTAAATAAACTATCTGAATATATACTAGCAATTGTTGAAGTTGACGAAACACACACAAGCACCGTATACTTGAAAAAACCATTCCGTGAACGTCCCGACTTCGCCGCAACAAGCGTAAACTACAACATTACAGAATTGTTGAACGGCGCAGAGGTTGTCTTAAAAAGAGGTTAAAGTATTGGAGTACAAGAAAAAACTCATCGAAGTCGCACTACCCTTAGAAGCGATAAATGCAGAATCTGCACGTGAAAAATCCATACGTCATGGACACCCATCTACGCTTCATTTATGGTGGGCACGACGACCACTAGCAGCAGCCCGTGCCGTTATCTGGGCATCACTTGTAGACGACCCATCAAGTTTACCAGAACAATTCCCAACTGAAGAAGCACAAAATAATGAAAGAAAACGGCTCTTCAAAATATTAACAGACCTCGTAAAATGGGAAAACTCTAACAACCAATATGTGCTTGACGCGGCAAAAGAAGAGATAAATCGATCTACAAATGGTAACCCTCCTGCGCTATTTGATCCCTTTGCGGGGGGGGGGGACGATTCCTCTTGAAGCACAACGCCTTGGACTAGAAGCCCATGCAAGCGACCTAAACCCAGTCGCTGTAATGATAAACAAAGCCATGATTGAGATACCTCCAAAATTTTCAGGGCATCCTCCAGTGAACCCAAAATCACAATGGAAAAACTCTACAAAAGATTGGAAAGGCGCACAAGGACTTGCAGAAGATGTACGCTATTACGGCGAATGGATGAAACAAAAAGCTTTTGAAAAAATCGGACATTTATATCCGAAAATCAACAACACCCATGGACAGGAATACACAGTCATCGCCTGGATATGGACACGGACAGTAAAATGCCCCAACCCCGCTTGTGGATGTGAAATGCCTTTAGCAAGTAGTTTTGAATTATCAAAAAAGAAAGGAAAAGAAGTGTTTATTCAGCCGTTAATCGTAGGCAAAAAAATTTGCTATAAAGTGAAATATGGCAAGAATGCGCCAGAACCGCCGAAAATAGCTCGCGGAAAATTTAAATGTGTGTGTTGTGGCGAAATCGCTACTGGTGAATACGTTCGTTCAGAATTTGCGACGAAACGTTCAAGCGCACGATTAATGGCAATTGTTGCAGAGGGCGATAGAGGTCGGCTTTATTTCTCACCAAATGCTATACACGAAAATGTTGCTGTTTGTTCAATGCCTGAATGGAAACCAGAAGCTGAAATGAACCAGGAGTGTACCGACTTGGTGAGCGGACGTGGCTACGGTTTCTCACATTGGTATCAGCTGTTTACAAATCGTCAATTAACTACGCTGACTACATTTAGTGATCTTGTTGTTGAAGTACAAGCTCAAATTCAGGCTGACGGTGGAAGCAAAGAATATGCTCAAGCGGTAAGCGTGTATTTGGGATTCGGAATAGATAAACTGGCTATTTATTCAAATTCCTTGTGTCCTTGGCTTAATCAACCTAAAAATGAAATTGTTGGTAACTCATTTGGACGACAAGCTTTGCCTATGGTTTGGGATTATGCAGAAGCTAACCCATTTTCTAATGGTGGCGGTACACTCGGGCAGCAGCTTGATTATATTTGTAAAGTAATAACTATGTGTTTTTCACAAGTAATTTGTGGTGGCTTTTCGGTACAAGCTGCTGCACAATCAGAAAACGGGTTGAGAAACATTATGGTTTCAACTGACCCTCCATATTATGATAATATCGCATATGCTGATTTATCTGATTTTTTCTATGTTTGGATGAGGCAATCGTTGAAAAGTGTCTATTCTGAACTTTTTTGTACGATGCTTGTACCTAAATCAGAGGAATTGGTTGCCACTACGTACAGATTTGATGGAAACAAAGAAAAGGCTTGTACTTTCTTCGAAAATGGAATGTTGAATGCTTTTCGGCAAATTAATAATTCTGTTTATGTTGATATTCCAACAACAGTTTATTATGCCTATAAGCAAAGCGAAAATGATGGAGAAAAGACAACAGCATTTACTGGTTGGGAAACTATGTTATCAGCTTTGATCCAGTCTGGTTTTGCAATCACTGGAACATGGCCGATGAGAACCGAACGTGATGGGCGCATGATCGGCAACGGCACAAATGCTCTCGCGTCATCTATAGTTCTTGTCTGCCGCAAACGTTCTACAGATACACCAATTTGCACCCGCCGAGATTTCATCAGCACGTTGAAGCATGAACTCAAACCTGCGCTCCATAAATTGCAAGCATCTAACATTGCACCAGTGGATTTAGCGCAGAGTGCAATTGGTCCTGGGATGGGTGTGTACTCTCGTTTCTCAAAAGTGCTTGAAGCAGACGGAAAGCCAATGAGTATTCGTTCGGCATTACAAATTATCAATCATGAACTTGATCTTTATTTCACAGAGCAGGATGGTGAACTTGATCGGGATAGTCGTTTCTGTGTCGATTTTTATACTCAATACGCTTTTAACGACATGAAGTTCGGTGATGCTGATGTATTGGCACGTGCAAAAAATACGTCAACACAAAAACTCGAGAAGTGTGGCGTTCTTTACGCACAGAGGGGCGTTGCTCGTTTGCTTACCAGAGCCGAAATTCCTGAAAAAGTTGATACCAGTGAAAAAATAACTTGGTTATTGACTCAACAACTTACACGTGCAATGGAAAAAGGTGGTGTGATAGCTACAGCGGAGATAATTGCTGATATGTTTGGTTCAAATGCAGAATATGCAAAAGCTCTTGCGTATAGATTGTTTACGATTGCTGAACGTAAAGGTTGGACACAAGAGGCCTATGCATATAATTCGCTTGTTATAGCGTGGCCAGAAGTACAATCAAAAGCAGCGGAACTGCGATCAAAGAGACAAAACACAAAGCAGGTAACGCTGTTTGATTCAGTAAATAAAAATAAGGGACGGGTTAAGTAATTATGGAAAATCAAAAGTGTGTAATGCAAGGGTTCACAATTTTACGTGACATGTTAGCATCATACATCGAACGCGAATTATCTCTTGAATATGACGCTGACAATTGGTGGCGTGAAGGTGTGATAAAAATTCTGCATGATGAGCAGAAACGTAATTTACCGCAAGCTGGCGAGTCAGCAACATTGACTAATTCTCTTGATATCGCCACTTGTCTTTTATTATTTAGTGATCTACATTGGAAGACCGTTTTCCAGAAAAAATTATCCATTGATCACCGTACATGGGCAAAAGAACTGGCGAGTTTTCGAAACAAGATAGCTCCTATAGGTGGTGTGGATTTTTCAGATAGCGACACATGGCGTGCCCTTGATACAATGGCGCGACTTGCTGAACAAATTGACCCTGAAGCGACCGAAAAACTCCACATGATATTGCGTACATTCCGTTATGGCTCAGAAAACGGCTCAACAACCCTGCTCTCAGCATCTAACGGAGTACCCACAGAAAAAGCAAAACATAACGCAGGAATACCTCAATATTTGCCTCCACAGGGGCTTTTGAGTTGGCGTGATATAATTGAACCGCATCCAGATGTAGCGCAAGGACGCTATAAGAATGCCGAATTTGCTGCTAATCTTGCACAGGTTGCTCATGGAGAAGGCGCTCTTGAGTATCGTGATCCTGTAGAATTTTTTGCCCGTACATTTGTTACTGAAGGCATGACTGGACTGCTTACACAGGCGCTTCGTCGTGTTTGTGGTAAAGATGGTGAACCAGTAATTCAGTTAAAAACAGCGTTTGGTGGAGGAAAAACCCACAGTATGCTTGCCCTATATCACCTTATGCGTGGTACCGTTCATGTAGACAAAATCCCCAACGTGAAACCAGTGCTTGAACGTGCAGGTGTTACAACTTTACCAAAAACAAATGTCGCCGTCATAGTTGGAATCGATCTTGACCCTGCTAAAAGTAGACGACCAAAAAATATGCCAGGTATTACCATTAACACCTTATGGGGTGAGATAGCCGCACAGCTTGCAGAATCAACAAATAACCCTGATTTATATGACTTTGTTCGAGACTCAGATAGAAAAGGTGTCTCACCTGGTTCGGAGACCTTAAAACAGTTATTTGATGCTGCTGCACCGTGTCTTGTGTTAATGGATGAGCTTGTGTCTTATGCTAAAAAACTGTATGGGGCAAAGGATTTACCTGCAGGTACTTTTGATAATTTTATAACGTTTGTTCAGGAAGTAACTGAAGCTGCGCGGGCAAGTAAAAACAGTCTTGTTGTTGCGTCAATTCCTGAATCTACTATTGAAATTGGTGGAGAGGCTGGTAAAACTGCGCTTGATGCAATAGAGCATACTTTTGGGCGTATGGAGTCTATTTGGAAACCAGTTACTGCTAACGAAGGTTTTGAAGTGGTTCGCCGCAGGCTGTTTCTTAACTGTAAAAATCCAAATGCTCGTGATGAGGTTTGTGCTGCTTTTAGTCGTATGTATAACGAAAACACTGCTGTTTTTCCTGTTGAAACAAAGGAACTTGACTACAAAGAACGTATGGTGTCCTGTTATCCTATTCATCCAGAAGTGTTTGACGAATTATACAAGAACTGGTCAACGCTTGAACGATTCCAACGAACACGTGGTGTACTGCGTCTAATGGCTGCTGTTGTTTATGAATTATGGATGACTAATGATCCGAGTCTTTTGATAATGCCTGGTTCTGTTCCATTTGATGTTCCAAATGTGCGTGATGAACTTACAAGGTATTTATCTGAAAATTGGAATGGTATTGTTGACAAGGAAGTCGATGGTAAAGATTCTATACCTTATAAAACTGATGAAAGAGGCCGATATGGTAGGCAGCGTGCTGCAAGACGTGTTGCTAGAACAATTATGCTTGGTAGTGCGCCAACAGGGCGTGAACAAGCTATACGTGGTATTGAAACTTCACGCATACGTTTAGGTATTGTGCAGCCAGGCGAAAACATAGCTGAATTTAATGATGCATTAAACACTCTACGTAATTCGCTAACGTTTTTGTATAATAATCCCTCAGGTGATCGATATTGGTATGATAGTCGCCCGACGCTTCGTAAAACCGCTGAAGATCGTGCACAACAAATAGCTTTACCCGATGTTGAATATGAGATTGAAAAACGTCTTCACAAACTAAGTAAAGACCCTTCATTTGCTGGAGTACACATCTGTCCTGCGTCCTCCCTTGATGTACTCGACGATCAAAATGCACGCCTTGTTATTCTCCGATCAGTTGATGTGCATCGATTAAACAATTTAGAAAGTGGTGCAATGAAGGCAGTTACAGACATACTGTACAATCGTGGAAACACACCGCGCATTTATCGCAATATGCTTGCTTTCATCGCTCCTGATCATGATTTAATGGCTTCATTAAAACAAGAAGTTAGGCGTTATCTTGCGTGGAAATCCATTAAGAATGATAGTGAAGATCTAAATCTTGATGCGGCACAAAACCGTGAAACCGATAACAACCTTACCCGAAGTAACGAAACAGTCGATACACAGTTAAAAGAAGTGTATTGTTGGCTTTTGGTGCCACACATTGATCGGGTAGTGGATATAAAAACAATCATGTGGGATACCATACGCATCAGTGGTGGTTCTGAGTCTATTGTTGCTAAAGCGGCAAAGAAAATGTTGCAAGATGAAGCTCTTATTTCACAGTGGGCACCAAGTCTGCTACTTATGGCTTTAAATGATATTCTTTGGCGCAACTCAAACCATATTACCCTTAAACAATTATGGGAACACCTATGCACCTATTGTTATCTACCACGTTTAACAAATGAAAAAGTATTAGAAGACACTATACGCAGAGGTGTGAACTCTACGGAATATTTTGCTCTCGCCGCAGACTTTGATGGCACCCGATATATAGATTTAAAATTCAACCAACAAATCAACATAATTGAGCCTTCAGACTGTTTAGTGAAAGTCAACATTGCCCAAAAACAACTAGCAGAAGAAGCAACACGTCAACAAGCAGAAATGATCGATCAAACCAGAAACAACACAAATACTTACACCCCACTTAGAACAGATCCGACCACAACAACAACCAACTATCTCACACCCAAAACAACTGAAACAAAACCTGCGTCTGATGAATCAAACAGTTTAACCGCAAAAAACACTCACTTCTACATGTCTGCACAACTTGACACCACACGCATCGGACGCGACGTTCAAAAACTCGTAGAAGAAATCATCAACCACATCACAACAGTCGATAACGCACAAGTAGACGTGACACTTGAACTAAACGTAAAATCACCCAACGGACTACCCAAAGAAGTCGTACGAACAATTTCAGAAAACTGCAAAACACTACGCGTCAAAGACTACGGATTCGACGAATAAACACTACAATAAATAAAAAAAACGGTTAACCTACAGTACCATGTACGATACGTCTAACAACGTTAGGCACTGCTTGAAAATAAACTTTACATTTATATGGTGTGATGTTACTTTAATATTATGGATGCAGCGTCAACAGAGAGAATTCTCAACACCTTACCATTACTTAACGAAAGACAAAGACGACTATATCTAGCAAACGAAGCAAAAGCCATCGGCCACGGCGGCATAACACAAGTCAGCAAAATATCCCACGTCTCAAGAGTAACCATCACCCAAGGACTACACGAAATAAACCAAGAAAACTACAAACCACAACACCAAACAAGAAGCCGCAAACAAGGAGCCGGCAGAAAAACCATCCAAACCAAAAACCCCCAAATACTCCAAGAAATAGACCAACTATTAGAACCCCACACCAAAGGCGACCCCACAAACCCCCTAAAATGGACAAGCAAAAGCACCCGCAACATAGAAAAAACCCTCAAACAAAAAGGCTACCAAATCAGCGACACAACAATCACAGACATACTAAAAACCCAAGGATACAGCCTACAAGCAAACAAAAAAGACTTAGCCATAAAACCAAGCCACCCCGACAGAAACGCCCAATTCGAATACATCAACAAAACCGCAAAAGAATACCTAAACGCAGGTAACCCAGTCATTTCTATTGACGCTAAAAAGAAAGAAAACATTGGAAATTTTAAAAACAACGGTGTTGAATATAGTAAAAAGCATGAACCTGTTGAGACATTGGATCATGATTTTCCCATTAAAGAGTTGGGTAAGGCGACTCCTTATGGTGTTTATGATGTTTTTAAGAATGCAGGGTTTGTTAATGTGGGTCTTAGTGGTGATACTGCAGAGTTTGCGGTTGAGAGTATTAGGAAGTGGTGGTATATGATGGGTCAGCAGGTTTATGGTGGTGTTAAGAGTGTTTACGTTACTGCTGATTCCGGGGGGAGTAATGGGGTGCGTGTTGAGCTTTGGAAGGTAAAGTTGCAAGAGTTGGCTGATGAGTTGGGGGTGTCTTTTAGGGTGTCTCATTTTCCTGCGGGGACGTCTAAGTGGAATAAGGTTGAGCATCGTTTGTTTTCGTTTATTAGTAAGAATTGGCGTGGGAAGCCTTTGGTTAGTTTGGCGGTTGTTGTTGGTTTGATTGGTGGGACTACGACTGAGGCGGGTTTGCGGGTTGAGTGTGTTGTTGATCATAGTGAGTATAGGCGGGGTGTTGAGGTGTCTGATGTGGAGTTGTTGGCGGTGAATTTGCAGAAAGATGTGTTTCATGGTGAGTGGAATTACACTATTAGTCCGACATGCACCACTAACTAAATGTAAACTTTATTTTCAATCAATCCCTTACACATCGTTTACAACTTGATAATGAAAACTCTGCTATCTTGCCGCCCTAAACTGGTTTTAACCCCTAACTTCCCGAATTAAGTAATAGGTTTTTGTTTTTGGGGTTGGTTTTGAGCTATTTTTGCAATAGACGCTTTTTTGTAACAATTGCATATTACTTACATATAGCAACATGAGTAAAGTTTTACTATATGTTTGTTTATTATGTTGTTATGCCAAGAGCAATTACTATTGAAGAAAGAGAAAAAATAATCAAACACAAACAAAACAACGAAAACGAAGCAG
>WQYG01000064.1 GCA_009781395.1 Candidatus Bathycorpusculum sp. | reverse complement strand
TCCTCAACCTCTGATTCATCTGCCTCAACAGACTCCTCAACCTCTGATTCATCTGCCTCAACAGACTCCTCAACCTCTGATTCATCTGCCTCAACAGACTCCTCAACCTCTGATTCATCTGCCATAGTTTCCTCTGTTTTTGGTTCTTCCACGATAGATTCCTCCTCTGCCTCTACCGTTGGTTCTTCGGCCATAGTTTCCTCTACTTTACTTGTAGCTAGAGGTTCCTCTTCAGTTTCGGGTTGATTTTCAACTGGTTGATTTTCTTTAACTTGGTCTTCTGCCAATTTTTATTCCTCTGTTTTCTGTATTTTTAGGCTTGCCATTTTAGCCCTGTCTCCAAGGAAATGCTCAATTCTTATGAGTTCATTGAGTTTTGCGATTCGCGAACCCTCCACCACACCTGTTTTAATGATGGGGCATTTGTAAGCTACAGCCAAATGGGCTATATGCCAATCGCAGGTATCTCCAGATCGGTGAGGCACAACAGGATCATAACCGTGCCTCTGAGCAAGCTCAATTGTGTTAACTGCATCACTCAGTGTCCCTATCTGGTTAACTTTAATGATTATTGCATTTCCAGCGTTAAGCTTTAACCCATTATTTAACCTTTCAGTATTAGTTGTGAACAAATCATCCCCGCAAATCAAACAATTTTTAGTTTTACGGGTTAACTCAGCAAAACTCTGAAAATCCTCCTCATGAAACGGATCTTCCACATACGACAAATGATACGTTTCAATTAACTCTTTCATGAACTCAAGCTGCTCACCTGAATCACGTTTCACACCCTCATTTGCATAAACATATTTATTACCCTCTTTCTCACTCCACAAAGAAGAAGCAGCCACATCAACACCAAAACTACACTCAAAATCAAGCTCATTACCAACTTCTTCACAGGCCTTAGCTATAACATCAAAAGCAGCAATACCATCAATATTGGCAATCCAAGCACCCTCATCACTTTTCCCACCATTAAAAGTGGCACTCTTCTTTTTTAAAGCATCCCCAATTTTTTTATGAACAAGAGCATTAGCAGATACAGCTTCAAGAAAAGTTTCAGCTCCATGAGGAAGCACCAAATATTCCTGAACATCAGGAGCTTTACCACGTGCATGCTGACCACCACTTATACAATTTCCAAGCGGATAAGGCAAACTTGTAGCAGCATTACCACCAAGAAACTGGAACAAAAGCAAACCATGAGAATCAGCAGCCGCCTCAGCATTAGCTAAAGAGATAGCATACGCAACATTTCCACCAATATTTTTAAAATCGGGGCTATCACCATCAAGCTGATGAAGAACTGCATCTATTTCTTCCTGAGAATCAGCATTTAAACCTGCAAGTTCAGGAGCAACAAGCTCTTCAACTTTTTTAACTGCAGCATCAACACCACCACGTGCATAATACGTTACTTCAGCCTTACCACGACTCTTACCCGCAGGAGCAGACGCCCGGCCGAACCCAGAAGAGGTTACAATGTCCACTTCAATGGTTTCTTCGCCACGGTTATTGAACACTTTACGCGCAATTAGATCTTCAATGAAAGATGACACTACGAATTATCCTCAAATCGCTAATAACGCCCACTCACCACATATGTAGTTTTCGGGAAAAATAACCTAACTCGTTTAAAAATCACACAAATTTCATAAAACGCTCTTACATCAAAACACAACAAGAAAATAACAAAAAACAAGAATCCATTAAAATAAAAGACACATAAGAAAAGAAGAGGTTATTTTTGTTTTTTCTTTGGGTCTGTATCATCTTTTTTGTCGTCTGTTGTTTTGATAATTTTAGTGTAATAGTATTCGCCTAGGTCTTTTTGGAATTCATCCATTTGAGAACCTTCCTTATTTACACGTGGACGTAAAGTAGTTGGGTCCCGGCGGAAGGTTATGTTCATGTCTTTGAGAAACATGTTCATACCCTGTCGTAACGAAGTGGGTGTGTTTGCAGTGCCTAAAACACCTGGTTCGCCGTTAAAGACCATTAAGCGGTCAGCAATAAAGTCTTGAGTTACAACATCATGTTCAACTACAAATGCGGGAATGCCATGAGCTTCAACTACACGTCGCAAAGTTTTAGCTATATTTAAACGCTCATCAACATCCAAATAAGCGCTAGGTTCGTCAAGGAGGTATAAATCAGTTTTACGGCTAAGGCAGGCGGCAATGGCAACTTTTTGAAGTTCCCCTCCGCTAAGTTCCATTACATTTCTATCCATAAGAGCATGAAGCCGTAGGGGTTGGGCAATTTCAGTTTTGTACCAAGAAGAAGCAAAATTTTCTTTAGCTACACTCATAAGTAACTCTTGTACTGTGCCAGAATAATCAGGAGCTATGTACTGGGGTTTATAGCTAACTGTTAATTCTCCAAACTTTTGTGTATCATCGGATGTCTCTAAGCCTGCAAGAATTTTTACAAAAGTAGTTTTGCCAATGCCGTTAGGTCCCAAAATGCCAATTATTTCGCCGCCGCGAATTTCTCCAGGCTCAGCTTTTAAGGTGAATCCTTGAAAAGTTTTCTCAAACGCGTCCCACTTTAGCAAGGGTTCATTAACATTT
Source organism: Candidatus Bathycorpusculum sp. (assembly GCA_009781395.1). Lineage (GTDB taxonomy): Archaea > Thermoproteota > Bathyarchaeia > Bathyarchaeales > Bathycorpusculaceae > Bathycorpusculum. The sequence goes on along the minus strand of WQYG01000064.1, from coordinate 9,137 downwards.
GTGCCTGCTGTGGGGGGGCGTTCCTGAAAAACTATGGATTCTTTGCGGAATTTAATGTTTTCATCAGGGATGTAGCCTTGTAAGTAAATGTTAATGCCTGTCCGTACACCGTGTACATGAGAAACAACTCCATAAACACCCGGTTCACCATAAAAAACGCATATTTGATCAGAAAGATAGTCAATAATAGCTAAGTCGTGTTCAGCAACAATTATAGTTTTTTGCTGCTCCTTTAAACTACGTATAGCCTGCGCAACAGTAAGACGCTGTTTAACATCAAGATAACTAGAAGGCTCATCAAAAAGGTAAACATCTGCCTCTCGACTTAAAGCGGCTGCAACTGCAACACGTTGAAGTTCGCCACCACTTAAAACCTCAAGAGGGCGCTCCCAAATTTTACGAAGCTCTAACACATCAGCAAGTTGGTCAAGAATTTTACGCTCATCTACTTTCTCTAGCAAGTCACCGGCTTTGCCTGTAACCGCTTTAGGAATTTTGTCAACATACTGAGGTTTACTGCTAACCTTAATTTTTTTCTCACTTATTTTTTGAAAATAATCTTGAAGATTAGAACCACGATAATACTGAACTATCTCACTCCACATAGGAGGATTATCATAACGCCCAAGATTAGGTCTAATCTCACCGGAAAACACTTTTAAAGTCGTACTTTTTCCAATACCATTTTGCCCCAATAACCCAAGAACCGTACCGGCAGAAGGCATGGGTAACCGGAAAAGTTTGAAACTGTTCTCACCAAAACGATGACTACAGTCATCATCAAGCTCATCAGGCAGATTAACTATACTTATTGCATGAAAAGGACATTTTTTAACACAAATACCACAGCCACTACAGAGCATCTCAGATATAATAGCCTTAGTACCCTCTACACGTATGGCTTCAACACGACTACGCACCATCGGGCAGAAATTTACGCATAACTGGTTACACTTCTTAACTTTACAACGATCCTGATCTAGAACAGCAATTCTTGTCATGGCAAAAATAAAAAATTAAAAAGACAGTAATAAACCATACTCGACAAGCAACATAAAACACACGCCCTTCCCAACATCAAAAAACTGTTTAGAGAAAATGAAAGAAAAGATACGATTTAGAGAAGCCACCAACAGCAACAATTAGTTTACCATTCTTCTTCTTCCCACTCTTCATCTTCGCCTTCTTCCCACTCTTCATCCTCATCAACACGATACATCAACATTCTCTTTTTCACCTCACCACTAACACAATCAAGTATCCACACTATTCAGAGGTAATTTTAAAGATTTAGATACGACAAATGACGAAAAAATCATCAAAAATAAGAAATAAAAAAAGAGTTCTGCACCACATTTTCTCACTTACAAAGCAGTAAAACAAACAAAATCAATAAATTCCCCAAAAACGCTCAATTATGTGGAATGATGTGAGGCGACGGCTTTGAGCCAATAGGCAGTGAGAAATCGTCAAACAACACTGACCCAACAAAAAGAAAACATAAATTCATTTAACACTGCATTGAGTAACAGTTTGAAAACATTTTTACTTTAACTTACCCCTCACCAACACCACAAAGTAGTTTCAATGATACCTTAAATAACTAAAAAAACAAGAGTCGTCATGAAGGCATCATAAATGATGACACAAAACCTCCTCATAAAACCAACAACAACATTATCGTCAGTATCACAACAGCAGCAACCAACACGGCTAACATTAAACATACCAACTGTTGACCAACTCTTTCCATGTTTCAAACCAGGCGACTTTGCAGTTCTTTATGGTTCACCCTCATTGATAACATTTGCCACAAGAATATGTGTCCGAGCCCAAATACCAAAACAACTTGGAGGACTCTCAAGCAACATAGTTTTCATTGATGGAGGAAACACGTTTAAACTATACAAAACAACACCCAGTGCACATCAACATGAACTCAACCCCCAGAAAGTACTAGAAAACATTCATGTCTTACAGGCGCTCACCGCTTATCAATTAACATCACAAATAATGGAAAAACTGGAAGAAACAATAAAACGCTACAACACCAAAATAGTAATCATCTCAGACATCGCCGGATCTTTCCTTGATGAAGACATCCCAGAAGAAGAAGCACAAAAAGTTTACAGCCAAGTTCTCAATTACCTATCAAGTTTTGCAAAAAAACACCAAATAATTTTAATCACCACATATATGCCACATATAAATACAGAAAGAAATAGAAAACTCAAAGAAATAACCTTAACAAAAACAAACATTGTCTTAACCTTCAACAAAACAATCTACACCAGCGAAATTGAACTAGAAAAACATCCAACATACATGCCAGGTATTGCTGATTACCCAACCGAAAACACTACCCTAACAGACTATTTGTAAACAACCAATAACAACACGCTTTCAAATCATTATCAAAAAATTAAAAGCCCCCATTTACTGGATAATCATAGCATTTTGGACATATTTTGTGTAAGTAATACACACTAATAAACTACAGCAGCATAGTCATCCATGAATGTATGCCCTGCAATACCTAAGTTAGGTTTTTGTTTGTTTGTTCATTTTATTGTCTCCCAGGGCATGCATTCAGCGTTTCAACAAAGGTTTACAAAAATGTTACTAAACAACGTTACACATTAAACGTGTTGCAAAAATCAATGATCCTGTTTGTACAAAATATGAAAATATTCTCTTTAAACCCAGTTTGTAAAGGCAAACAGGCTACAAATACAAAAACATAACAGATAAATCATCGCAAGATAACACAAAAAACTAATTTTGCCTTTCAGTAGCCTATTTTGGTGAAAACTCTAATTAGAAACGCCGTCAAGTGATTTAATAGTAAAGTCTCCAGAATCAGACAGGTTTTTAACGCGAAATGATGGGTGTGTGTTTGTTGTGTAGAGTGTAAGTTAAAGTTTAAGTTTGTTTGGGGTGTTGTAGTTATTGTTGGTTTATGTGTTTGCTTTCAAGTTTGATAAACAAGTTCGGATGAGACTTCAGCAGTTAATAGGTGTAGTTTGTTATCAGTTTTTGGGTTTTACTCTTAACTTAGAAGAGGGCACTATTATTGATGATTTTAATTCTTTGGCTCAAGAGTTAACGGAAGAGTTGGCTGTAAAGTTTATTGTGCCAATGCTTAGACATTATACAATGGGTAAGCAGGTGTCGTTGGTGGGTAGTCTTGTCAAGTTTGGGGGTTTGCCTGGCGGATATGCGTATGAGGGAGCGTTTATTAATAGGGCGATAAAGCCTTTGGAGCAGGTTTTTGGTGAAAGCCCAGAGTTGTTTTTAAAGTCAGCAGAGCTTTTGGGGGGTAGGCGGTTGGGTTTGGGTGATGTGTCTGTTGAGGTTTTGGCGTTTAAAGGTATTCCTTTGACGTTTATTCTTCATGTTTCTGATGAGTTTGGTGCTGCGGTAAATATTCTCTATGATGTGTCTGCTTCGAGTTTTTTGCCTACGGAGGATTTGGCGGTGCTTGGGGAATTGGCGTCTTTGCGGTTTATAGAAGCAAGTAAAAGTTTGAAAAAGTTTGTTTAATTTGACTTATTAAGTAGCAAATTTTTCTGGTGTCGGGTGTTATATTTTTAGTTGTTAGTTGATGTTTTATCTGTGCGTGTGTAGGTAGTAACTTTTGTTGTTTGATAAAAATAGTTGTGTAGGTAAAATTTGAGGTGTTTATAGCGTTTTTTCTTCGCCGGGTTGTATAATTATTTTGTTTGGGGCAGTCCATTTTTGTGCTTTTGTTAAGTCAAATAGTGCGTCCGGTTTTACATGGATCAAGATGTTGTGTTTTGCTTGCAGGGTTTTTGCGCATTCTGCGGCTTCTTCAAGGCCCATATTGTATATGCCATCACCGCATAATAGTGCATAATCAAGGTCTAGTTTAGCAAGTTTTTGCATTTGGTCTGTTTTTGAGGTATCACCGGAACAATAAATTTTAATACCTTCAAGGGAGAGGATAAAACCAACACATTGTGCGGGGTTGTGTCTAAGATTTTGTGCCTCTACCGCTTCAATTTCAATGCCGTCAAAAGAAAAACAGTTATGTTTACCACCCGCTAAAGCTTCTTTATTTGTGATAATTTTGCAGTCTTTCTTTTGAGTAATCAAATCTAGTTTGTTATGATCAAAATGTTCATGTGTAACAAGAACAACATCAGCAGGCTTATCATAACCCTCACCTGCATATGGATCAACATATATCACACGACCATCTTGCAAGGTAAAACGAAGACTCCCATGCCCCTGATACAATAATTTAACCATTCTTCAAACATCTCCAAACACCAATTATCTTTAAACAGAAATACATCTACATTTCCATCCAAAACCACCTAAACAGACATAAATAAACTATAAGGGAGAAGGAGGAAACCGTTTTTTGTGCTATCCTAAGGTGCTGTTTTTGTTACTAGGGTTCATAATACACGTTTGCATCGGTGTTAGCTGTGTTGTCAAAAATGTCTCCGCCAGTCCAGTTAAAAGTGCCATAGTTGGCTACGCCTCCGCCACTGTTTGTTGCTTTGTTACCTGTAATCTCGCCACCGGTCATAGTAAAAGTGCCACCATTGTACACACCGCCACCTGATGTATAGCAACTGTTGTTAGTTATTTTTCCACCCGTCATAGTGAAAACGCCATCATTACTTACCCCGCTAGCACCAAAATGACCGGAAATCTCTCCACTGTGCATTGTGAAAGTGCCAAAATTTTGCACTCCATTACTACTAACACCCTCTACATGAGTTACACATATACCATCAATCACTAAAACGCCACTCAACTCAACCCGAATAGCAGAAAATGTTTTAGCTCCTCCGACTAGTTTGAACTGGTTATTTCCGTTGCTTGTTAAAGTGATGTCTTTGTGAGATGGAATTGTAATATGTACTGCACAGAGAATATCGTTGTCCAAAACAATAACTGCTGATTCACCAATTTTAACAGCATCAATGGCTCTTACGAGTTCAACCTCATTTTTAACATGAACCTCACCCCCGTTATCTATCACAAACACATAAACAAGCAAACAAGAACAAACCAACACTACAACTATCAAAGAAGCAATTATCAAATTTCTACGGCAAGCAGTATGTGAACCAGTTTTAGATTTAACAAATACAGACATAAACAATCCTTCTTTCAAATACACAGATAACCCCTTAAATCATATATAGATTTAGGACATGCTACTGATCAGGGCATCTGTCTTTAGTCAGGCCTAAGAGCAGTTTATCCGTAAAAATGTTTATGGCACATAAACATTATAGGCGTTGTTTATGGTAAAAGAGCATGTTGTTATTTTAAATTCTTGGAAGCCGGCTTTTTTGAGTTACGTGTAGCGCAATAAAGTTTGGGTTCAAACTCTTTTGAGGCATGATCTACATTACAGACAGAAAAAGACTACCGCGTCCATAGGATAGGAATGGTAAAAAAGGTTTGTTTAGGGGATTATTTGGCCTATGGCGTATTCTTCTTCAACTTTGATTATTTTGATTTTTACGCTGTCACGAGGTTTAGCTTTAGGTACAAGTATGCTAAATCCGCGGACATTTAATCGTCCATCTCCGTTAGGGGCTAAATCAATTATAGTTACATCTATCTCTTGATCTAATTCGACCGGACAGGGTTCGTCTACATGTTTGATTTTAAATTTTCCACCACGAACTCTACGATGAACCATACTACACCATCTCCTCCGCCTCAACAACAACACGAGTTGTATTTTTTTGGGTTAAATCAGCTTTAAACTCAATTTTACCGCATTTTGGACATACCAAAACAGTAACAGGCAACACCTTATCAACAACATCAACAGCATCATAAGCAGTATTATTTTTAGCTGCTAGAGAAGGTTTGTTGCCACACCAATTGTCTACTGTGAACTGAGTTTTAGCCCATGCCATCTCTGTGTTACAAGAAAAACAAAAAACATCCAAAGCACCCTTATGAGGCAAAGACTCACTACAAAGAGACTTTTCAACACCAACAACATCATTAACAATGTCAGCGTTATCATCATTATTTTCACAGGAAGCTAGTTTGTCATCAGACGCATTTTTTAAATCTGTACCACGTTCAGGCTGGCCCCCTAGATATTGACAGCTAATGTCACAACATGTTCTATAAATGCAAAGATAACAACAAGCATTCTTTTGATCATTTTTACATTTCAACTGCCGACCACTTTTAGTTTTTGCATTAGCAGATGTATCACTAAAGATAATACAAGTTTTATCAAGGCTCAAATACTCACAAATACCAACTAGATCAGACAATACATCTTTCTCCTGTTCAAATAATCATGTTTACACCTAAGTAAGTGTGTTTTGGTAACAACACCACAAACAAACAACCTAAACAAACACGACGCACAAATTAAAAACAACATCACATTCACAACAAGCACATTCAACATCAACATCGTTAGAAATTATCATAATTTTAGCATTAAAAGTTACATAAATAAATGCATAAACAAATAAATGACAAATAAATAAAAAGGTAGGGTTAGAAGTCTTTGCTTGTTCTGCGGATTTGGAAGGTTTGAACTTGGCTTACGCCTTTAATTTTAGCAAGTTCAACTTCAAATGTGTCAACAAGACCCATAACATCTTCAGGAAAGCGTATTTGGACTAGTAATGCAACTAGACCAAAAGCAATCGGTTCTTCGCCCCAACCCTCAATTTTAGAGGCATCGGGGAGGATTTTTATAATTTCAGCTTTCAGAGGATCAAAACTTTCCAATATATCTTCAGGAAAGACTTTGTATGTTACAAGAATAGCGCCCATCAAATTCACCAAACATTAACTTGTTATTTATTTATGGTCCTTGGAAACCACATTTTGGACATTTGTAGAGGCGACCAAATTTGCGGCATTTTCCATCACGTTTAATCTGCATTTCACCGCAGTTTGGGCACAGAAACTTTGTTGATTCTGAACCCGGCGCAATTGGTTTCCCACAACTAGTACAGGTTACCATAGATAGTACATTTCTTTCTGTCATGACTGCTACACTTCTTTGCGGTTTCTAATGTAAGGGTTCCTTATATTTGCTGTGCTTAGAAAAACACATGTTTTTAGTTACAATTCAACTAAAACAAGAATACAAATTAAAAATAGCAACACCAAACAGGCAAACCTCAAAACAACCCCCTCCAGTTAGCAAAACAACACCCTTCACACCACACACAACCAAATTATCACAACATATCAGAAACGATTAAGAACAGAAACAAGACACACCATTTAAAGGCTTTAAAACACAAGCCAACTACCACATAGTCACAAAATTGCACCAAACACTTAACTCTAAAAAACTTCATTTCACTTTTTAACAACACACCAACAACATCTACAATTGTGTACAACTTTACATTACGGTAAACAAGTTTAACAACCATTAACCATACAAATGTAAAAAACAAGAAGCTCAAATCACAGCTATTTAAATTATCAAAGCGTGGAAATTGCCCATTTGTCAGAAAAAATAAATCAACTTTAAAGCCCAACACTTATGCCCCAAGCCGATAAAGGGCTAAAAGAAGCATTAAATATGGGGCATAGTCTGTTAGGGGTTAAAGAATCATGACAACTAAGTTGAGTTTAAGGAAATAAAGACCTTTTAACAGATTTAGCTAAAACTGTTGAGGGCATGAATGCAGCAATAAGAGAGGTTGATTGGGTCTGTGGAGCAGTTACCTATCGAGAATGAGGCTCCCCAAGAGCAGCAAGCGACTAAAAAAATAAATAAAAACAGTAGTGTCAATAAGAATAATAGCAAATCAGGCGATTGTAGTATGGTTGAAGTCTATACGGTTGATAAGATTAAGCAAATTGTTAATCCGATCGCTAAAAGGTATGGCGTTAAAAAATTGGCGCTATTTAGTTCTTATGCCCGTGGAACACAAAAAAAAGTTTGTAACCTGTAAAGACACAGTTTCAGAAATAACGGAATCCCGCGCTCGAAATAAGTGATCTGCACAACTAACGTCTATTTTCATAATCGTATGTGCAGATAAATAGTTTGAAAATAAAAAGAAGACTGTGAGGATTTTTGGTTCCGTTTGCTATGGTTGAAGTGGCTATATCTGTTTTCGATGGCGTAGTAGCAATATGCAGCCAGCCAATATTGTTAATATGGTTACTGTTGTTATCACGGTTATCGCTATGTTTTTGGAAGCCCAGATAGTTGAGTTTGTGTTGTCATCTTTCTCAGTAGGTGGAGGTGTAGTATCTATAGGAGGTGGTGATGTCGAAGATGTTGGAGGTGGCGTGGTTTTTGTAGGCGGTGGTGTTTTTGATGAGGGGTTATTTGTTGAGGTTGATGGTTGAGGGCTGGTTGTGTTTGTGGTATAGTAGAATGTAATCACAATGTTTGTAGCGTTAAGTGTTGTAACTATGGAGGAAGAATTGGCAGCAGCATATCCCGAAATAGCAATAGCAGACTCTGATACAGATGTATTAAAAGTTTGATCAGTTACAACTTTTTGTGTAGCCAATACTCTGCCTGTGCCTTGTTCTAAATAATTCACCCTGTACTCAATATCCGTACGTTCTGTGTAATAAAAGGTAAATACATTGTCTGCAGCGTTAAGTGTTACAGTCACAGACGTTGGATTCAAAGCAACATAGCCCTCAATTGCAGGGGCGTTTTCAGTTACTAAAGTGCCCATAATGCCGGTACCAGTTTTACTTGTAGTCAAAATAATTGTTGTATCAACTAAATAGTAATGCACCGTATATGGAACAGTTAGATCGTTTTCTTTTTCGGGTTGCCATACAGCATACAATACTGTATCGCTAAAGAGGTTAAAGGTGGAACCTGGAGCATGTGTTATTTTTGTTGTTGCAGGATTTGTAGCCCAGCCAAGGAAAACATAACCTTCTTTGACCATGTCACCCTGATCTAACACCTGTACTACACTGCCGCTAACATAAGGGCTACGATCATCTACAGGCACTACTCCACCGGTAAACCCATCGCCACCATATGATACAGTATAATATCCTGAAATCCCGTAAAATTATATCTATGAGGGGGGCTCAACTCCAAGAGCAGTATAAAGATCTCTTTGCTTCTCAGTCATCTCACCAAAATATGCTGCTTCTCCCGGCAACTGAAACAT
>WQYG01000063.1 GCA_009781395.1 Candidatus Bathycorpusculum sp. | reverse complement strand
TGTTGGTTAGTTTGAACTAGATGTGTGAATTGTATGTGTTGTTGTGTAGGTTTAAAAATTAGGTTTTTGTGTTGAATTTTACTGGTTTTTTATGCTAGTTTTTAGACAGTCTGGGGGGGGGGTTAAATGGTGGTGTTATGTATTTTTGTTGTTGGGTTAGTAGTTTACTTAAAGTTTTATTGTGAATTGTATGTCTATGTTTTTGTTCTGTTTGTGTTGGTGTTAGTTGTTTGGATTGTTGTTTTGTTTAGTTTTTGTTTTCTTGTTGGTTGTTTTAGGAACCTTAATATTGATTAGTTTATAGTAGTACGTTTTGATGAGTGATGAAGTTTAAGGGTTTGTTTTTGGTTTTTTTGTTGGGGTTTGTTGTTTTTTTGCCTGCGTTGTCTTTGTATCATAGTGATGTTACCGTTGGGGTTGATGATTTTTATTTTGGGGTTTCTTTTGGTGGTGAATTTGCGGAAGAGGCTTTGCCGTTAATTGATAAAGTTAGGGATTACACTAATTTTTTTGTTGTAGCTTCTTGGGGTGTAGCTACTAATGAGACTGCTCTTAATTTGGTGTGTGATTATGCAGCAGATTCTGGTTTGTATTTTGTTGTGTTTTTTGATTTTATTTCTCGAACGATGTATCCTTGGCATCAGCAATGGTTGGATGAGGCCCATTATCGGTGGGGTGATAAATTTTTGGGTGTGTATTTGAATGATGAGCATGGTGAGAGACAAATTGATAAGCTTAGACATTTTACTTATGCAACTGATTATGCTGATGCTGCTGAACGTTTTATGCATGCTGTTAAATATGGGGCGTCTGGAAATGCTACAAGTATGATGGATGCCAAAGATAAGGGTGTACAATTGTTTACTGCTGATCAAATGTTACATTGGTGGGTTTATCTTGCTGGATATGATGTTGTATTTACAGAATTAGGTTGGAATGAAACTGCAAGTCGTCAGATAGCTTTAGGTAGAGGTGCTGCTATGGTGCAGAATAAAGAATGGGGTACCATAATTACTTGGGAAACTGATAATCCTCCCTATTTGGGAAGTGATGAACAAATTTATCGCTATATGGTTGACTCTTACCGTGCGGGTGCTAAATATGTTATAGTCTTCAATTATCCCACGCATCCTGAAGATAACATCTATGGTATTCTTTCAGATGGACAGTTTGAGATGATGCATCAGTTTTGGCAGTACACCCAGTCTTATCCGCGGTCAATTTATGGAGTAGTGCAGGCTGACACGGTTTTGGTTTTACCTCAAAATTATGGTTGGGGCATGCGCCGTAGTGACTATATTACTGTTGATCCTATCTGGGGTATATGGCCTGAAGATGAAAAATCTCCTCAAATTCTTACAAACGTACAATGGATGGAAACCTGGCGTGGTCTACAGTTTGATATTGTCTACGAAGATCCCAGATTTGACTACTCAAAACTATATCCAAATATAGTTTACTGGAACACCACCCTTCCTAACGGATAATATTTTTATCCAAATCTTCCACAATCTCTTTCACAGTTAAAATTTTGGCTCCATACACATTTTTTAAATATTTAAGCCCCTGATTATGATATTGCGCCGTGAAGGCTTCTGTACCATCACTGGCAACAATTATGGAATAGCCTCTAAAAAACGCGTCAGCAACAGTATGCCTTACACACATATGCGTGTGTAAACCGCCAAAAATTACCGTTTTTGCTCCCTCTCCTCTGTATAAATCCCGAAGTAATAAATCAAGACCTGTCTCATAAAAACCACTATAAGTATGTTTTTCCACGATGAAATCTTTAGTCAAATCAGGAGCAAGCTCCAAAATAACCTCCGCTCCCAAAGTTCCCTTTATAGCATGCGGTGCCCATTTTTGTGTAATTTCATAATCCTGACTATAATGAGCATCATTGCTAAAAACTACCGGCACACCCTTCTCATGCGCCCCACTCACAAGACACTGCAAAGGCACAATTATATTCTCTGCACGCCTAGCCCTAAGAACTCCCGTAACAAAATCGTTAAGCATATCCACTAGAATTATCACAGGCCTAATCATTTACTCACTGCCCCTAAAATAAAAAGAAACATGCTACATTTAGACTTTCCTAACAAACTAAAAGAGGTATGCAGCATTGGTAAGTTTTTCTGCTCCCTTTTCTGTTACAAGCACGGTATCTTCAATTCGAACACCCCCAAAATCTACAATATAAATGCCCGGCTCAACCGTAACAACATTTCCCGCTTCCAACACATCTTTACTATCAGGACTTAAAGTGGGCATTTCATGAATTTCTAAACCTACCCCATGACCTACATTATGAACAAAATAATCCCCAAACCCCTCTCTACATATACTCTCTCGAGCAACATTATCCACAGCAGCAGCTCTCACATTTGCCCTTACAGATCTTATTGCCAAATCCTGCGCAACTCTAACCCTACCATAAATTTCCTGCTGCCTACAACTAACTTTACCTGCAACAATAGTTCGAGTCACATCCGAACGATAACCCCTAACCATCGCACCCAAATCAACAATAACCAAATCCCCCTCCATAATAGTTCGACTACTACACGAACCATGAGGAAACGCACTATTCACACCCGACGTAACTATAGTATTAAAAGCAACTCCATGTGAACCCCGCTTCCGCATAACATACTCAACCTCTGCCACCACTTCCTGCTCACTAACACCTGGCTTAACCACCTCACACGCAGTACTTATACCAACATCTGCAATTCTACAAGCCTCACGAATAAACTCTAACTCATCATATGACTTAACCGCCCGAAGACCCCTAACAACACTACCCGCCATCACAAGACCCTCCTCACCCCCAACAACATTAGCTAAACTCTTCCAACTCTCAATGCCTATAGAATCAACTGACAATTTAGCTCTCACAGAAACCTCAAACTCTTGACTTATCCTTTGAAACAGATTCTCCCCACGCTTTAACAGCTCAACCCTTGCATTTTTAACCTCATGTTTAGCCTGCTCAAAATTAGTTCCAGAAACATACAAAACACTCTCTCCATCTTGAGGAATTAAAAGCGCCGTTGCACCACTAAAACCTGTAAAATATGCAATATTTACACTACTTAAAATTAAAAAATTAACTACACCTTGCGGAAACCGACTTTTAAGTTTAAGCATTTTATTCTCCAAAGCACCTGCGCCCTCTGTTGATTTGATAATACCCTGTAAGTTGTTTACTACACCAAAGAATACTTGTTTTAGCTTATTAATATCCTGCTATCCGTGTTTTGGAACTGATTATGTGTTTGGATAATTTTTTCTTCGCTCAGAATTAAGTTAATATATTTTGTGCAGTTATTTTTACATATAAGAGGGAACATGGCACATGAAGGCTTATGCTGGCAAAATCTTACATGTTAATCTCACTTCTGGACAAAGTCGAACTGAAGATCTTGACGAAAAAACAGCAAAACTATATCTTGGCGGTATGGGCTTAGGTATAAACTTACTTATGGAGCATTCAAAACCTGGTAAAGATGCTTTTGATCCTGACAATCCTTTGATTTACTGTACTGGTCCTTTAAGCGGTACTTTAGGTTTGGCAGGGAATGGTTATGTGGTAGTTTCCAAATCTCCTTCAACTGGATGTGTAGGTGAGGGGCAGGTTCAAAGTTTTTTTGGTTCTGAATTAAAACGTGCGGGTTATGATGCTGTTGTAATTAAAGGTAAACTTGCGCATTTGTCCTACTTGTGGATTGATGATAACCAAGTGCAAATTCGGGATGCTCAGCATCTTATGGGTTGCACTGTTAGGGAAGTTGAGCAAGCTATCCGTAATGAGGTAGGTGATTTTTCTATTCGTGTGTCGGGTATTGGTGTTGCAGGTGAAAAACTTTGCAGGTTTGCTACAATTATAAGCGATGGGCATTATGCTGTGGGTCGTGCAGGTCTTGGTGCAGTAATGGGTTCTAAAAACCTTAAAGCTATAGCCGTGCGCGGTACGCATGATGTTAATGTTGCAGATTTGGAGTCTTTTACGTCATTTGTAAAAACCCGCTATGAGCGTGTAAAAAATTTGCAAACCAACAAGTATCAACCTTTGGTTTCTAAAAGTTTGTTAGAGTTAAATTCGCTTTCAGCTGTAGCTGTAAAAAATTGGAGTAACACTTTTTTTGAAGGTGTTGAAAAGCTTGGTTTTGAATATTTAAATGATCGTTATGTTAAACGTGTGGTTGGTTGTGCAACTTGTGGGTTGAATTGTAATAGTATTGCGGTGGTTCCTGATGGGTCTTTTAAGGGTGAAATGGCTCAGTTTGATTTTGATTGTCTTCTAAGTTTGGGGTCTCTTTGTGGGGTTGACTGTTTTGATGTCCTTGTTAAAGCAGTCTGTTTGGTTAATGATTATGGTTTTGATTGTCTCTCTGTTGGGGCGGTAGTTGCTTTTGCTATGGATCTCTATGAGCAAGGGATACTTACTTCTAAGCAAACGGGGGCTATTGCTGATGGTGAGGGTGTTGATTTACGGTTTGGAAACGGTGATGCTCTTCTTTATTTGATTGACAAAATTGGTAAACGTGATGACTGGTTGGGCAATGTTTTAGCTGAAGGTGTGGTGCGCGCTGCAGAAACCTTTGGTGGTGAAGCCCTCAAGTATGCTTGTCATGTTAAAGGTTTAGAGTTGCCTGGGTATGATTTGCGGACGTTAAAAACTGCTGCTCTAAGTTTTTCTGTAATGTTTAGTGGTGATAGACGCTTGCGTAGTGGTGCAGAATTGTTAGATGTTAACGGGGTTTTTAGCTGTCCTAAAACTGAGAACAAGCCAGGTGTAGACCGTACGCTTGTTGAAGTAAGTCATCGATATAATGTTTTAGACTCTCTAATAATATGCAAGTTAACCTCTGAGGTCTATACTTGGCAAGATTTAGCAGATTATTACTTTTTTGCCACAGGTATCCCTGTTACAGAAGAAGAATTAAAGCAGGTTGGTGAGCGTATAGAGAATCTTGCACGATTATTTAACATACTGGAAGGTAAGGGTACCCGCAACTATGATGATCTTCCCTATAAACTTAAGAATTGTCCCGTATCTGTTAAAGGGTCTAAAAAAAACGTGTTTGTATCTGATGATGAGTTACAGTTAGGTCTTGATGATTACTATGCCACTTGTGGCTGGACCGCCGATGGAATTCCAACCCCTGATAGACTAAAACAGTTAGGCTTAGGCTCTCTTTCTTATATCTCTGAAAGTGCCATAGCAGCCGCAAGAGCTCAGCAGGAGGAAAACTAGTGGCTACTCGTCCTCAAGATAGAAAATTTATCGTTTCAAACCCTGAAAAATGCAGCGGATGCAGCATTTGCGAATACGTCTGCAGTATGGCTAACGAAAAAACGTTTAACCCAAACAAATCACGCATTCGCGTAATCAACCGGGGGTTGTTAACTAACATGGCTGTTGCCTGCCGAAAATGTGAAGACCCCGTATGTGTTGCATCCTGCCCAAAAAATGCCCTCTCACAAGAAAAAAGCACTGGCATTATCCGTGTCAATGAACACGCCTGCACTGGTTGCGGCTGGTGCATTGGTGCTTGCTCCTTTGGAGCCCTAAATTTACATCCTGAAAAAAAAATCGTCTACACCTGCAATAGTTGCACCGACACCAACAGCAAAGGCGAACCTCAATGTATAGCCTGGTGCACCGAAGGCGCTCTGCAATATGTTACAGCAGAAACCTTAGCCCAAAAAGCACGACAAAAAATCGTTACCCAACTACTTGAAACACGTGAAACCAGTAAAGAAAAAACAGAAAACAAACAATAATTTGTTTTCTAACAATTGTTTGCTTAATGGTGTAACTCTATTAAATCAAACCTTGTTGGTTTAGCTCCGGATTCTTTAAAAATCCTGACCTGTTTTAGTTCTTCAGGATTGCCTAATGCAGACTCAATCATCTGACGTTCAAGTTCTTCTGTAAATTCTGCTTTGTAAATTTTGACAGTTGCCAAGTAAATTTTAGCTCTTTTTATCTTTTCTAAATCTATTTTTTGATCAGCATTAAAATTCAAGGGACAGCCTAACTCTAAATCAAAAACATTCACGCTACGACTTTCCATATCTACTTTTATAGTTCTAACCCTTTTTTGAGCAGTTTCCACATACTTCCAGTCAGAATCTAACATTACTAATCAAACAGTTTCATAAACATGTTTACTTATATTAATTTCTAATTCCTGAAAACCAAAAATGACCTACTACAGTTTCACTAATCCTAACTGACATATATTGCCATATCAAAAATTGCATGAATTTTTATCTTGAGATCCCATTAGGTTAATATACTTTTAAACGCCTCAATCCTTAAAGCTCATTGAGGGATATGTTTGCTCGGTTATGCAGGAAGAATATTATATCTCGATTTGACCACTGGTAAGAATTACACTGAAAAACTTAACGAAGAAACTGCTAAAAAATATGTTGGCGGTCTTGGACTAGGTATGTATCTTTATCTGTCCAAATCAAAAAAAGGTGTAGATCCTTTCAGTCCTGAAAATCCTCTAGTTCTTTCAGTTGGTCCACTCGCAGCAACAATGTTTCCCACAGGCGGAAACGGTCACACATTTATATCTAAATCACCTGCAACAGGCGGTGTAGGTGAATCAGTAAATCATGGCACCTTTGGCACTGAATTAAAACGTGCTGGATATGATGCAGTGGTTTTAACAGGCAAAGCTGAAAAACCCATTTACCTTCTAATTGACGATGATTCAATAGAGTTACGTGACGCAAGTAAACTTTGGGGTCGTTCACCTGCAGAAGTTGAAGATGCCATAAAAGACGAAATCGGCGATTTCTACGTACGTGTTGCATCTATAGGGGTTGCAGGTGAAAAACTTTCTAAAATTGCTTGTATAATTAATGATAAAACCCGTGCTGCAGGTCGCACTGGTCTTGGCGCAGTTATGGGTTCTAAAAATCTTAAAGCCATAGCGGTAAGAGGCACAAATGATGTTGCAATCTCTAAACCCGACGAATTCTTCAATTTAGTAAAAGAGTTCCATGAACGCATGAAAGGACCCGCTGCACAAAAATACCGTACCATGGGTTCAACAGAGAATTTGATGCATCAAAACAACATGTTCTGCGTTCCAACACGCAACTATAATAACTCTCATTTTGAACTAGCTGAAAACATTAGCAGCTTAATAATTAATCAGCACTTTATTGCAAAAATCATTGCCTGTAACTCTTGTGCCATGCGATGCGAACATGTAGCTGTAATTAAAGACGGCGCCTATAGAGGTGTCATGGCTCGCATTGAATATGATAACCTGTGGGCATTTGGACCAAACTGTGGCGTAGACAAATTAAACTCTATTATAAAAGCTGCTGAACGGTGTAACTATTTTGGTTTAGATGCACAAAGCGTAGGCGGTGTCATAAGCTTCATTATGGACTGCTGCGAAAAAGGTATACTTACTAAAGAAAAACTTGACGGCATAGATGCACATTTTGGCAATGCAAGTGCAATGCTCGCCCTTATTGATAAAATTGGTAAACAAGACGGTATAGGTGCTATATTTGCAGACGGTGTTAAAGCTGCGGCAGCAAAAATTGGCAGTGACGCCGAACCGTTAGCGCAACACATCAAAGGTTTAGAAGTTACCGGGTATGATCTAAGATGCCTTAAAACTGCTGCCCTCAGCTGTGCTGTATCCTTTAGAGGTGCAGACCACAACCGAAGCGGCGCTGTAACGGTTGATCTTAGAGGCAAAGTTGACCGCTTAAAAGCTGAAGCGGGCAGAGGTAAAATTGTAAAAGACCTCGAAAATCAATTCAACATAATTGACTCTCTGCTGGTATGTAAAAACGCTAAAGGCACTTTCTATAAAGACTTTGAAGAAATGGCAAAAATCTACAATGCAACAACTGGCTTAGGCATAACTCCACAAGAGCTTGAATTAGCCGGTGAACGCATACAAGCCCTAGCAAAACTCATAAACACCCGTGAAGGCCTAACCCGCAAAGATGACACCCTACCCTGGAAAGTTATGAACCAACCTATAAACGACGATGGCTCTGCAAAAGGTGCCGTTGTAACCCAAAATGAACTTGACTTACTGCTTGATGATTACTATCAAGCCCGTGGATACGACAAACAAGGCACACCAACAGTTGCCAAACTTCAAGAATTAGGCCTAACCGAATATCTCTCAATAATAGAACACAAAGAGGCATAACAATGGCGAAACTTCACGAAAGAAAATTCATATCAGCCGACCCAGAAAAATGCGTCGGCTGCCAAATCTGTGAATACGCCTGCTCCTTTGGCAAAGAACGCGCCTTCAACCCAACTAAAGCACGCATACGCGTAATACGTGAAAACCAAATAAACAACATAGCCGTCACCTGCCGATTCTGCGAAACCCCCGCCTGCGTTGCCGCCTGCCCAAGAAACGCCCTCTCCCAATCAGTAAACGGCAGCATCATACTTGAAAAAGAAAACTGCTCCGGATGCGGCTGGTGCATTTCCGCCTGCGACTACGGCGCCATGATGCTCCACCCCGAAACCAAAACAGTATACAGCTGCGACCTATGCAAATTCCGATCCGACGGTCCTCAATGTGTTAAGTGGTGTCCTGAAGAGGCTTTAACTGTGGTTACAAGTGACGTCTTAGCCCAAAAAGCAAGACTTAGCGCCATCAAAAAACTATTCCAAACACCCGGCGAAACCCGAAACCAACAACAAAAAGAAACAACTCCATAACCCCAACTCCACCACTACACTCTATTTCTTTATTTACTTATTCATCTTATACTTTCTTTTCTTTTCTTTAAACAATATTTTTGCCAAGAATAAAATTAGGCCTAGCTATTAAACAACGAGTCCATCGCTTGTAAAATTTTTCGTATGTGTTTAGCTCTCAGTGAAAATGTAGCACTAGTTTGCACTTTTTCTTCCGGGTCTAACTTTTTCATGTTGCTTTTACTTGGCAAACATTATTACATACACACAAGTGTCAGTATTTGGATATAAGCCTATCAAAACCCCTTGAACTAAACACATACAACTAATCTTAATTGACAATCGTTTTCTGAAATTTTTCAAAACAACATATCCACTATATTAATATACTTTTTAACTCCTATACTTCTTTTAAACTGTTGGAACAACCGATTTCTTCGGTCACACAGAAAAGCGCCCGTAGCTTTACCTGATGCCAACTCCAAACTCATCTCAAACTTGAGAACATAACAAAAGAAAGGAAAGAGGACTAAACAATGGTAAGTGTTCACAACCGAAAATTCGTCTCAGCTGACCCAGAAAAATGCGTCGGCTGCCAAGTATGCGAATACGCCTGCTCATACAACAAAGAAAAAGTCTTCAACCCCATAAAATCACGCATACGCGCCGTACGCGTCAACCAAATCGCCAACATGGCCGTAACCTGCCGCCTCTGCGAAGAACCCGCCTGCGCCTCAGCATGCCCAAGAAACGCCCTAACACAATCCAAAGAAAACGGCGCAATCCAAATAAACAAAGACAAATGCAACGGATGCGGCTGGTGCATCGAAGCCTGCGACTACGGCGCCATGATGCTCCACCCCGAAACCAAAACAGTATACGCCTGCGACCTATGCAAAGACAAACAAGACGGTCCTCAATGTGTTAAGTGGTGTCCTGAAGAGGCTTTAACTGTGGTTACAAGTGACGTCTTAGCCCAAAAAGCAAGACTTAGCGCCATCAAAAAACTATTCAACGAAAAAACATAACCTTATCAACACAAATAATCCCCCAAATACAACCCGCCCATAGCAAGCCACAAACACTCTTTATTATAAAAATCGTAACTGTTCAGTCGCATGAGCATTTTTGAGTGGTTGCTGTGCACATGGTTTACATAATACAATTGGTGTGGTAGAGTACGTAGTAGTTGTGTTATGAAACGGTCGGATTTAGAAAAGCTCAGCAAGGATGAATTAATAGACATAATTTTGGTTCTGCAGGAACAAATTCAGACGATGGCTCTTAAAATTGCAGAACTTGAAGCCCGTTTAAATATGAACAGCAAAAACAGCTCAATGCCGCCCTCAAATGACATGTGGAGAAAACCACAATCACGCCGCCAAAAAACAGGCAAAAAACCTGGCGGCCAACTCGGACACAAAGGACATGGACTAAAAATAACACGTGAACCAGACAAAACCATACAACTAAAACCTCAAATCTGCAAACAATGCAACAACACCAACATCAAAGACACAAACGGAACCGTTATAGATCACCGCTACAAAATCGATGTTAAAATACAAACCCAACTCACACAATATAATCAAGTAGAACTGGTTTGCCCAGTTTGCAAAACAACCAATACTGCTCAATATCCACAAGACATAACGTCTCGTGTACAGTATGGTGAAGGCGTAAAAGCTATTTCCGTCTTGTTTACCCACTACGCCATGGTGAGTTATGATAAAACACAAAAAATTCTAAATGACGTATTTGATATACCCATAGGTGTAGGTACTATTGTTAATCATGTCTGCGAGTTTGCTGTGAAAAGTGAACCTGTTCTAAATGAAATAACTGCTCAATTAAAAGATTCGGAGATTTTGCATTTGGATGAAACAGGTGTTTATGTAGGTGGTGGTCTGCAGTGGTTACATACCGCGTCCGCGAGTGAGGCTACGTATATTACGGTTCATCCACATCGAGGACAAGTGGGTACTGATGATAATGGAGTGTTAAAAGAGTTCACGGGTACAGCGGTTCATGATTGTTGGAACCCTTATTTCAAATATGAGCAGTGTAGGCATGCGTTGTGTAATGCTCATTTGCTGCGTGAGCTTTTGGGTGTGGTGGAAAATACGGGGCAGGTGTGGGCTAGTCAGATGTTGGCTTTTTTGCGGGAAAGTAGGCAAATTGTTGATCGTTATAAGGAGGCTAATCAGGATGTGTTGCCTGTTGATTGTCGTGAGCGTTTTGCAGAGCAATATATTCAGATTTTGTTGTTGGGTGAGCAAGAGAATCCTTTGGTTGTGGGTGTGTGGAAGCGTTCAAAGGTACGTTGTCTTTTGGACCGTTTTATTGATTATCCGGGGGAGGTTTGTAGGTTTATGAATGATTTTAGGGTGCCGTTTGATAATAATTTAGCAGAGCGAGATATACGGAATGTAAAGGTGAAGCAAAAGGTTTCAGGTGGTTTTCGTTGTGCTCAAGGGGCTAAGAATTTTGGTAAAATCTCCTCCATTATCGGAACAGCTCTTAAGCAAAAAACCTCAGCATTCAACGCAGTCTCTGGAATCATCACAGGAACAACAACATCACTATTCCAAAACATCCCCGACTGAATAGTTACTAAAAATCTACACATTGCCCATTCTACGTTGTAGTCAGTGTTTTATTGTTGGAAAACCTTAATATTGACAACAAAATCAGATGACTATACTTTACCCTAAATCACAGACATGGGGCCGTCGTCTAGCATGGATTAGGATACATGCCTGGGGCGCATGCGATCCTGGGTTCAAATCCCAGCGGTCCCACCACGATAATCTAGGCCCATGTTTAAATAGGGTCTATTTGCGTTTTCTAAACAATTTCACATTATCAAAAGCACAGACATATTCAAATCCTGCTTCAACAAGCTTTTGGGCTTCTTGTATTGTATTGGCTGTTGCTGAGTGAAAATTGTCGTCTTCGTCAAAGTTTATCAATTGAGAGTTTTCACCTATAGGGAGATAATGCTATTGTTTGGATCTGAGTGAAAATGTCCGGCGTGGTGAGATTTTTCCACAGTCTAAGAGAAGTATCAACCATGGCGTCACATTTAGAAACAACC